>CAYZKY010000035.1:0-42125 GCA_964478815.1 uncultured Verrucomicrobiota bacterium
AAAAAGTTTTTGGGGCGATTTTTGGCATGGTTCTTGAATTTCGGGGGCGGGGAAGGTCACCATGGAGGCACAGAGATCATGGAGGGGGAAGGACTGCGTCCTTGCCGGGTAGGGCCGGAGTCCGGGTTTCCGGGTGTGATCGGAAGTGGCGGTCAGCAGAGGGCGTGGCGGGCTGACGGGCACTGGCGGCGGGCGAGACACCCGCCGCGACAGCCGAGACGGCTCACTCCCCGGAAGAAGATGACCGCCACTTCCGATCACACCCCGGGGCTCCGCCGGAGTTGCGGATTGGCGGGTTCTCTGCGAGAAGTAGCCGATCCTATGATCGATTCGATGGTGAAGTGGACAGCAGTCTTGTGGGTCGCCGGGGCCGGGATGGTTTCGGCCGCCGAGGGTTCGCCCAAGCCGGAGACGGTGGTGCGCTGGCAATTCGCCGGGGCGGAAACTCTCCAGAGCCGGAAGGACGTGCCGAAGAACTTTCGGGAACTGCTGGCCATGCCGCAGACGACGGCCTTGCGCGATGCCGCGCTGAATCGGTGGGCGCGGCTGGCGGGCACCCGGACGGCGCACGGCGGGCCGAATGCGGAGGCGCTGACCGGCTTCATTCGACCGTTGTTGCTCGACGCGGTGCAGCAGGAATCCCGGCTGGAAGTGACCAAGATCGGGGAATCCGCCGACTGGGCGCTGGCCGTGCGCGTGCCGGCCGACCGGATCGCGCTCTGGAGCACTAATCTCTGGCAGTGGGCGCAAGGCGCGCGGGTGGGACAGCCCGCCGCCGCGAAAGGCGGATGGACCTGCGCCAGCGATCGTTACAGCGTCGCCTTCACGACGGACAAGGATTGGGTCGTCGTTCATGGCGGCGCTTCCCCGCTGGATCGCCAGACACGCCTGTTCGGTTCATTCCGGAAGTCCTTGCGGAAGAAGCACACCGGCGTGCTGAAGGCCGAGGCGAACCTGGTGGCCCTGCGGCAGTTGGGGAAGGAGGGCGCGGCGGCCGCTGGAGGCCATGCGCCGAAGCTGACCGTGAATGTCGTGCCAACCAAGGAAGGGCTTCGTTCGGAGTTGCTGCTGGATTACCCCGAGGATCTGCAAATTCGCCCGGAAAGATGGGACATTCCGTTGGAAACGATCCGGGAGCCGCTGATCGGGTTCACGGCGATCCAGGGGATCGAGCGGTTTCTCGCGAAGCATCCGACGGTGGCGAGCGCGGGCTTCGAGAAGATCCCGAACCAGGCGTTTTTGTGGTCGCAGGGCATCAGCCTGTTTACGGTGAACCTGGCGGCCAAGGTGGGCAACCCCGCTCCAGTGATGGATCGGATCGCCCAAGGCATGGCGGGAGGCAAAGCCCCGGCGCTGATCGGCGCCTCGGGAGGGCAGCTCTTGTACGTGACGAACGATCATCGGCTGGTCTGGCGCGGGCTGCCGATCGTGGTGCCCTTCATCGGGCCAGCTCGCGCCCCGGATAATCAATTTCTGATGGCTGGACTGTTTCCCACCAGCAACCGCGAGACGAACGGGATGCCGGCGGAGTTGCTGAAACAGGTGAACCGGCCGGGCTTGGTCTATTATGATTGGGAGATCACGCAGGCGCGACTCACTCAGTGGCGGCCGATCTGGCAACTCACGCGCATCGCGCGCAGCCTGTTGCTGGCGGACAATTCCCCGAGCGAGGCCTGGCTGGAAGCGATCGGCCCGAAACTGGGCAACACGATCACCGAAGCGACCTTGCAGAAGAAGAATCAACTCAAGGTGGTGCGGCGTTCCGATGCGGGCCTGAGCGCGCTCGAACTGACATTGCTGGCTCACTGGCTGGACGGGAGCAACGACCCGAAGCCGCCCGCGCGCCAGCCCCGGGCAAATGCTCCCCGCAAGGCTCCAGGCCCCGGTCCGGCCGCCAAACCTCCCGCCCGCTGATGCTCAAGCTCGGGGTTAATATCGATCACGTCGCCACGCTGCGCGAAGCCCGGTACCGCGGGCGGGACCGGGGCGAGCCCGATCCGATCGAAGCGGCGCTGATCTGCGAAGCGGCGGGCGCGCTCGGGATCACCGCACATCTGCGGGAGGATCGGCGGCATATTCTCGACCGCGACGTGGCGAAGCTGCGCGAGGTGGTGAAGACGCGGTTCAACCTCGAAATGGCGAACGCGCGGGAGATTGTGGAGATCGCGCTCCGAACCAAGCCGGATATCGTTTGCCTGGTGCCGGAGCGCCGGGCGGAACTGACCACCGAGGGGGGACTCGACGCGGCCGGGCAGATCTGCGCGCTGGCCGAAACGACCGAGCAACTCAACGGCGCGGGGATCGAGGTGAGTCTCTTTATCGATCCCAACCTGGAGCAGATCGAGGCGGCCGCGAAGATTGGGGCGCAGTTCGTGGAACTCCACACGGGGAATTTCGCCGAGCATTTCCATCGCAAAAAGGAGCGGGCCGACGAGATCGAGCGGCTCGCCGCCGCCGCGCGGAGAGCGCAGGAACTCGGCGTGCGGGTGAACGCCGGGCACGGGCTCAATTACCAAAATGTCTCCGGGCTGTTCCAAGTGCCGCACCTTGTCGAATTGAACATCGGGCACAGCATCGTGAGCCGCGCCATGACCGTCGGCCTGGCCACGGCCGTGAAGGAGATGCTCGTGGCGATGGAAGGTTATCCGTCCCCGGCATGATTCTTGGCGTCGGCATCGATTTGATCGAGGTGGGCCGCATTCGCAATTCGTTCGAAACGTTCGGAGAGCGCTTTCTCCGGCGCATTTTGGTCGATGGCGAGATCGCGTATTGCCTCTCGCATCGCGATCCCGGGCCGTTTCTCGCGGCGCGGTTCGCCGCCAAGGAAGCCGTCTCGAAAGCGTTCGGGACGGGGATCGGCGGCGCGCTGGGGTGGCACGATATCGAAGTCTGCCGCCACCCTTCCGGCCAGCCGTACGTGCACCTTCACGGCAAGGGGCAGACCCTCTTCAACGAACGGGGAGCGGGCGGCTTGCACCTGAGCCTGAGCCACACGGCGGATCACGCCACGGCGGTGGCGGTGCTGGAGGCGGCCCCGTCCGCGCCATGAAGGCAGCCGACACCCACGCTCGCCCGGCTGTGCTATAATGGCTCCATCGTATGCCAGTTGAGTTCAAGGATTACTACAAGATTCTGGGTGTCGCGCGCGACGCCGATCAGGAAGCGATCCGCAAGGCGTTTCGAAAGCTGGCCCGCCAGCACCATCCCGACGTCGCCAAGGACAAGAAGCGGGCCGAGGAGAAATTCAAGGAGATCAACGAAGCGAACGAAGTGCTGGGCGACCCCGAGAAGCGGAAAAAGTACGACACGCTCGGCGCGAACTGGAACCGGCCGCAGCCTCCCCCGGGCTGGCAAGGCGGCGCCGGACACCGCGGCGGGCCGGGCGCGCCGGACGCGGAGGATTTCGAATTCCGGTTCGGCGGGACGGGCTTCAGCGATTTCTTCGAGCAGTTTTTCGGCGGGCGCGCGAACGGCCAGGGGGACGAAGGATTCCGGGATGCTTTCAACCGCTCCCGCCGGAGCGGTCCGATGCGCGGCGGCGACATCGAGGGGGACATCCTGGTGAACCTGCATGAAGCGGCGCAAGGATCGGTCCGCACCGTTTCCTTCGAGCGGGTCAACCGGCAGACCGGCAAGACGATCTCGGAGAATTTCCGGGTCCGCATCCCCATCGGCGTGCGGGAGGGGCAGACGATCCGCATCGCGGGCAAGGGGGAGGAGGGCGCGAACGGCGGCGCGGCGGGCGACCTGCTCCTGCGAGTGCGGCTGGCGCAACATCCCGATTTTCAGGTGCAAGGTTCGGACTTGCTCTACGAGCTGGAACTCGCGCCTTGGGAGGCCGTGCTGGGCACGACGGTGCCGATCCCCACGCTTGAGGGGGCCGTATCGGTGAAGGTGCCGCCGGGGGCGAACCCGGGCCAGAAGCTGCGGGTGCGCGGCAAGGGACTGCCCGGCAGCGGCGACGCGCGCGGCGACCTGTACGCGACGATCTCCGTGCGAATGCCCACGGAACTCGACGACAAGGAGCGGATCCTGTGGGAAGAACTCGGGAAGCACTCCAAGTTCAACCCGCGTAAATAGCCTGTCGGCGGCGCGGCCTGGCCGAGGGACCGCCGGGTCGGAACCGGCAGTCGCCAGATTTTGCCGAACGTCAGGCGGAGATCGACAGGTTCTTCAGGTCCGCGCGAACTTGCTGATACGTGGTGTTGTAACCGAGGACCTTGGGATCGGGCTCGATGCCCCAGCGCTGGCAGGCTTCGCGGTAGACCTCCGGCCACCAATTGCGGTGCTGCGTGAGGCCCTTCTCGCGCCACGTCTCCCAGCCCATCAGGACTTTCGACCAGCATTCGTCGCCGTACTTCACGGCCTGTTTCGGGTCGTCGAATTCCTTGAGGTACCAATCCCGGCCGATGCGCGCATGCAGGACTTCGTCGGCCCAATCGTAATCCTGGAACAAGCCGGAGAGCGGGTTTTTCGAGGCGAGGCCGACCTCCCATTCGAACCGCTTGCCAGTCTTCGGCATCAGTCCTTGTTCGATGAAATAGAGCACCGCGTGCCGCTCGATCGGCTTGAGCTGCGTGTTCAGCGCCATGGACCAGGTGAAATTCACCATCACCTTCCGCCAGTCGACGCCCAGGTTCACAAAGCCCACCTCGCCCATCATCGCGTGGCGGGCCTCGTCCCAGAGCTGCCGCGTCATGTCGCGATAGTAGCTCCACGGCTTGCCGGCGGTCTCCGAGATAATGCTGGCCATCATTTCCGGCACATCGATCTCGCGCAGGCGCTTGTAGAACATCATCAATGTTTTCGGCTCCGGCGGGTAGCGGTCGTCGTAGAGGAAGACCTCCGCATTGACGCCCATATTATAGGGGTCCGGGAAGCGTTCATCCCGTTTGGGGAAACCATCGAAACGAAACGGCTTGCCCGAGTAACGCCGCTCGATCGCGGCGCCGGAGGGTTCGGCGGTTCCGGCGAGCCCGCCAGCCGCCGGCAGGGCGTCGTCCAATAGTTGCAGCCAATCGGCGGACGCAACGCGCTGCGCGGGGGTGACGAGCGAAGCCACCGCTTGGGCCCCAAACGCAGCGATATCTTCGAGTTCTAGTAAGGCGAAGCGACAGACGCGCACGCTTGGGGCGTCGGCGAGCGGGTTGGTGTCCCGGCCGTGCTGCCGCATGGCTGCGATCACCGCGGGCAGCGCTTTCTCGTACACACCGAGCAGGAGTTCTTCGGTGGTGGGCGCGGCGAGGAGTTCGTCGAAGAAGATTTCGAGCGCCGGGTGCGGCGTCTCTTCAAGCCCGAGGGGCGGCTCCCGCATTTCGCCGACGCGCTGGCGCAGCGCGCTGACGTGTTCGGCGCAATAATGGGCGTGCAGGCTGAACCCGCTCTTCAGTTCGTAAACCGGCTCGGAGGTGATGCGGGCCGTGAAAATCTGCGAGAGGCGCTTGAGCGCGTAATGGTAACGCTTCAGCCGCCGCACGCACTCTTCGACCGAGAGGCCGGGCTTCATGGCCGCGTCCATCGCACACAGTCCGCCCAGTGCCGGGAGGTTCTTGTACGGCACGTAGTTCATCGTCATGCCCCGAATCCTAACATCTTCGCCGGGAACAGAACAGCGCGCGAAATTGCCAAACCATGCCCGGATTTGGCGGCGGCGAGTGGCGAGCGAGCGAAGCCGAATCGAGCGCGTCCGAACACTTGTATCCGTTCGGAGTCCCGCCTTCAGGCGGCCCGGGAGTTTCCCGCGCCAAACCGCATAAATGCGGGACTCCAAACCGGTGGCCAGAGTTTCTCGAGGGCAATCCCGATATGCGCCCCGCAGAATCGGATGAGTATTTCGCAGCGTTGCACGAACTCCGACCCCATGTAGATTCGGAGGCAATGAAAGCAAGGTGGGGGTCTTCCAGGATGGGACATGTGCTGGGCGCTATCTTGGTGACCGCGGGAGCAGCCGGCCTGGTCGGAGGACTCCAATTGTCTTCCGGTGTCACGATTTCCCCGCCGGTCGCCCAGCCGGGCACTCTCTCGTTCACCTTCGATTCGCAGGCCAATCAGTTGCTCGTGGTGGAGAGCGCGACCGCGTTGACTTCCGGGTGGAGCGACGCCGCCTACCGGCTGGGGACGGGCGCGCCCATCGAGTTTTCGACGGCCATTGAAGAGGGAGCCCGCTTCTTTCGCGTCCGATCCATGCCGGAACGGCCGCTCGCGTTGAGTCCGGCCGAGCCCACCTTGGCGGGCGGAGCGGTGAGCCTGCCGGACCTGACGGTCGGGGCCGCGTATCAGGAAACGATTCAGCCCGCCTGGAGCGGATTGCCGCCGTATCGCATCGAGGTCGTCGGAGCCGCGCCCACCGGCCTGGCGCTGACGGTCGTCAGCAATGGCACTGGCCAGGCGGCGGTGGCGGTCGGAGTGGCCGATCTCGGCCCCACGGCCGGACAGCGCCACCAGTTTAGCGTGACCGTGGTGGACAGCCTGGATCGCACGAATCGGCAGCAATTCGATCTGCGCGTGATTCCACCGCCGCCGCGCATTGCCGTGGAGAACCTGATCTTGAAAGCGGGCGAACCCGCCCAGATAGCCCTTGCGGCAATGGACGGCAGCGGCCCCATCGCGTGGTCGGTGGCGGGCGGGACGCTCCCCGGCGGCCTGGAACTTTCCGCGGATGGCCAGCTCGCGGGCACGCCGGCCACCGAGGCCGCGGAATTCAACGAGGATGGGCGCTACGCGGTAACGCTGGAAGTGGGCGATAGCCTGACCGACCGGGTGACGGGCGCGCCTGCGCCCCGCTACGCCAGCCAGGAAGTTCCGGTGCTCGTGCGACTTTCGTACCGGCTCAACATTCGCGCCACTCGCGAGAATGGCCCGTCGCTGCGCCAAACTTGTTTCGTGTGCCACGGGCCCGGCTTTCTGCCCGATCTCGAATCGGAATCCGCCCTGGCGCTCATCAATGTCTTCAGCGGCTCCGGCGCGGAATGCGGCACGGATCGCCCCTACGTCGCCCCGGGCGATGCCTCCGACAGCCTGGTGTACGAGAAACTCCTCGAACGCTCGCCCTGCGGCGAACGCATGCCCTTCGCCGGCCCCTATCTTTCCGAACAACGGATGGCCCGCCTCGCACGGTGGATTCGCGAGCTGACGCCGGCGGATACCGATTAGCGCGAGGTTCGTGGATCTCCCTGTTTCCGGCGCAGCCGGTGCGTGGCACTCCCATTGGCCGACTTGCTGAAGTTTACGGCGCGGTGCGCGACCAAGTGGTCGACCGGTGGCACGGCCCCTAATCCATTGACCGTGCGAGATCGCAGTCTTGCAAGATGGCGATGTCCAAGTCTCCCATTCACCCGACGCCATCGCGCTCGGCCGATGCAAGCGCGGCCAGCGGGGAGCGCCCTCGGCGTTTCAAAGCAAACACACCCATGATTAACGGGTGCGCACCGTCACCTCCAGGGAGCAGACCTAAAAAGCCCGGCGTGACATGCCCACGCGGAGATTAAAAACCACGCCTTCGGAGACGGGCAACGATTCCGTCGAGAGCGGTCCGCGTGATACGGCGGATGCTTTCATGCTTCACAACAAACCTAGCAAGGTGAGGGCCGCACCTGTAGTAAAGTGACACGAACGCCCGGCCTGAAATCTTTGTGCAGAGGTACCGATCCCGGTAGCGCCGGAGTGTTTCGACGTTACCGTTGTCCTCCGCCCCATAGCAGACGGTCGCAACGAAGCACCGCGCCGAAACTCGTTTCCTGTCATCAGTAGGCGCTGGATTAACGGGCCCCTTCTGAATAGTGACGCTCGTCTTGGACGTGGCCGACAAGTGCTCGGTCTTTAACACGTAACCGGAGTTGTCCTCCATGTTCAGGACACGTGCGGCCTTGATGGCGTCACCAACGTTGTTTGCCATCGCCTCACGATCCATACGTTGCTCTTTTTCTTTGACGTGGATCCGCAGGAGTTCTTCGGCTGCTTTCCCTTTGAGTTGATCAACTTGCGATTTCGGCAGACCTTTGGTCAGCTCGGACAGCAGATCGTTCGGATTTGAAATGCCCACTTGTTTCTCAGGGTGTGGCACCAGACTACCTGAATGTTTATTCTCTTCATCTTGAGACGGCTGGTTATTCATATGCTCACGTTGGGCTTCGCTCGCCCACTGCTTTCGGATCGTCACTGATACGTCCGCAAACGGCAGCGAAAATCGCACATGCCCTATAAAGTCGGCGCTTTCGAGGCACTGTTGTGCGCGTGATCGTAGCTCTTCAACATGAGCCAGCAAGCCATTTCCGACCACTTGAGCCTCGGCTTCTGCAACAGAACGAAGGCATCGCTGTATCGCCGAGGAATCGGCGTCATACAGCCAGCCTAGACTTTCCATGACTGGTTCGGGGATGCGATGATCGAGGGACTGGTCAATTCGAGTAGCAAGCGTTTCAACCAGGGCGCGGATGTCTTTGTCTGGGTGAACTGTGACAGCTACGTGGCTGCGCGTCTTATAGTGCTGCCACAGCTTCTCGATCAGGTAGTACTTCGCTTCAGTCGAAAGCACTTTCGGGACAAGTCTTACCAACCGCTCCGCCACCTTCCCCGAGACCTGAACAGTTCCCCTCTTCCACTCGAAAAACGTGGTCTCGGCGTACCTTCGGCTGCTCTCGCCGAAATCCACTTCGTACAGCTTGAACAGTTTGCCCAAATCTTGTGACTCCAGTGCAAAGAAGAGCCGTTTTACATCGTCCTTGATCACCGAAATGGCCCGAGACGCAGCCGCCTCCTTATCCCATTTTTCGAGCAGCTTTTTGAGCTCTGGAGCAAGTTCGGTTTGCGGTCGCGAGGATGGCCTGGATAAGCTTACGCTCGACCATTTTTGTCGAGTTCCATATCGTCTCCGCCGATTGTAATAGCTCATTCGATGCAGTTTGACCTGATCATCTCGAAACGCAGTATGCAGCGCGGGTATCGCGTTGCTGGCGTTCTCGCGTTGATGATCACGCTCGCAGTCCTAGCCTGGCGTTGGAGCAAGCCGAAGGCTCCGGTTCAGTTTTCGCCTGGGCAGGCTCTTGCATCGGTGAGGGTAACGAAGGTCATTGACGGTGACACGTTCAAAGTTCACGATCCTCGGTATGGATTGATCAACATCCGGCTATTCGGTATCGACTGTCCAGAACACGATCAACCGTATGGTATGGAGGCAACTGAGTTTTCCAGAAAGGCGATCCTGAACAGGGATGTTGCCCTGACCGTTCGAGGCCAAGACAAATGGGGGAGGTTCACAGCCCAAATGCAAATCAATGATGGTGTCCTTAACGACCGGCTGCTGGAACACGGACTTGCTTGGTGGTCTTCCAACTATGCGCCTGGCGCTCTTAACTACCAACGCGCCGAGGCGAAGGCCAAAGCGGCGAGGATTGGACTCTGGTCTGACGTGAATGCTATATCCCCTTGGATCTGGAGGGACACATCGAAACATTTAGAATCACAGCGGTCGCGCTGAGGGATTTTCTTTATTTTGACGCCCGAACCAACCAACGATTTCTCGCCAGTTCGGCAAAAGCCCACTTTAAGCAGTGATTTCGCCACTCGGACGATCTTCAAAGAAAAGTGTTGTCGCCCGCCCGCAGCGGTGCTGAACAGTGAGGCCGTCAAATCCGACCCGCACTTTGGAACGGTCGATCACGATGCAGGCAAAGAAATCAAATGATGAATAGATGATTGGCGTGTTGATACGCAGGACCCTGACCGTGGGCATATTGGAGACTGCAGCCAACACCACGGAACGCGCCTGATCTCAGACCCTACTGGGCCGGGCTCTGAATTGGCTGGCCTAGTTGTGAGTCCTCTGAGTGGATGGCGGCTTGACGGATTGCCGGATTGCGCGAAAGGCGGAAGCGGGCAAGTCTTGGGCATCGAACCGACATGACACACACCAAAGCCGCCTTTACCGACTGGACGTTTCCCGATCTCGCGCTCGAAACCGAGATTCTCCGCCCGACGGGTTGCGACGTGGCCGCCCGGCAGTGCAAGACCGAGGCCGAATTGAAAGCCCTGTGCGCCGATGCGGACGTGGTGGTGACGCAATTCGCGCGCCTCACGCCGGCGGTTATCTCCGGCCTGGCGCGGGCGCGGGCCATCGTCCGGTACGGGATCGGCGTGGATAACATCGATCTTGAAGCGGCCAAAGCTCACGCGATACCGGTCTGCAATGTCCCTGACTATTGCATCCACGAGGTGGCGGATCACACGCTGGCGCTGATGCTCGCGCTGACCCGCCAGATCGTTCCGCATAATAGCCGAGTGCATGGCGGCCAGTGGGGCCTGGCCACGCCCCTTTCGGCGTTTTGCGCCCTGCGCGAACGGACCGTCGGGGTGGTCGGCTTTGGGCGGATCGGGCGCGAAGTGGTGAAACGGTTGCTGGCGTTTCAGTGTCGCGTGCTCGTCTTCGATCCGGTCGTGACCGCCGCCACCATCGCGGCCAGCGGTGCCGAGCCGGCGTCATTGGAATCCCTGCTCTCCGACTCGGACATTGTGACGCTGCACTGCCCAAGCAATGCCCAGACGCGGCGGTTGATCTCGGCCGAGGCGCTGCAACAGTTGAAGCCCGGCGCGCTGATCGTGAACGTGGCGCGGGGCGATTTGATCGATTCGACGGCATTGATCGCCGCGCTCACGTCGGCCCGGTTGGCCGGAGCGGGGCTGGATGTCTTCGATCCGGAACCGATTCCGCCCGAGCACCCGATTCTGAAGCTCCCGAATGTCGTGCTCGCCCCGCACGCCGCTTCCTGCAGCGACTCGGCGGTCACGCTCCTGCGGAAAACGGTGGCCGAACTCGCCGCCGAAGCGCTGCGCGGCGGCACCCCGCGCAATGTCGTCAATGGGGTGGCCCAATTCCGAATGTAGTCTCCCCTGCCCTCGCCATGCCACCGATCCCCTACGCCGCTCTGCACGCCTTCGCCTCCCGCGCCCTTCAGTCCACCGGGATGTCGCCCGAACATGCCGAATCCTCCGCGACGGTGCTGGCCACCACCGATGCCTGGGGCGTGTTCACCCACGGCACGAAAAATCTCGCGGGCTATCTCCGGCGCTTGCAGGCCGGCGGGCTGCGCCCCACCGGCCAGCCGCGCCTCGTCGCGGAAGGCGGCGCGTGGGCGACTGTCGACGGCGATTCCGCTCTGGGAATGGTCACCTCGGAATTCGCCATGCGCGTGGCCATCGCGAAAGCGCGCCAGCAGGGCATCGCCTATGTCGGGGTGCGGAATAGCTGCCATTTCGGAGCCGCCGGCTATTACGCCTGGCTCGCCGCCCGCGAAGGGTTGATCGGCCTCGCGATGGCCAACGACATTCCGTCGGTCGCCGCCCCCGGGTCGCGCGCCGCCGTCATGGGCAGCAATCCCATCGCGTATGCCGTTCCGGCGGGACGACATCCGCCGCTGCTGCTCGATATCTCCACGGCCACGGTGGCGGGCGGCAAGGTCTACGCGGCCAAGACGCGCGGCGAGCCGATCCAGCCCGGCTGGATCGTGGACGGCCAGGGCCTCCCCACGACCGACCCGAGCGGCTTTCCGAACGCCGGAGCCCTGACACCGATGGCAGGCCACAAGGGCTACGGCATCGCCCTGCTCATCGAGACCCTGAGCGGCCTCCTCAGCGGCGCAGCCCTGACCTGGGGCATTCGAAGCTGGTCGTTCGATGAGCCTCACCTCCCCACCCACCACGGGGCTGCCTTTCTGGCCATCGACATTCCTGCCATCGCTCCCCCCGAGGAGTTCAACCGCCGCATCGAAGCGCTGATCGACGAGATCCATCAGTCCCCTCGAGCCGAGGGAACCGACCGGCTGCTCCTCCCCGGCGAACTCGAATGGGCGCGCTACCAGAAGTCTATGGCATCCGGCATCCCCCTCCCCTCCGACGTCCTCGACCAGCTCCACCAAGCCGCCGCGCTCACCCAAACGCCCTGGCCCGGGTCGGCAGCCTGATCCGAGACTAGCCGCACGCCCTCATGCGAACCCCCCCCCGTAATTCCGCCAATTCCACCCATTCCACCACCCCCATTCCACCTCCCTTGCCGTGGCCGTGCTCCAGCACCCTGCCCCCCGCCGCCTCTCAAAATCCCTCAAAAAGGCCCGTAATGCCCCTTCCCGCCCCCGATATTTCCGGGCCGGCTCACCGGAAAATGAGATGCAGCCCGGTGAGGAAGGTGAACAGGTAAACCAGCTTGAGGAACAGCGCTTCGGGTATGAGCCGGTTCAGGCGAAAGCCCGCCCAAACGCCCAGGGGTACGAACGGAACCAGGATCAAGCTGGCGGCCAGGGTGCGCGAGCTGACGATGCCGAGGGGGACGAAGAAGCCGAGCTTGATCCAATTGATCCAGGTAAACACCAGCACGGTGGTGCCGACATAGAGTTCCTTGGGCAGCCGCTGCGGGATGAGGAACATGGCCACGAGCGGGCCGGCTCCGTTGGCAAAGGTGGAGGTGATGCCGGCCCCGATCCCGCAGGGGATGCCGACCCAATGGTTGGGAGCGAAGGCGCCTTCGGCCGCGAAGATCTTTTCCTTGGCGAGCTGGAAGAGGACAAAGCCAAGGCAGAGCATGCCGATGCCGATATTAAGCTGGCGGGCGGAGAACCGGGTGAGCAGGCCCACGCCGATGATCGTGCCCACGACGACGCCGGGAAGGAGGAAGCGCAGGTTGGCGGCGAGCCAGCGGCGGCGGTAAGCCCACAGGGAGACGAGGTCGGCGGCACAGAGCAAGGGGAGGATAACGCCGAGGGCGAACCGGGCATCGAACCCGAGGCGGTCGAAGGCCACCACGCAAAAGGGGGCGGTGAGCATGCCGAGGCCGCCGCCGAAGCCCGCCTTGGAAAGGCCCATCAGGAAAATGCCGAGCCCCGCGAGGAGCAGGCTATGGGCATCCCAGTTCACGCGGGTTTCTCGCCGGCGGCGAGAAGGGTTTGGAAATGGGGGGGCTGCTCTTCCTTGGCGACGACGGAGACTTCGATGCGCTTGAAGCCGGCGTCTTCGAGCCAGCGGTGGAGGTCGCCGATTTTGAAGCCGAGCCAGCGGTCGCCGTAGAGTTCGCGGGCGTTCTCGAAGCCGTGTTCGAGCAGATCGAGGATGAGGATCTGGCCGCCCGGGCGAAGGATGCGGCTGGCGCCGAGGATGGCTCGCTCGGGCTTTTCGGCATGGTGGAGAGCCTGACTGAGCAAGGCGATGTCCACGCTGGCCGGAGGCAGCGGCGGATTCTCGAGATCGCCGAGGCGAAATTCGAGGTTCTTCAACCCGGCCTTGCGCGCCTTGGCCGCGCCGAAGGCGATCATTTTTTCGGAGTTATCGACGGCGACGATGCGCCGGGCCTTGCGGGCGAGCAATTCGCTGAGGAGGCCCTCGCCGGAGCCGAGATCGGCGATATCGAGCGCCGGCAGCATGCGGAGCAGAAGCTGGCCGAAGGCTTGCCAGGACCGGCCGGGGCCGTAGCTGCGATCGAACCGGCCGGCGACTTGATTGAAGTAAAGGCGCGCTTGTTCCTTGCGAAGGGCGAGAATGCGCTTGAGGTTGGCCTGGTCGGCAAGGTGTTCGGGGAGTTCCTTGCCGCCGCGAATGGCGAGGCTGACGACTTCCTTGGCGGACTTATCGGCGAGGCCATCGAGGCTGTAGAAGGTGCGCTTGCCTTCGCGGCGGGATTGGATGAGGCCGGCGGCCTGGAGCTGGCCCAGGTGGGTGGAGATGCGGGATTGGCCCAACTGGGTGACATCCTGCAGCTCGTTGACGGAGATCTCCTCCTTCTCGAGAAGGGCCATCAGGCGCAAGCGGGTGGGGTCCGCCAGCGCGCGCAAGGATTTCAGCGTAGCCGACATCGCGGCGACAGTAGCGGGAAGGGACGGGCATTGCACGCACTCTCCGAATCGAGCGAACGTTGACGGCGAAAATAAAATTTCCAAAAAATCTCGTTGACAGGTGAATTCTGTGGGTTCTTAAATGCGCGCGCAAAGCCAATAGGTCTCACACCATTTCCCTCACGGGGCATGCTGAACTTATGGGCCGGCAGTCGGTTGGTCGGCGCGGTAACAACACAATGATGGATGAGTTGGCGTGGTTGCACACGCCGCGGATATACAAACCAACATGCTAAAGGCAACCTCTTCCCCCCGGAGCGCTCCCCCGAGCGTTGAAATCTCGACCTCCACGGCCAGCGCGCCACTTGGCCCCTCCGGGTGCCGGGCCAGTTCAGCCGATGGCGCTGCCACGCCGCGGCGGGCCTGGTTCTGCGGCAGGATGAGCGGGTGGCTCGTCGTGAAGCTGCTTCTGCTGGTTTGCGTTTGGCTAACCCAGAGCTCCGTTTGCGGTCAGGATGCCGAGCCGGCTCCCGAAACAAAGGACCCAGTCGAGGAGGAGCCGACCAAGCCCGCGACACCGGTGGAGGATTTCCTGACGGAGAAGGGGCTGCACCATAAGTGGGTGCGGCAAGTCACCGAGCTGGAAGATGGCACGACGATCACGAACGGAGGTTACGTGCATCTGGAAATGGGCCTGCACTATAAGGACGAGGCTGGCGTGCTGAAGGAGGCCAAGGAACGGATTGTCCTGACACCCGATGGCGCGGAGGCGAGCGAAACGCAGATCAAAGTGAAGTTCGCCCCGGATATCCTGACGGCGGGAGCCATTGATATCCGGACGCCGGACGGGGTTCGCCTGCGAGGTGCGCCACTCGGGCTCGCCTATTACGACGCCAAGAGCGGGCAATCGGTGCTGCTGGCCGAAGCGCGCTCCACCATCGGCGAACTGCAACCACCGAACCGCTTGGTCTACAAGGACTTCCTCGATGATGTGATGGCGGATGCCGTTTACGAAATCTCCAAGGCAGGCGTCATGCAGCTCATCCTCATCAAGGAAAAACTGCCGCCGCCATCGGAGTTCGGACTCGGAGATGAAACGACCCGCCTGGAGGTGCTCACGGAATTCCTCGATGCGCCCCAGCCGGAAAAGACGACGACGGTGCTCAAGGGCGAAACCAACGAAGTCAAACGCGCCGAGATGGTCGACCCCGACCTGAAAGACACCACGCTCCGCTTCGGCAACGCCATCATGCCCCGCGGCGCCGCCTTCGGCGTGACGCTCGACCAAAAAGACCCCAGCAAGGAGGAGCCGGTCGGAAAGACATGG
The DNA here is from genome assembly GCA_964478815.1 of uncultured Verrucomicrobiota bacterium. Classification (GTDB taxonomy): domain Bacteria; phylum Verrucomicrobiota; class Verrucomicrobiia; order Limisphaerales; family SXQI01; genus DASVNK01. The sequence goes on from CAYZKY010000035.1 coordinate 15,139, forward strand.
CATCACTTTCCCGAGGAAGGGCGAAGCGTGCTGTTCGAGAGTGTAGAATACGCGCCGATCAGTGAGAGCTTCAAAGAGCTTCCTGCTAATGAGAAGCCGCGTGAGCAAGCCTTAGTGCCTCGGGAAATTCGCAGAATTCCCGCAAAGCGAGTCGCAATGGCTACTGTCTCCAGAATCCAAGTGGCTAACGTTACGTACAGGCTCGATGGAACTGCAATCGATTTCACCATCGCTTCAGGAGGGGGTACGATGATCTTTTTGAGTGGCACCACTTATCTTATCGAATCAACGATCACACCCTCCACTGCGACATTTCATCGAGGATGCGTGGTCAAATTTGGAAAAGGTGGAGTGGCCGGCCCGCCAAGCATTCGCATTTCTGGAAATGTTTCGTTTCCGGGGACGACCGGAGAAACCATCTTCACTGCTGTAGATGATGATTTATACGGCGAGGTTATCCAAGGCTCGGATGCCACAGGTGTTACACCAAGTGCTACCAGTTCGGGGAAGCCAGATAATCATTACGCCGACGTAGCGCTTGATATCCAGTACCTCAGTCAAGGATTCTCGCTCGAAAACTTCAGGGTTCGTTTTGCCCGGGTAGGAATTAGAATCCCTTCATCCTCGTACATTGGTTCCTTAAACGCGGGTCGATTCGAAAGTTGCAGGATCGGGGTTCAATTGGATAATGGGTCAAAAGGTTCACTTTCGAATCTGGAATTCTGCGGCGTCATGCAGACCGTCTCGGGGGTACCGTATTCTCAAGCCGGACTCAGCATCAGTTGTGCCAATACTTTCTTCGTGATTTCGAAAACGGAGAAGCTGATAATTGCATCCCACGAGGGCGTGGGGGTCAACTATCGCGCGGCGCTGGCAATCGATGGCCACATCGGCAATACCAATCAAGCGTGGGCATCCTTGCGCCCTAACGCGACCTCAGGAGTCGGCGAATGGATCAGTATCGACCTTCAGAAGAACCGTCGCGTGCAGGTCATCAATTACTACGGAGCAGGGGTAGGCAACTTTGACGGGTATCGCATTTGGGTCTTGAGCCAAGCCGCCGCTCCCAATCCTAACGATGCTGCTGCAAACTGGGGCGGAGTTGCGGCATCCGTGGCATCTGGTTCATGGACTTGGCCGGCTAGCACGATGATGCAAACAGCAGCAATTCAACCTCCAAGTGGTTCGGTCGGCCGACATGTAATTCTTTACTGCGATGCAATCGATGAGGCCAATGCTTGGGCGGCGGAACTGTGGTTTTATGGCAATCAACTTCCTACTGTAAGCACTGTGACATCGCAGACGGTCCCTCGCAACACTCCCACAGGTTCTTTGGGTTTTGCAATAGACGATGCGGAAACCCTCGCTGGGAATCTTTCAGTGACTGCAGTTTCTACAGACACCGCCGTGGTGGCGAACAGTGGTATATCGATAAGCGGCACGGGATCGACTCGAAATGTGATGGTGACTCCGCTAGCAAACGCCAGCGGCGTTACTACGATCATACTGAGGGCGACTGATGAAGATGGTGGATTCACTGAAAGTGCCTTCACCCTGACGGTGAACGATGCCCCGAACGTAACTCTTCCCACGAACCCGGGGCCGACGTTCACGGAGGAAGGCAGCCCGGTGGTGCTGGAGGCCAGCGCGACGGTGACGGTGGTGGATTCGTCGAACTTCGCGGGGGGGAATCTGACAGCGAGCGTGACCGGGAACGGACACGCGAACGACCGGCTGGCGCTCGGGGCGGTGGGATCGATCACGGTAGATGTCTCGAACAATGTGAAGCATGGGGCGACTACCATCGGCACGGTGAGCGGGGGGGTGGGGACGGGGGCGCTGGTGGTGGCGCTGAACGCCCAGGCGACGCCAGCGCGAGTGCAGGACTTGTTGCGAAGTGTCCAGTTCTACAATGTGGATACGGGCAACCCGAGCACGCTCCTCCGCACCGTGACGGTGACGGTAAACGACGGGGATGGGGGGACGAGCACACCTGTGTTCAAGACGGTGAGCGTATCGGCGTCGAATGACGCGCCGGTGTTGACGTCTGTGAATACGCTCATCGGGGCCTCGGAGGATACGGATTTCACGATTACCCATGCGATGATGCTGGCGGCGACGGAGGCCACGCTGACGGACGTCGACAATGCGGTGAATTCCCTGCAGTTTCGCGTGGAGACGGTGAGCGCCGGAACGCTGAAACAAAACGGGAATCCGGTCACGCTCGGAGTCTCGCTGTTGGGATCGAGCACCCCCAGCTGGGTCTGGCGAGCTCCAGCGGACGCGAACCAGAACATCGCAGCCTTCACGGTGGTGGCTTACGATGGAAGCGCGCAAAGCACGACGCCCCGAACAGTCACGATTACAGTGAGTCCGGTGAACGATGCGCCGGTCTTGCAGTCTTTTGGGGCGGATATTTCTTATACGGAGAATGGGGCGGCGGTGGCGATCAGCGGCGGGGCGAGCGGCGTGACGGTGGCGGACGTGGATACGCCGGTATTGAACGGCGGGCAGTTGACCGTGGACTACGCGGCGGCGGGACTGGCCGAGGATCGGCTGACGATACCCAACCAGGGGAGCGGCGCGGGCCAGATCGGAGTGGTGGGAACAGACGTGAGGTACGGCGGGACGAGCCTCGGCGCCATCGCGCCCGGGTATAGCGGTGTGGGGACGGAGGCGCTGAGGGTGAATCTGAACAGCGGGGCGAATCTGGCGGCGGTGCAGGCCCTGGCGCGGAGCATTACCTATCACAATGCCTCGGAGAACCCGTCGACCGCGCCGCGGACCGTGCGGATGCAGGTGACGGACGGAGCGGGCGGAACGAGCGGGCAGCCGAGCAAGACGATCACGGTGGCCGGCGGGAACGATGCGCCGACGATTGCGGGGCCGATTCTTTCCCAGCTAATTCAGGAGAACACAAGCACGGGAGTGTTGAACTTCACGGTGGGGGACGCGGAAACAGCGGCGGGGAGTCTAATAGTAACGGTCCTCTCGTCTTCTGACACAACGATTATCCCGGTGGGAAATGTCGCGCTGGGAGGGGGTGGGGCAAACCGAACTGTGCAAGTGACTCCGGCTCCGAACAAAGCAGGGCCAGCAGTGACAATTACGTTGCGTGTAAGTGACGGAGCGCTTACAGCAAACATGTCTTTCCTAGTCACAGTCAATGCAAAGCCCGTTATATCAACAATTCTTAATCAAACGATTACGCAAGGGGTTACGATTGGCCCGGTCAACTTCACGGTGGCGGATGCCGAAACTGCGGCCGGATCGTTGGTTGTGACCAAAAGTGTGGCGGGAGACACGACTTTGGTGCCCCCGGCGAATGTGGTGTTGGGCGGCGCAGAAGGAGCACGCTCGGTAACAATCACGACGGCGGCGAATCGTTTCGGTTCGGCGCAGGTGACGCTGACGGTGGATGATGGGAATGGAGGGACGGCATCGACAAGTTTCAATGTCTTCGTGCTGGTGCCGCCGACATTCAGCCACGCTGGGGGCGTGTACCATCATGACCTGGCGGTGGAGATCACGGCTCCAGCAGGCGGCGAACTGAAAGTGCGTCAGGCTTCCCCATCGATGAATTTGCTCAACACCGGTACATGGCAGGCAAGTTCAGGAGCGTCGCCGGTCGGTTTTCCCAAGTACGGCTTGGGCGAGGAAAACTCGATCCAGGCGAGATCCACCCCCTACGGCACAACTGAACTTGTGTGGGTGGGGCAAAACACCGACGGCGGCGGAAGTAATGGAGATGGCGGTTGGAAGTCCGGTAATGTGCCGATCGACACCACCAAACTCTATAGATTCTCAGTCTGGATCAAAAAATCAGGCCCAACCGGGCCAGCGGGAGGCCGCGCTTACTTAGGATTGCAAGCAAATCGGGTTGCCACGATCAGCAGCGCAGGCAGTGCAACGCATCCCTACTTTTGGTTCGGCGACAATTTGCCGGCGGATCAATGGCATCTGGTGTTCGGATTCGTGCATCCCTATGGGCATACCGGCACAACGAGTTATGGAGCGGTCTACAATACTCACGGCCAATTTGTCTTTGCCGGCACCGACTATGAGTGGAACAGTGGCGTAGTCAATGCGCCCCATTGGTCCTTCATGGATACCGCGACTTCGATTTTCGCCGGTGTGGAGCTCTGGAATCCTCGCATCGAGCAAGTCAATTCCGTCAGCGATTCGGTCGACGTCCTTACGGCGACGCGGGAAGCGGGGCCGAAAACGATCCTACTCACAGGCAATCTCAATAACACCATCCAAGCAGCCACCGCCACCGCCACCTTGGCATCGGCAGTTGATACGCGAACGTACACCTTTCAGGCGGCAGATCCGACCGCCATCCTGGCGGAGGGTACCGGCCCGGACGACGTGAACGTGACTTTGGATTGCGTCACAGGCGGGACAGAAATCCGGGTCACGACCGATGGCTCGGAGCCGACTGAGCTGAGCGCGTTGTGCTCAGCTCCGCTGAACGTAACGTCCGGCACGACGATCAAGGCGAGGGCCTTCAAAGCTAACTACCATCCCTCGGCGACGGTCAGCACCGTTGCGACGCGGTATGCCGCGCCGGTTTTCAGTCTGCCATCCGGGACTTATTATAACGATATCTCGGTGTCGGTCCAGGCGCCTTCGGGCGCGCAGCTGAAGGTGCTCGCTCAAGGATTGAACCTCGTGAATCCCGGAAACTGGGTCCTGGGTTCCGAGGGTTCGCAGCCGAGCTTCCCGGCCTACGGCACGGCTGCGGCGGAGAATAAGATCGAGACACGGAGCACGCCCTACGCGACTTCGGAGAACGTGTGGACGGCCTACAATCTCGAGTCGGCCACCGGCGGCCTAAATAACCAGGATGGCGGCTGGCTAGGCGACTCATTCACTATCGATACCTTGAAGCGATACCGCTTTTCCGTGTGGGTCAAAAAGACGGGAAGCGTTGCTTCACCATCCTCCGGAAAGACCTACTTGGCCGCGAGGCAGGGCAGCCTAATGACGCTAGCGGCGCCAGGTGTGACACCGCCCCCAGCTCCGTTCTTCTGGAACGGGTATCTGCCCTCTCAGGATTGGCATCTGATCGTCGGATTCGTGCATCCCTCTGGCTATTCGGCAACGTCGCCGATCTATTCTGGGTTGTACTCGTCGCAAGGCGCCTTGCTGTCGGTCGGCATCAAGGACGATTTCAGATGGGCGCCGCCGCCGCCGCCTTCGACAGCCAGCACCACTTCACATCGAGCTTACCTTGACTCGGCCACGGATACGAGCGTCCAACATCAGTTCTGGAATCCGCGCCTCGAGCAGGTGGACGATCCGCTGGCGCCGGTGGATGTTCTTTTTGTTTCACCCGTCACTTCGCCCCAGAATCTGAATCTCGCGGACAATTCCCAATCCACCGTTCGAGCGCGCAGCGTCGGGGCATCCGGTATTCCTTCCGCGGTGGCGACGGCCAGCTATGTCTTCAAGGCCGCGACGCCGACTGCCACGGTGACGCCGGTGTCCGGCGGAGCGAGCGTGCAGATTGCGCTGGCGACAGCCACCGGCGGGAGTGCGACCATCCGATATACCACTAGCGGCAACGAACCCACTGCCACCACCGGCACACTCTACTCGTCACCCTTCACCACGAGCGCGAACACGGTCGTTAAATTCAAGGCGTTTCGAAATAATTATCTCCCTTCGGACACCGGCACTTACCAAGGCATCGCCGATACCGATTACGATGGCCGCTCCAATGTTCAGGAACTGCTCGATGGCACCAGCCCCAACAACCCTGCCAGTGTCCTGCCTGTCCTGCTTGGGCAATGGAAATTCGAGCTGGCGACCCTGGAGGGCGAGCAGGGCCAGCTTCCCGTCAATCCGCAAAATGTGACCCGGGTAGCGAGTCTTTACGGGAATGCTCTCTCCCACTCCGCCTCGGGAAACGGCCAGATCAAATACAAGGAAATCGAAGATAACAACAAAGCGAATATTAACCTTCGCGAGGGAACCATCCGCTTCCTCTTCCGCCCGACGTGGGGTAGCACTAACGACTTCAGCGTTGGCCCAGGGGGGGAAGGTCGATTGGTGACCGTCGGCCAATATTCCGCTGATGCGTCGTACGGCGAATGGAGCCTCGCTGTCACGGCGGATGGCAGCCACGTCTTTCTGCGGACCCAAGCCAATGGTGTCAGCACCACCAATCTCTTCTGCCCGATCTCCTGGGCCCCGGGCCAATGGCACGAAGTAGCCCTTACCTACGACGCTTCCACCACCAAACTCTTCATCGACGGGGATCCTGCCGCGACCGGTAGCGGGATTGCAAATATTCCCGCCGCCGGAGTTCGGAGCGCGGGTTTCTGGATCGGCAGCGACCACCTCGGCCAGCAAAAAGCCCTCGGCGAATTCGATACACTCGAGACTTACAACTACGTTCGCACTCCCAGTGCCGTGGTATCGGCATTTTCGACGACGCTGCCGACCTTGGCCAACCAGGCTCCGGTGGTGAAAGCGGCACAGGATTTCATCGTTGCGCAACCGAATCAACCGGTGACGCTCGTCTGGAACGCGTCGGACGACGGGCCGGTGGCTCCTTACGGCTATGTTTTCACCACGCCCATCGGCGCCACGATCACGGAGGTCATCCCGCCGGGTCATCAATGGGTCATCACCTACGCAACATCGTTCTCCGTGCCCGGCACCTATCGTTTCAGCGTTGCGCTCAACGACGCCATTGGCTACGGACGGGATCGGATCACCGTCGTGGTGCCGGCTCCGGGCGACAATACGCCGCCGATCGTAAATCTTCGCCCGAACCCAATTGCCCATGCCACCTGTTCGGAGGTTTTGCTGTTCGCTCATCCGGATCCCAATATCGGCTCCTGGGTGCGCGATATCGATAATCCCACGCTGGCGGGCGGCTGGCTGAAGCTTTGGTGCCAGACCGGCGATTGGAATGGGGATGACCAATTTGGCTTTGCCCCCTGGAGTCATTTGTTCGAAGTCGAGGGGAACAGCATCACGGACAACGATGTACCCGTCGGGACAATTTCCGGTGCGGGCTCCGTGGCTGCTCCGTACACCGTCACCTTCACTGCCAATACGACGCCTGGACATGTCTCGCGCATGCTGATGTTCATGACCTATCGGCACAACGCAGCCACCCAAACCGCCGGAGAACGGCTCATCAACGTCAGCGTGTCCGACGGCACCCCCCAGGGCGAAACAATCCGGCCCTTCCGGCTCAGCGTTGTCCCGGACGTTTCCGCGCCGAAGGTCGACGCCGGTCCGGACCAAACGATCGAACCGACAGCGTTTCCGGCCACGGCACAATTGATCGGCCTGGTAAGCGACGTGGTCATGCGAAATGGAAGTTGTCGCGAAATCGGGTGGAGTCAGGTCAGCAGCTCCTCCGGGGGGTCGACCACGTTCGTTCCGCCGAACAATTCCTCCGCGGTGACCGCGTCATTCAGCCAGCCCGGTATTTACGTTCTCCGCCTCACTGTCACGGCCGCCGGCGTGACCAAAACCGACGACGTCGAGGTCGAAGTCACAAACCAAGTGAACGTCGCTCCGAAAGTGGATGTGGAGCCGGAATACCAGGCGATCGCTTATGGAACGAGTCCGGCCTTCACTCTCACGTCGGTGGTAGACGATGCGATTCCGTCCGGCACGCCAGCCAAACTGTGGGAGGCCGTCAGTGGGGCGGAGCACACCACGATTCAATCGCCGAACGCGCCCAACCCTGGCGTGAGCTTCTCCAAGCCCGGAACGTACTCCCTCCGCCTCACCGCCACGGAAGTCGGCGGAAGTCCAAACCTTTCCGGCAGCGACGTCGTCACCGTCGAAGTTCTGCCGGATAATGCTGCTAACCAGCCGCCGAAAGTCTTCGCTGGATTTAGTCGCTCCATAAAAAAAGCCAACTCTGGCTCGACCTCGATCCCATTAGAGGGCGTTGTGATCGATGATGGGCTTCCTAACAATTCGCCGCTGGCCGTCGCATGGATATGCGTCGAAAAGCCAGTTGGGGCCACGGCGAACTTCAGCGATGTGAACTCTCCCACAGCCATTGTGAGTCTTGATAGCCCTGGCCGGTACAAGCTAACACTCAGCGCGCAGGAAGGATCTTCAACTCCGGTCACCGACGAAGTCACATTTTGGGTTACGACGAACGCCCGCCGCCCAAAAAATGTCATTCTATTAGTCGATGAATCGAAGTCCACCGTTGCCGGCGGAGCCCGCAATGGGGAACTCAGGGCTGCGGAATTTGTGGACTTTCTTGAGCCCGGTGTCGACAGAGCAGGATTGGTCCTATTCGCTTGGGAAAGGGCGTGGATTCAGCACGCTCTATCCTCGGATTTGATGTCAGTTCGGAATGCCACGTCGCCGATTAACGAAACGATTCATGACGGATCTTCCACCGAAATTGGAATTGCTCTAGCCATCCAGGAATTGACCGGGCCAAGGCAAAACGATAATGCCGACAAAATAATCATCGTTCTTGGAGATGGCGTCGCAGGGTCCCCTGAGGGCCCAAATCTTGCACTGCAGGCCCGGGCCGCGGGCATTGCCGTCTTCTCGATCGGGATATTCACCGGAAATGAAGAGGGAGTCTATTCTACCATTTCTCAAGACTGGGAAAACTATCTGAAAAGCCTGACATTAAACGATTTGTACGAGCAGGCTACGTACCGGTATTACCAACTACGTATTTCTCCTGCCACAAAAGCGGCGACCCGTATGGATGTTGGCCCCGCAGCAAAGGCGATTTACGAATCGGTAGCGCAAGAAATTTACCTTGGTGAGGAATTTGATCGTATTCGTTTCGGAGTGTTCGCGGGATCAGAAAAAACGGTGATTCCGGGCGGTTCGCAAACCTTTAATGGAACGGTAGGAGGCACGGGCGGTTTTTCGTACTCTTGGCAGACGAAATATGGCAACAATGTGGCAATTCACACTCCGGGAGCGCTCGCCACCGCCACGACGTTCAATGGAACGGCCGGGCTGTACGTCCTACGGTTGAACGTTACCGACAGCGGCGTTCCAGCAATTGTCGACTATGATGATGTTCTTGTCCACGTCACCAGAGATCCTGTGGATGACTACGTGTGGATACCGCAGGATGGCGTCGGCCACTTGATCCGGGTTTTGGATAACGATCCTAGTTCCAGTTCATGGCTTATCGAAAACGCTGGTAGCGCAATCGGAGATCAGGCAATCTACTCCAGTGTGGATGAGAACGGTCTGGGGCTTGGCCCAAAAAGGCAGTTTCGTTACCAGGCCAAATCGAGTAATTCCGGGATTGCCCATCGGATTACGTATTCGATCCAAACGGACCTGGAATCGAAACCCGCCCAGCTTTATGTCATCGTAGATCCGATTAATCGTCCTCCGGTAGCATTCGATGATGATAATACAGTCTTTTCGTTCTCGCCCGGTGGGGTCTCCAAATCATTGACGGCGAGCCCTCGCAATGTCCTGATTAACGATTTTGATCCGGACGCCGCAGAACAGCTGGACGAAGCGCTAAATGACCCGACTTTCTGGACGCTATATCCGTTTCAACTAGTGAGTGTTACGCAAGCGACGAAGAATCCGGGAACGGTTGGTGGACTAAACACCGGAGCTCTCGTGTTAAGCGGACCTCATGCTTTGGACTACACTCCCCCGCCGCTTCCGGTCGGGAATGAACCGCTGTTCAAAGGAAGCGTTTCCTTCAATTATACGATCCGAGACAGCTATGGTCGAACCGCAACCGCGCGCACGAAACTATATGTCAGTCCAGCGGCAGATGAACTCCTTTTCAAGGCCAGCGATGATTATTACTATTTCGACGCCGGGGAGCAAAGCCGAGACTTGTTCATTCTCGCGAACGACAAAGATATCGGTGACACTGAAGCTGGGGACTTTTTCGATATCGATACGATGCCGCCAAGTGGCCTAACCGCGACCAAGCATCATACTGGAAATAACTATAGCGTGATTCAGTTCGATACGCACGGCCAATTGCCTGATCAACCTGTGACATTTACGTACCGGTTGTTCAACACGACCAAGCCGGAGCATCGCGCCTCCGTGCACATCGGATTCAAGCAGTCGGCCAATGAGATGCACGAGGAAGGGGGGTATGGCGGCCAGTTGTTGACTATCGGCGGCGAGGAGCTTAATGCGGCCGACGGTCCGCCGATCCTGCGCAAGGGCGTGGTTACTGTGACGGGTTCCGTTTTCGATAACATTTCTTCGCATTTGGTCCGGTATGCCTTGCGTGTCTACAAATTCGATTCTGACGAGGAGGTCGTCGAGAAGTTGTACGTGGGGCGGGTGGCAGCGGGTGATGATCTCGGTGAATTGAATTTGGCCGGGTTGGCGGACGGCACGTATCGGCTAAATTTGGTTGTATCGGATGATGGGAATCTGGATGCGGGGGGAGGTCCGGATGACTGGGCTTATTTCACCTTAAAGAGCGACTTGAAGATTGGGCGGCTCCGGTTTGCTCAGGATGATTTGGAGATCGCGGTGGAGGGCTTGCCGCTCAAGGTGTCTCGCTTGTACGATACGGATGACGCGGAGGGGGGGGATTTTGGACCGGGGTGGCGGCTTTCGGTGGCCGGGGCTCGATTGATCAAGAGAGATTCTCTGGGCCGGTATTGGGGGGCGGATGGGAACAACGCTTACAATGACGGGCGACAGTACGTGATCGTGGACTTAGGCAACGGAGAGCGGTTTGAGTTTCATCCGAGTGTGCTCTCTCTGCCGATATTCGATGGGTCTTCGTTCACCTTTGCGCCAGTGGCTACGACGGCGACGTTGTCGATGACACCGACGCCCTCAATGATCAATCCACCCTCCCAGTTCTATGTCATCGGCGACACCGAAAATCCGGAGGACAGGGCCATTCATGACGATGTGATGAATCCGCCGTTCGACTGGAATGATTTTACGTTCAAGCATCCTGACGGCGGAATTTATACTTTTTCGGGTGGGCGGCTGACCAAGGTAGTAGATCGCAACCTGAATGAGATCGTTTTCGAGATGGATGGTCAAGGGGATGACAAGATCGAGACGAAGAAAAAGACCGCCATCGAAAGCCAGGAGACGGCCAAGAAATCGGTGGTCATTCGGCGCGACGCTGCACATCGGATTACGGAGATTTTCGGCCCGGGCGAGCCGACGACAGGCGTCCCCACACTGAAGTATCGCTACGCGGCGGAAGAGGGAGGCAGTGTGGAGCACCTGGTGCAGGTGGAACGGCTGGTGGACAAGTCCACTCCTAATAATCCAAAGTACGAGAGCACGCATTTTAGCTACGTGGCAAACGATAGTTCTCATCCAAAGCATTTCCTTTCCCACCTCCGGGATAGTTTGGGCCAGATTAGCCGGTATGAGTATGATGGGAAGGGGCGTTTGTCCGCGAGTGTGGATGGGGTGGGGACGAAGGCGTCGTTCGACTATCATGATGACGTCGATCCTGAGGCACTTTTTGGAAAGGAATTTGGGGCGAAGGGGCGGCAGACGATCCGGGACAATTTCGGGAATGAGACGGTGCATGAGTACGATGCGCATGGGAATATCGTGTGCACGCAGGATCCCCTGAAGAACGTCACGAAGACGACATACACGTATGACGCATCAGACAGGCTGGAGAGTCAGATCAGCGTGAAATACAAGACGGTCGAGACTCAAGTTAACAACCAAACCCAGGTGACTCTCGTTGAGGTGGAGCGTTCTCCTGTGACGCAGTTTGCGTATTACCCGAATAGCGACACGGTTGCGACGATTACGGTTGCGGTGTCCGGGGTGACAACGGGTTCACAGACTTTCGATACCTTCGGGAATCTTCTTTCGAGCACGGATGCGTTGGACCTCACCACAACGTACGCGTATGTCGGGGTGAACGAGAATCCGGCTACGGATTATGTTAATGCGATCGGAAAACTGAAGTCGGTGACACTCCCGTCAGTAAACGGGCAACCGTCCGTCACGACGTACACCTATCCGGCAAACAAAATAATCGAGACGGATGCGCTGGGGAACCGGACGACGACGGTGCTCCATCCGGACTTTGGCTGGACGACGTCGGTGTTGCGGCAGCAGGCCAATCCAAACAAAGTTTTGAGTTTGGTGAGGTACAGTTACGATGGCGAGGGCCGGGTGTTGACGGAGACCACGCGCCGGGAGATGCCGGGGGAGACGGACCCGAGCGGGACGGTGTATGAGCGTTTAATCAAGACGTTCACCTACGATGCCGCGGGGCGCCTGCTCTCCACGGCGGCCTCGACGCAGAAGATCGGGGTCGCTGTCGATGGGATCACCGAAACGGACATCGACCCTCCCGCGCCGGTGCTCAACGCCTTTCCCACCATGACCTACAACGCCCGCGGCCAGGTCGAGACGGAGACGCGCGTGCGCACGCCCCTCACCGGCCCGGCGGAGACCCAGACCACCCGTTCCGAGTATGACGCCGCCGGCCATTTGATCCGCAAGACCTATCCCGACAACCGGTTCGAGGCGTGGAATTACGTGGGCGGCCGCCTCGATCATCAGGTGGATCGCGCGGGGCGCGTCACGCGTTATTTTTACGACGTCCTCGGCCGCGTCACGAAGACACTGTTGCCCGACGAAACCGAAACGAAGCGCCTGACGGAGTTCGACGCCGCGGGCCGCGTCTCCCGCACGTTCGATGGCCGCGGCAATGCGACCGGCTTCGGCTACGACACGCAGGGCCGCCGCACCTCTGTCACCAACGCCGTCGGAGAGGTCACCAGCTACACTTACTATGCGGATGGCGCGCTCGACACGACCAAGGATGAGCGAAAAAACCGGATCACCCAGAAGAACCACTACGATACCCGCGGCCGCCTGGCCAAAGTCGTCCAGCCCGGCGAAGTCACGCAATGGTATCAATACGATGCGCTGGATCGGCGCACGGCCGAGATCGGTGCGGACGAGACGACGCAGGGCTCGCGGCAGGTCGCGGGCTTCACCTACGATGGCCTGGGCCGCCTGGTGGCGGTGAGAAACTCGGTTTACGCGTTCGACAAAAACACCGGCGTGCTCGGCGGAGAGGATAGCGCGACGGTCGCGATTACGAAGTATTCGTATGACGAGGCCGGGAACCAGTTGACGCAGGAAGACGCCGAGGGTCGCATCACGAACTATCGGTACGATGCTTTCGGTCGGCGGACGCAGCGGCGGCTGCCGTTGAGCAGCGGGAGCAGTTTTGTCGAGAGCATGGTTTACAACGAGTTGGGCGCGCTCAAGAAACGAACTGATTTCAAGGGCGGCATCGTCAATTTCGAGTATGACGTGATGAACCGGCTGGTGAAGAAGGTTCCGGGGGCGGCGGTCACGGGCGCGGCGGCGGCGGAATTTACGTATACGGCGACAGGCCAGCGGGCGACCATGAAGTATCCGGTGACGTATCCTCCGAGCCAGACCCCGGTGACGGAGGAGGTCAGCTACGGTTACGACGGCGCGGATCGCCTCTTGAGCAAACTCACGCCCCAGGGCAAGATTGTCTACACGTATGACCCAGCGGGCGGCCTGGAGTCGATGAAGACGTTCCACGGGACGACGCCGTCCTTGCAGGTCGAATACAAGCGGGATGCCTTGAACCGGGTGACGCAGGTAATCGATAATACGACCGGATCGCCCTTGATCACGTCTTACGATTACGACCAGCGCGACCTGCTGATCCAGCGGCTGCCCAATGGCTTGGTGGTCGAAACGCAGCTGAATGCCCTCGGCCACATCGACCGCATCGATCACACCCGGCCGGGGGTATCGGCATTCCGCGCCTACTTCCAGTATAACAAACGGCCCAGCGGCCTGCGCGAGGGCATGGCCGAGCAGATCGCCGGGTTGCAAGAACGGTCCCTCTCCTGGACCTACGACCCCGTCAATCGCCTCGCCGCGGAAGGCATCACGGCCAACGGCGCGGGTACGATCGTGCGCACGGGTTCCATACGGTACGACGACGCCTGGGGCTACAACGACAGCACCGGCTACGACAAGGTTGGCAACCGCCGCCAGCGCATCGTCAGCCTGAGTTCCTCCGCGCCCGGCCTCCCCAACGGCACGCAAACCTGGAACTACGACCCGCACGATCGGCTTGATAACGACACCAGCTCTGCCAACGGCACGCCCTGGTTCGACGACAATGGCAATACCGAAACCGCGCCCGAGACCTCGACCATCACGTTCGATTACGACTACGCCGACCGGCTCGAAAAGCGGAAGGTGAATGGAACCGTTACTACCCGGATCATTTACGACGGCGATGGACAACGCATTTTCAAGAACGCCAGCGGCGTCATGACCTATTACCTGATGGATGACCGGAACCCCACCGGCTACGCCCAGGTGCTCGAAGAGACCGCCACTCTCAACGGCCCCGCCCGGGCCATCTATATCTACGGCACCGACCTGATCAATCAGCACCGCAAGCCCGCGACCGACTGGATCACCCACTACTACGGCTACGACGGCCTCGGCAGCACCCGCTTCCTCACGGACGACGCCGGCACCATCACCGACACCTACACCTACGACGCCTTCGGCAACCTCCTCGACCGCACCGCGCGCCACACCACCACCGGCGCGCAGATCGCGTTCACCGACCCTTCCACCGAGAACGCCCCCTCCGGCACCACCCCAACCCCCAACAATTACCGCTTCGCCGGGGAATACTACGACGCCGACCTCAGCACCTACCACCTCCGCGCCCGCACGTACAACCCGGCCTTGGGTCGCTTCCCCACGATGGATATTTATGAAGGAGGGCAGAGTGATCCATTAAGTTTACACAAATACCTCTACGCGCACTCGAATCCCGCCAACAATATTGACCCGAGCGGGATGGCCACAGAGGGATCAGCGGGGCAGGTTGTAACCATCGGAAGCATCGGTCACCTGGCCGCACGCGGAGGTCTAGCAATTGGCAGAGCGAGTGGCTGGGCGGTAAGGCGAGCAAATGTTGCCGCCCTCCGAGGTGCACAGTTCTATTTGGCCAATGAAGGTTACATCATTCTCGGCTCCTTTTTGGCTCCGCCGGTGATCCTAGCGGGGCTTGATGCGCTGGCGAATAATCAACAGACCGTTCCACCAGGAAACTTTCCCCGAGGGAGGATGGCAGAAACGACGTTTGGGGTGAATCTGGGTGGGAACTTTCCTGTAATTGACCACTGGGACCCTGACAGTGGTATGGCCATTTCAGTACGCTCCCACTCGCTAGCAAATCCTGCAAATTGGGAGCAAACCGTCTTGAATGACATGGATGAGCTAAGAGATGGAATTAAAAGACCTTTGCAAGGACATCCGGCGGGCAACCCCGCAGTCCGAGTGAATGTGAACCCAGGCGAAGTCAATTCAACTTATCTGGTCGAGATTGTCACGGAGGGAGAGCTAGAGAACCAAAGAGCGACTGGTGCTCTGGCTCGAATTCAAGCGCAGGCAAGAAATATTCGCGTCCTAGTTGTGACGTGGAAGGGCTTCAAGCGATGAGAGTTCCAAGCTTGACTCTTTTCGTAAATCGTCAGTCGGGCGATTGGCTTATACAGTCGCACGCTGTGGATGCAGCAAGTAGATTCACTGTGGCGACAGGTGATCCCCTTATGATTCAGGCGGACTCGCTGGAAGGTTTTGCCGTTGACACAATTACAAGTTCTTTAAAGGATTTCACCGAGCTTGTGCGCCCTGCGCCCTCATCTATTGATCAACTGCCGCAGGCCAAAAGGAAGCGCTTTTACATCGAGCATGCCATGATAAACATCGCTCAGCCCCATTCAGACTTAATCGAACTGCACCTTATGAAACAAAAAGACGGCGGTTTTATGGGAGATACGAAGAGTCAAATCAGCTTGCGTTCGTCCGACTTTAAGGCGGAATTGCTGAGAGCAGTTTTGGGTCTCACTAAGGCATCGAAATGAACTGTAGAGGCCAACCATAGCACGAAATGAACTGTACAAGCCAACCATAGCACGCGGGGTGCCAAGGAATAAACGCTGGGGCAGCTTCTCGGCTACGAACACTCCGTGAAGTAAAGCTCGCCTACCTCTCACTGAACACCCCAATGCCTTGCCCGCCTCGTGGCACTGTCCCGGTCAACACAGGGGCGTGGTTTCGTGAGTCTCTTGCACCTCAGCACGCCCGGATCGCTTTCGGTCAGGGAGGCGACTGCATCAACTATGGCCGGCCCATCTATGGCCGATGAAACGGCCTCTCGCAACGCCCATTCCCGGTCGTGAAGACGGCTGATTGCCCGGCGGCGTCATCGTAGCCTTGGCCTCACGCCCATGCGGTTCTGGATTGTCGTCCTGGCGCTCTTCGTGAGCGCCCTGTTCGCCTAGTGCATCCTCGGCCAAGCCGGTCGATGCCACCTCACGCACCTCCTCCGCCTACGGCCTCGAATTGCTGAAGACTTCCCACATCGGCACAACGCCCTCGCTCCACGTCGAGCACAAGCGCGGCGGCCCCAATCGGAGAACCCGATTACTTCTGGCTATGTCGTTCCGGTTGAAGAAACCAGAGCCTTGGATTTCCGGCGGCTCAGCCTCTATCTTGCCGGATGAGTCTGGTCAGCAAGTTCAAGAGCGTCGCGGGACATGCCAAGGATGTCGGGGCTTCGGCGGCGATCCGCCTCTGGCTGGCGCATGAGGTGGCCAGCTTCGGGGAGTTGAAGGCTTTCTCGATCAATTCCCGCGACAAGTCGGCGCGCCTGGAGCTGCTTTTGAAAGGCGAGCCGGTGCCCATCCTGCTGGAAATCCTCGAATACGAACTGGTGGAGACGACCGGCAAGCCCTTTATCGTGCTCAAGCGCGTCCGCGCCTCGCGGGAATGGCTCGAGGCCATATTGCACCGCTTCCTCGTCGGACGCCCGCAACCTCTCCCGGCTCACCTGCAAAAAGTGATTCTGGCCGTCCTGCGCGGTTAGCACAGTCCGGCCCAAGTCACCGGCAAGCCGGTTCGAATCGCCTACCCCTCGGGCTCCAAAGGCAAGGCCGGTGTGACCAACCGGTAGAACCGCGTGGCCGCCGCGGGGCTGGCATCGAGCACCTCAATCGTCTGGGTGGTTCCTTGCGGCGCCAGGTTCAGCAATCGTTCCCATGCTCCATCATTGAGCGAATCCCGCAACTCGACGGAATATCCCTTGTCGCCCACGGCTTCGAACTGGAGCGCCGTCGAGCCGTTCTCCCGTTGCACGGCGCCGACGTGCAGGTAGCTCGCGGCATCCTTCGGCCTCGTGCCTGCCGTGAACTCCTGCTGGTTCGTGAATCCATCGAGGTCCGGGTCGGCGAGGTCGCCGCTGAGCGCGGGATCGTTCAGCTCGGCCGGGGTGAAATGCTGTTCCTTCCAGGCCGTGTAGGCGTCCCCGCCCTTGACCTCCACCTGCAAGTCATCCCTCGCGCTGAGCTGGCCATCGGTCACACTCAGGCGGAGCACATAAACTCCCGGGGCCTTGAACCGGACGGTCGTGCGCAGGGAATTCGGGTTGTCGAACTCGACATCGTCCGGCCCGATCGTCCGCGCCCAGAGCGCCGAGAACACACCGGGCGGATTCGGCAATCCGTCGTCCCCCGCTGTCCCGTTGAGCGTGAGCGGTGCCGGCAGGGTCACCGTCGCGTCCGGGCCGGCATTTGCGGTGGGCGGCTGGTTCGAGAAATTCGCGAGGGCTGTGAGCTTCAGGTCGAAACTCACATCGGAGCTGCCCGCGTTGGCCTGGTGTATCTCCACCGCCAACACGTTCTCGCCCTCCAGCAGCAAGGCCGGATCGATCTCCCTCGTGTAAAAGGTCGATTCCTCCGCGCCGCCGATCACCGTCGGAGCGTATGTCTGATAGGCGAACGTCTCCGGCAGGTTGTCGATGAACACCGGTTGCCCGTTCAAATAGACCGCTCCGCCATCGTCCCGCATCAGATGCACCGTCGCGGAAAGGATCGACCGCGCGTCGGCTACGTTGAACCGCCGCCGGAAATAGGCGGTCACATATTTGGCTCCCGAATCCGGCCCGAAGCCGAGCGTGGTGGTCTCGTCGCCATCGCCGTAACCCAATTGCGCCCGGCCTTCCCGCCAGGCCGCGTCGGCAAAAGTCGGCTGCCGCCACGCCGTGCCTTGGTTGGAGCCGTTATCCAGGTACTTCCAAAGCGATCCCGCGGCCACCAGTTCGACTTCCGAAAGCGGTCGGGCGATCGTCACGGTGACTTCATCGCTGGCCTCAATGGCGCCATCGCTCACCGTAGCGCGAACGACATACGTGCCGGTTCCCGGGAATCGCAGGACCGCGTTCGTCAAATTCGGTTGATCGATCAACACTTCGCCCGGGGCGGAGACCATCCGCCAAGTGACGGTTAAGCGGCCCGGAGGCACCGGCAGCCCATCGTCGCGCACCGTCGCGGTCAGCGTCGCCACATACGGAAACGCCGCGGAGACAAAGGATAGGTCGTCCCCCGCATCGATGAAGGGACGACGGTTGCCATCGTTGGGCAATCCCGGCGAAGGATCGCCGGGACTGGCGCGCCAGCTTGCCGGGTCGTTGCCGAAGTCTTCGGCTCGAATCTTCTCGAGCGCGAAGCCGCTGGCCGCCGCGACAGGCCAGGGCTCACGGTCGTTGTAGCGCACCATGTCCACCGTGAGGTACGGGATGATCGTCATCCCGCCAGGGCCCTCGTCCGGCGCATCGGGCCGTTCGAGCACGAGCAATTCGCCGTTGTCCTGCAAGGCGCCGGGAAACGGGCCTAAGACCGGCACAGTGGCCGCCACACTGTACCGCGCGCGAAACGCCGCGGGGTCGGTCGCCGTGACCAACGCCAGGCCCTGCGCGGGAATTTCCGCGCCAGTCGGGAACACGAAACTCACGCCCTCGATTCTCCAGGTATTGGCAGGCCGCGCTTCGTCGAACAATTTCACGGGGCTCGAAGTAATGTTCTTCAGCTCGATATATTCCTCATCGCCCGCCGTCGGCGCGTACCGAATCTCGTTAATCACCACCGGCCCGACGCGCGGTCCGGCATTCGCGGCCCCGAGGGTCACCGCTTGTTGCGGCGGATGCAGCACTTCCCCTGCACTGTTGGTCTGCCGCCCGAACGAAACGCCATTCTCCGCCGCTCGGAACGAAAAGCCTTCCGCATAACCCGTCAGATTTCCCGCGCCATCGGCCGAGTACAGATGCACCGATTCACCGTGCGAACTAAGGTTGAAGCTCGGGTCCGTGCCGGGAGTCGGATTGAACTGCCGCTCGTCGAAAACGACATACCCAAATGCCGGCAACCCCGTCCCCGCTGGAATGCGGAATTTCTTGGGTACGGAAGGATCGTCGGTCAGAAACCAGCCGCTGATATCGGCCGCCGTGGAACCGGGGTTGTGCAATTCGATCGCGTCGAGCTGCGGCAAATCGGTATGAGTGAGGACCTCGTTCACCACCACGGCCGGAATCTCGAGGAGCGGATCGTCCGCTCCCGGCGAACCATTGGGCCGCGAACTGGCGCGCCAATGGGCGGCGTCGCTGTAATCGGCGTTCGGATTCAAGACCCGCGGCACGAGCGAAAAACCCGCCCCATCCGCCGAAGGCGGCCAGGGCGGCTGATCGGAAAACGTGAATTGCTGAATGACCGTACCCGTCGCATGCACGAGGGCCAGTCGTTCCCCCGAGTTGGACAGCCGGTTCGTGTAAACGCCATCGATCCGCACCCCCGGATAGCGCGCGGCAAAGGCTGCGGGATCGCCCACCAGCACCGCGAAGCCGCCCGCCGACAACCGCGTCCCGTTCGGAAAGCGATACGACACCCCGTTGGTCAGCCGCACGCCGCTCAAATCCAGCGTCGCGCTCCCGACGTTTTTCAACTCGAGGAATTCGAAGGTCTCGCCATCCACCCCGGGCCCGCCCACGGGGTTATACATGATCTCCGTCACCAGCAGTTCGCGGAAAGTCTGCGTGACGATGAAGGAAGCCTCGTTCAAGGCGCTCCATTCCTGGCCCGCGGTGCGCACCCGGGCTTTCACGAGGGTCGACTCCGAGAGCGGGACCGCTCCGGTATAGCGCCGCGCGGCCGGCGAAAGCGCGCCGCCCATCAATCGGGGATCGCTCTCGTCCAGCGTGTAATAAATATCGCCTGACGGCGCGGTCATGGTCAGCGAAAAACCGGCGTTGATCGGCCCGCCGTGCTGACTGAAGGTCGGCGCCACGATGTTGGGATACAGCCCTTTGGCGCGCAGTTGATTCAGCACGATCCCCGAACGCTGCGGGAAATAGTTATTCAGCACCGCGTTCACGGCGTTCTGCCAATCGCTCCGCGTCAACGGCGAGGTTCGCTTCGCGTCGCCCCAGCGCGCCGATTCCGCCACCACCGCGCGGTCGATTTCATTTTTTCTCCGCATCAACCGCTCCCGGTTCTTCTCCGGCGTCAGCAGGCCCCCGTTAAAGAAATGCCGGTGGACATGATCCGCCACCGTCAACTTGAACTCCGCGTTCGCCCATAGACGTTGAAAGATCCACTGAGGACTGCTCGTCGCCACGGAGCTGTCTCCCGCCGGCCACGGCCCGGTCCGGTCGATATTCAGGTCGCCGACCAGCAGCGTGTGCTCGGCATCGTGCGCGAAGAACTGAAAGCCTTGTCGCGCCTCAATCCGCCGGTTGCGAAACCCGAACCAATTGTTTGGACTCGAGTTTCCCAGGAAGTTCGAAATCGGCGCGTCCTTGTTGCCGGCGTAAATAATCACCAGCATGTAGTCGATCAGGTTCGGCAAATCCACCAGGACGGGATACGACGTATTCGGCGTCCCATCCGGATTGTTGCCCAGCAGCCGCTGATAAGCCGACGCCGTCGTAACTCCCGTCTTCACCTGGTTGTAGAGCGACGTCCAGGCGGCCATCGTTCCGTCTGTCGCCACCACCGTATACGGCTCGACCTTGACCACGTCGTAATCTTCCTTGCTTCCGCCGTGGTAACTCTCCGCGTACGAGGCCTCCGGCCGTTCGCAGCTATTGAATATCCCCCAGTACTGCCCGTTGATATACAGATGGTAATACTCGCCCCGCTCCGCGTTGTGGCCCATGTCTTCTTGCGTATCCCGCGAAAACTGGTCGCGCATGAAAATGCCCGTCGAATCGCCCTGGAAACTCCACGAGTAGTTTTGAAAGGTGCGCAGGTCGATCCCGTCGAATGTATCCGTCCCCCGATTACCGAACATCGGATAAACCAGCTTCCCCGCCCCGTACTCCTCACGAAAGAACAAGCGAAACGCATGTTTCGGGTTGCTGGTGCTCCGGCTGAATCCGCCTCGTATTCGCAGGCCCGCGTTGATCTGGAATCCTTCCTTCCCATCGGGATGGATCAGTTCCACCGAGCAGGGACGCTCCCATGCCCGCCCGTCGTTGCCCGGATTCGCGTAGATGCCGGTCGTCGAATTGAACAAGTCCGGCAGATTAACGACGATCGAGATGCTCGGCAGGCTCTTCAGGTCGTTTCGGATCGTCCCGCTGTAGAGCGGATTGTTCACCACGTCCGGATCCATGCCGTAGTCCACCGTGTTCGCACCCCAACTGGCTGGCCAGCCTGTCGGCGCCTGCCCGGTGGGGCACTGCCGGATGATGTCGTCCACGAAAAAATACGTTTCGGTCTCGACCGGCGTCGGCTGCAAATTCACGGCAAACGCCGCCGCCCGAATCACCGTGGTCACCCGAATCGGAATCGGGCCGGTGTAGATGGTCCCGGTCGTCGCCGTCGGCGCGGAGCCGTTCAAGGTGTAGCGAATGGTCGCCCCCGCCGTTTCGCTGCTGAGCGTCAGATCGAAAGCCTGATCGAAAAACCCGCGCGAATGGCTGAAGTTTACATCCTTCACGAAATCCGCCACCCCGGCCGCATTCGGCGTGCCGGGTGTCGGCGTCGTGAAAAAGACCAGGCTGGTCCCTGCTACGTTGTAGCCGTACGAAATGTTGCGCCGCTGCTCCTCGTACACCGGCGCGAACTCATGCTCGATCCGACCATCTGGCCGCACCAGGGCAAGATACTCGCCGGCGGCGTCCAGGCTGAAATTCGTGTGCAGCCGCGGGCTGGTGCGATTCTTCCCCGAGGCAAATACGACGACCTGCCCACCCGGCTGGATGATCGTGCTCGGAAACTCCCATTTGCGCGGGCTATCCGCGTCGTCGGTCAGCGACCACTCCGCCAAATCGATCGCCACCCCGGTCATGTTTCGCAGCTCCATCCAGTCTTCCGAATCCCCATCCTCGTCCGTTAGACCGCCGCCGTTGCTGGCCAGAAACTCGTTGATCCGCACATCCGCCGCCACCGCCACTCCGGTCAGCGCCCACAGCCAGCAAGCCGCCAATCCCCGGCACACCCAGCGCCGTCCGTCGCGAAATATCTCCATGAGACCAGAATCCATACGTCAAGAATGCCTTCTTTGCAGCAAGTCTCGTTCCGACCGTGGCATTAGGCTTGGGCCGGTTTTGAGCCGCGCCACAGCCGCCAGAGCGGCCGCAGCGCCAGCGCCAGGCCGTAAATCAGCCCCAGAAGCGCTACGTCCGTCGGCCCCACCGGTATGTCGTGGCGGTAGGCGATCGCGAATCCCGCCGTCGCCGTGGCCGCTCCCACGAGCGAGGCAATGACCGCGAACTGCCGCATGTTCGAAGCATAAAGCTTCGCCGTCAGCGGCGGCAGGATCAGAAATCCGAACGTCACAAGCGGCCCGACGCTCAGCACGGCCTTCGAAATCGTCAGGGCCGTCAGCAGCAACAACAGCGAATCCCACCAGACCACCCGTTTCTTCAGGGTAATCGCCATGTTCCGATCGAACGAGACCAACATAAACTCCCGGCGAAACACCACCAGCAGCGCCGTGGCGACCATCAGCACGATCGCCGTGGCGATCAGATCTTGATTCGAGATCGAAATGATTTCCCCCCGCAACCGGTCGAGCAACCCGTGCTCGCCGTACGGATTTTTCACCAGCAGCAGGATGCTCCAGGCCCCGGCCAGCGCGTAGGCCGTGCCGATCCGCCCCTCCCCCACCCCGCCTCCGCGCCGGTCCAGCCACGCCAGCACCAGCACGCAGGCGACCGTCAGCGTACTCGCTCCGAAGAACGCCAGGTTGTGCTCCCGAGACTCTTCCAAATGCGGAATCAAACCCCAGGCGTGCAGGCCGAAAGCGAGCGCGATCCCGCACGACGAAACTTGCGGCAGGGCCACTCCGAGAAAGACCTGTCGCCGCAGAATCAGGTAAATGCCGACCAGCGGACAGGTCGCCCCGATGATCAATCCGGTATAGACCGAATTGCGCAGCAGAAAGTTCGGATCGAAAATCTCGCGCAGCGTTTCGATCATCGCAGTTCGAACTCCATCAGCTCCTCCACCCGCTCGGGCCGCAACAGTTCCGATGCGGCCCCTTGCAACACCGTGCCCCGGTGCAGCCAGATCACCCGCTGCACGCAGGCCCGGACAAACCGCAGGTCGTGGTTCACCATGAGCAGCGTGAGGCCCGTCTCTCCGTGTAACCGGTGCAGCAATTCGAGCAAGTCGTTCGTTGCCGCCGGGTCCAAACCCGTGGTCGGTTCGTCCAACACGAGGAGATCCGGCCGCGTGACCAAGGCCCGGGCGATCAGCACCCGTTGCTTCTGGCCGCCGGAAAGCTCCGAAAATCGCTCGCCGCGAATTTCGTCCGCTCCGGCCTGCCGGAGGCATTCGCGCACAAACTCCCTTTCCTCCCGGCCCGCCGGCCGCCCCGGCCGCACGCGCCCGCACAAACCCATGAACGCCACTTCATAGGCCGAAAGCAGAAAGATGGCATCCAGCGTGTCCCCTTGCGGCACGAATCCGATCGCCGGCGGTCCCGCGGGATGCTCCATCCTCCCGCTGCGCAGCGGGAGGATTCCCGCCAGCGACTTGAGCAGCGTCGTCTTGCCCGACCCGTTCGCCCCGATCAGCCCGTAGAAAGTGCCCCGTTCCAACGTCAGCGACAGCCCACGCAGAACCGTGCGTTGATCGTAACCGATCACCGCATCCCGGAGCTCGAGCAAGGCCGCCATGTTTACGGACCGGCGGCCAACGCCCCGGCCAATTGTCCAGTCAGGTAATCGATCAGCCCCACATACTCCTTCACGGTCGCAAGGCCGCCCGTCTTTTCCGGTAGCACCAGCAGCCTCGCGCCAATGGCATCCGCCACGTATTGCGGGGTCTTGCGCGGCCGGAAGGGCTCGATCACCACCAGCTTCACTCCCGCCGCTTTCGCCCGCGGAATCAACGCGTTGATGTGCGACGGCGATGGCTCGACCCCGGGTTTCGGCTCCAACTGCCCTTCGATCGCCAGCCCGAAGCGCACCGCGAAATAATCGAACGACTTGTGATAGGTTAACATTTTCGCTCCCCGATACGGGGCGAGGCGCGCTTTCCACTCCACCATCTTTTCATCGATCCTCCGCTCGAATGCGCCCGCCCGGGAGGCATACTCCTCCGCGTGGGCGGCATCCAGCGTTTTCAAGGCGTTCGCGATGGCCCGGGCAATTCCTTTCCCGTTCTCCGGATCGAGCCAGAAATGCGGATTCCCACCCGGATGAACATCCCCCATCGAGCGATCCACCGGCCCGGCCGGCAGATCGAGCAGCTTGACCGACCGCGCAAGCACCAGGTGGCCCGGAGCTTCCCCCAGGATTTTCGGATTCCGCGCGCCGTTCACCAGCACCGGCAGCCAGCCCACCTCCAGATCCGCGCCTCCCTCAATCAGCAAGTCCGCCTGATTCAACACCCGGATGAAGCTCGGCCGCGCGTCGACAAAGTGCGAATCCTCCGGCCCCTTCGCGATGCTCGTCACCTTGACCCGCTCTCCGCCGATCTGCTCGGCGATGGACGCAAAATCCGGCAGCGTCGCCACCACGTTCAGCGCCGCCGCCGTCGCGCCGGCGCACAGCAACCACAACGATATCAAAAAACATTTCATACGGCGGCGCTCCTAAAACTTGTGGCCGGCATGCGCGCCGAGCAGAAACTCGAACTGCAACCACACCGAGTGATCGTTCCCGAACCCGTTTCGCCGGTCGAAGTTATATTGCAACCGGACTTTCGAAAACTCGCTCGGATAATAGGTGAGGTTCGGCGAGAGCCGCCACCGGCTGGCTCGGTCGGCATCCAGGCCCAGAATCGCTTCGTATTGCGCTTCGTCGATGGGGGCCACGTAATCTCCCCGCACCGCCGCCACCCACCCCTTGCGGAAGCCCCACGCCACCTGCGAGTAAAACCCGTAGTCCTCCAGCGTCTCCCCGGGCAGCGCCGGGATGTTCGGGTCGCCCGCGAATTCCGCCAGCTCGAACCGCCGCAACATCGCCTCCGTCTGCCAGGTCACGAAGGGAAACCCGCCGTGATGGCTCACCGGCTTCCATTTCCAGAAGAGATCCATGCCGTAAATTTGCGTATCGGCCCCGCCTCCCGTGGAATTCGGACCGAAGGCCGCGGACGCCCCCGCCAGCAGCGTCTGGGTGTCCGTCAGATCGAACGACGCCGCATATCGTGGGATGAACAGCATGTCCGAAAAGCTTCGAACCGTCCCCGCCGCGGCCGGCCGCCCGAAATACGGATCGCCTTCGTGATCGCTCCGGAAGCTGTGCGCCGTTTCCCCCTGGCTGTCCTGCACCGTCAGGAACAGCTCGGAGTAAAAAGGCGTGGGAGCCAGCCACGACACCCGCGCCCCCGGATTCCGCATCCCGTCTCCCCCCAGAAAACGCCCGTTAACCAGCGGCAAATCGACGAAATCCCAACTGTGCGGATGCGTCGCGTTCAGCCGGCCGAAATCGCTCAGGAATTGCCCGCCTTTCACCTGCAGGTTCCACGGCAGCGCGGTCGTCTCCGCGAACGCCTCCTCCACCTCGAAGACCGTTTCGTTTCCCGAATCGAGCTGAAAGATGAGATTGGCCTGCGCCCGAAAATAGGGATCGACCACTCCGGTGAGGGTCGTCTCGACATTTTGCAGGGAGAATCCCCGTTGGTTGGGATCGTGCGCGCCTAACTGCAACGCCTCTACATCCGGCTCCGTGCTCGCCCCGACCGCCGCCAGCCCGCTCAACGAGAGATCCAGATAAGCCCGGTTGTTTCCCAACCGGATCGGATCTGTCGGCGACCAAGGGCGCGCTGCCGGCTCTGGCGCGGACGCCGCTGCCACTCCCTCTGTCGGAACCGCTTCGCTTCTTGCCGGAACCGGAGCGACCACGGCCCCTTTCTCCCGGGTCGATTCGATCTCGACCAACTTTCGCTCCAAGTGTTCGGTGCGTTGCCGCAACTCGCGCAACTCCCGCTTCAACTCTTCGATATCCTCCGCCCCCTGCGCGATTCCCACGCCCCCCACCGCTCCCAATAGAACCAATGTAGAAAATCTTTTCATAGGAAAACCATTCCGACCGCCCGATGCTGTCCAGTTAAATACCGGATAAAGCCTGCGCCCTCGCGGGCTGGCTCACGCGAACTGCTGGACGAAGGCCACGGGGGGGCCTCGAGGCACGCCGGTGGGCAACGGCCGGCTGGGGGATGCAGCCGGAGGTTCCGGCCGGGCCGCCCAGATCGCTTGGGGAATGGTCAGAAGCGAGGCGTTCGAGGGGTTCTCGAACTTCACGTCATGATGCCAGGCGCAGGCCACGCAATCCGAATCCTGGGCCTGAGCCTCCGCCTCATGCCGATGGGCCGCCGCAAAGAAATAGGCGATGCTCAGCAGGAGCACCATTCCAAGCGTTGCGGCCATCCGCCGTTTCATGAGTGTCCACAGGCTAATCCCCACCCCACCCCTGCGTCAATGCCAACCGCCAACCGAAGCCAATCCGGGCGCAGGTCTGTTTGGGTTTTCTGCCTGGCCGAGTCGGCTTGACGGGCGTGGGAATTGCGCTGGGTGTTCAGCCAGAAGGCGAGGGTCTGGAATGGTTCCCCGGCGAGGTGGCGGTGGGCGGAAAGGGGGCGAGGTTTCATGGTGAGTGGGGGTGGAGGTTGGCCCTGTTCGGGTAATGGAAATGTAGACTTCCTGGGTGATGGGAGGGGGCTGGAAACGGT
>CAYZKY010000036.1:0-41495 GCA_964478815.1 uncultured Verrucomicrobiota bacterium
GAGGGAGTGATTGAAGGGCGCGGGACCCCAGCCGACCTTGGTGATCCAGCCGGCCGGGCGGGTGATTTCGAGGGCGGTCTTGAGCGAACCGGAAAAGCCGGTCGCATCGATGACGCCATCGGCGCCGAGGCCGTCGCGCGATTTGGCCCAATCGCTCGGGTCGCCGACGATGGAAGTACAACCGTAGCCTTCGGCGATCTTCAGGCGTTTCTGATCGCGTTCGAGGCCGACGAGGCCGACCTCCGCGCCGCGCAGCCGGGCCAGGATGGCGCACAGAATGCCGATGGGGCCAGGGCCAAGCACGACGACACGGTCGCCGGGCTGGATATTGGAATTCGCCACGGTGGCATTGTAGGCCACCGCGCAAGGTTCGCAGAGGGCCGCTTTTTCGAAGGGCAGCTCGTCCGGCACGCGGTGCAGGATGCGCGTGGGCACGCGGACGAAGCGGGTCATTGCGCCGTCGACGGCCGCGCCATAACCCTTGCGTGTCGGGTCGAGATTGTAGAGGCCGATCCGGCTCATCGGGTTATCGGGATCGATGATCGCGGCGGTCTCGCTGACGACGCGCTGGCCCGGCTGGAAGTTCTTCACGGCCGGGCCGACCTGGGCGATGGTGCCGGCGAATTCGTGCCCGAGAATGCAGGGGTAGGCCACCTTCCAGCCGTGATCGCCCGTCCACATATGGAGATCGCTGCCGCAGACGCCGACGGCGGCGACTTCGAGAAGAACGTCATGATCGCCGATCGTGGGAACGGGTACTTCGCGAAGCTCGACGCTGTATGGCTTCGAGTCGAACGTGACGACGGCGGGTTGAGTGGCAGGCATACGGCGGAGCGATACTCGGCCGGCGAGCGGCGGAAATCGAGAGCAAAGTCACTCCCGGCGATCGCCAATGACCGTCGCGCTCCGGCGGCTCCGACGGAGCGGGATTCCGGCGCGCCGGCTTGCGCGGGGGCGGGGGCGTTCGTAGGGTAGCGGCAAGATGGTGCTGGTCATCGATAATTACGACTCGTTCACGTATAACCTGGTGCAATACCTGGGCGAGATGAACGCCGAGCTGCAAGTCCATCGGAACGATCAGATTTCGCTCGAGGCGATTCGGGCGCTGGCGCCGGATCGAATCCTGGTCTCGCCGGGGCCCTGTTCGCCGAACGAGTCGGGGTTATCGAACGAGGTGATCCGCGAGTTCGGGAAGAGCATCCCGGTGTTCGGGGTGTGTCTGGGCCATCAGTGCATCGGGCATACGTTTGGCGCTTCGGTGGTGGTGAATTACCGGATGATGCATGGCAAGACCTCGCTGATTCGCCACAATGGCCGCGATTTGTTCGCGGGGATGCCGAATCCGTTCGCGGCTACGCGGTATCATTCGCTGGTCGTGCAGCGGGACACGATGCCGGATTGCCTCGAGGTGACGGCGGAAACGGAGGAAGGGGAGATCATGGGGCTGCGGCACAAGGAGCTGCCGATCTGGGGGGTGCAGTTTCATCCGGAGAGCATCCTGACGGAGAGCGGGCGCACCATCATGGCCAATTTCCTGAAGCTCAAGGCGTAACGGTTTCCAATCGAGGGGAGGCCGAGTAGCGTTACGTATCGGAGCCTGAAGGTTTGGCTTTCAGGGGGGAATATTGCACCAGCCAGGCCAGGTAGGCTGCGGCGATGATATCGGAAGCGAGGCAAAACCCTGGCCACCAGGCCGGAACGCCGGGATTGGAAATGATGCGGCCATGCACCAAATCGAACACTCCGTGCGCGAGGAACGCTCCGATCACGATCCACAAATTGCGCTTAAACCCAAGAGCAGCCGCGGCCAGGAATCCGGCAATGGGGATGCATTCGATGAGGAGCGCATGGGTGGAGCCGCCCATCACGGCGAACAGGGCATAGTACGACGCGATGACCGTCAGAATCGCCGGATACAACGCGCGATCACGGTCGTATCCGATCCAGGTGCATCCGGCCAGGATCGCCAGCGTCAGCAAACCGCCAATCAGGTATTCCATGTTCTTCCCACCGCGAAGCTCATATCCATCTCCGAACCCTCGAGCGATACATTTGGAAATCCGTTCCGAAGAGCGTGGCGAGAGCCCGTTCCTCCGGTTGGATTTGAAAGCGGTTCATGTACAGAATGAACATGGGCAGAAAGGCGAAGGCAACCAGATTCCCCAGCCAGAGCGCCCAGCCGAGCAACACGAGGAGCATGCCTAAATAGATCGGATTGCGACTCACCCCGTAAATCCCCGAAACGACCAGGGCGGAGGATGACTGGGGTTTGATGGGATTCACCGTGGTTTTTGCGCGCTTGAATTCCAGGACGGCCAGGAGGCCGGCGATGAGGCCCGCGACCGCGACGATCCCGGCAACGGCTGAGGGCCACGGGATTTGAAAGTCGAAACGCGGAGCGAAGGCAGCGCCCCACCTCATCAGCAGGGCGAGGATAATGAGCTGCACCCCGGGAGGGATTTTCAGCTCCAGGAGATGCGCGCCAGGGGGAGGGGACATAGGGCGGATCGGTCAGATGGTGTCAAGAATCAGGCTCTCCTGGACGACATCCTCGGCCAGGTGGCGATCCGCAGGGCGATCGCGGACGAAGGGCACCAAGACCCGCAGATTCGGGAGAAGCGCATTTTCAACGCGCGGCATGGCGGTGAGGTTACGCCCTGCGCCAGACCGTGCAATCCGGCATTTGACCCTGGCGGGAGGCGCCGGGCCGGGCGCGGTAAAACTCGGGGGCAGGAAGGGGCATTACGGGGCTTTTGAGGGTTTTCGGGGGCAGGGGAGGGCGGGCAGGGCGGGGGGGGGGGGTTAAAACGGGGGGGGCTGGGTGGGGTTTTGGGGGTTTGGGGGGGGTTGGGGGGGGCGGGGGGGGGGGGCCGGGGGGGGGGGGGGGGGCGGCCGGTGGAACGTGGAAAATGAGGTGTGGAATATGTGGAATTGGCGGAATTACGGGGGATTTTGGATGGAACGGGGTGGGAGATGTGGAAGGTGTGGAATAGGGGCTGGATGGGCGGCAGGGCGGGCTGGGCAGAGGGGCCGAGCGCAGTGGTCGTTCATGGTGGGAGGGGGGCTTCGGTTCCTGGGTCAATTACCGATGTGGAGCTTTAGCCATGACAGGACTTGGGCGGCGACTTCGATCGATGACGTAGGTCCGGTAGTTGGTCTGGGCGAACCGGAACTTGAGCCAGGGCAGGGCGGCGAACCGAAAGTCCTGGTCTTCGAACGGCACCATCGAGACGCCGACGAAGGGTTTGCCGTCCGGACCAACGAAGCAATCGAGGTCGAACGACGGGTGGACGTGCGGGCGGACGCGCTCCGGGGCGACGGCGTAGGAGACGATCGCGAAGTGCTCGAGCGATGTTTCGACATCGCCCGGAGAAATCGCGGGGCGAGTGAGCAGCTCGCTGGTGAATTTCAGGTTTTGAGAATGTGCGCTCATCACTGCGCGAGCGTCAGCCGAACCGCCCCATAAGCGCAGAATCCCAACCATCCAACTGGAACGCACGAAAAAACTCCCGCAAGAACTCTCTCAAGAAATCGTCCCCGCCTGGCCAACTCGAAAAGTGTAACGAGCGCAACGACAGCAAGCGAAATGGTAAGCAGCCACCACGATGCCGAAGGACTGTCGTCCTTGATGCGAGCTTGTCGAGAGATGGCCAACCACAGCAAGCCGTCGAATGTCAGGTTGAGGCCAATGCCGAGAAGGAATTGTGCAGGGCGGCTCATGCGTCAGACAAGGAGTGCGCCTTCGCCTTCTTAAGGTCTCTGCGCTCAATCTCTGCCTCCGCTTCTTGACCACTATGCTTCCATGATCGCCGGGCCTTCGCGTGGTTGACCCATTTCTCCATAGCGCGGCAAGCATGGACCCACTCAACAAGCTGGTCGTCGGTCATGACACGAATTTCACGACCTCGTAGCTTCTGCTGACTTTTTGACAAGGGTTCGCCCATGACGCTTACCAGTTCACCGATTCCGTCTGCGAGATCGCAGCGCATGCACGCATGAGGCTCGGCAGGCTGCGTGGATGGCAGGTGCTTGCGCACAGCGACGAGCGCGAGGGCCGAGAACGCGGGAACGCAGGGTCAGGCGCATTACTTCCGACCTGTGCCGCAAACCGCTGTGCCTGTATCATGACGCACCACCTTTCCGTATTTATCGATCGCTACACGCAAAACCGGCTTCCCCATCCCAGAAGAAAATCGAACGTCGGCGCGTATGCGCCCGCCCGGCCTCACCCAGACAATTTTCTCCGTGCCCTCAAACTCGAACTCCAGCTTCTGGTCCTCGGCGTAGCGCATCGCAAGACCGATAAGTTGGTGCCCAGAAAACCACGTCTTGTCGTTCGGCCCTTGAATTAACACGAACTCTTTCGGACCAACGGCAAATGGGTCGTCTGATGAAATGACCAGCTGACGACGGGTTGACGTGCACCCTGCACAAACGAGCAAGCTCAAGAGCAGAACAGGTACAAGCCGATTAAAAGGCCGGGTGATCATGTTGTGCTGGCGAGGCCCGAACCGAAAAGCGAACGGGAGGAAGGAAGGATACTGCGGCGCTCGCGCCAATACTCGACCACCATGCGCAAGTAAATGATACAACGGCGCAGGAATCCTGCCGTGGCCAGCTCGCTCTCGTGACGCGCGCGAATGCTCTCCCGCAGCGCACGCAACTTGGCCCGGAACTCTGGTGACTGCCTGAGTCTTCGTTCTGCGTCAGTGTCGATGTGATGTTTCATGGCATGTGTGTGTGTGAAGTGTCTAAAGCCTGTTTGCAAATTGGCGCTGGGGCGGCGGTACCTGGTGGTCAGGCGTTTGGTGCTGAGCATTGAATCTTTGCATCAGAAGCGATAGCCGATGAGGTTCCAGTAGAACATGTATGGGACGAAGAGGATCAGGCAAAGGACATCGAGCGAGTATCGGACTTTTCTCGCGGGCGTCGAGTCGTAGTTGGGGGGTGTCTTGGCCAGCACAATCAGCAGGGCGATGGTGGCGAGCGTGGAAACGGTTCCCAGCAGGGGAAGGAACCGCAGGGCGGCGGGGCAGCTCGGGCGGAGTTGGTCGAGCACCAACCATACGGTGATCGAAAACGCGACTAGAATCAGGAAGTTGAAGGCGCAGAGCGCGCGTTTCAGGTTCAGAACCTTGTCGGATGGCGGCAAAGCCGAACCTTCCTGAGAGCCTGTCTGATGGCGGAATAAGCGCTTCAAACCGCATCGGACACTCGCGATCGTGTGGGCCAGAAAGATGACCAGGAACAGAATCCAGAGGGCGGCCTGGACGGTTCCGTTGCCATGCCATCGCAGTTTTTCATAGCGCACGACCTTGGAGAGAACGCCTTTAACTTCGGCGAATCCCTCTTGTTTCATGGTATCGATCTGCGCTGGGTCATCGATGACTCGGTGGACCCAATCCGTCATCGTTTTCAATGCGCCCGGCGGATAGCCACGCCACTTGCTATAAAGCGCGCCTGTCTCTGACATTCCCAGACTATGACTGGCCTGCGGCAGAACGATCATGGTCCATTTCTGGTTGTTCGCCTGGGCCAGTGAGTTCTTCAAACCCAGAACGCTTTCGCCGACGGGGACGTTTTGATCCAGTTGTCCCCACATCGCCAGGATCGGCTGGCGGATGTGCTTCCAGGCGGGATGCACGTATTCGCCGGGCGGGGGATAGGAGCGGGGCGCAAAGGATGAGAGAAAGGAACCGCCCCGCCAATGGTGGGGCAAACTATCCTGGATGAGCTGCGTTTTCCCGGCCACGTCCCGCAAGGTGTCCGAAAGTCCATACCTCCGGAACAGGTTGTCGCGATAATAGTGCATCATGCCGTCGCAGACGGAGGCCCCGACGGTCACGATGAATTTGATGTCCTCCGAACGGGAGGCCGCGGCGGCGCTGATGTAGGCGCCTTGACTGAGCCCCCAGAGGCCAATCCGCGAGGCGGCAATCTCACGGCGCTCCTTCAGGAAGGCGATCGCGGCAAGTGCGTCATCAACCAAATTCGTGTAGGGCTCATGACTCTCGTAGGCGCCGCCGGATTGGCCGGTGCCGCGCTTGTCGTAGATCAATGCGGCGATGCCCTGGCTCGCGAAGTATTCGCCCGCCTCGCGGTACGGTTCCCGGGTTTGCCGCCCCGCGCCATGAACAAAAACCACGGACGGAAAAGGTTCTTCGCGCTTTGGCAAAAGCAGGCTTCCGGCCAGCGTCACGCCCTGGTTGCGAAACTCGACGCGGTGCTCCTCGAACCCGGATGGCACGGCGGTTTGATTAGCACAGGCCGCCGGCCCGCTCAGGCCAATCAGAAGCGCGATGACAATTATAGCGGCGGGGAGTATCCGTCTGGGCATGGGATTCGTCATGCAGAAGCGTTTCTCGGCGCCGCCAACGACCCAAGCGAGCGACGGCGGCCACCAGCGAGAGCGGGGGCAACCGCGACGGCCTGCTGTCGTTCGCAACAATGCATGGTTCGGCGGTGCATCAGGGTAGTATGAGCAGCAACAGATTTGCCACGGCATCGACTGCGGAGCATGCGACAAGTGGGGGCGGAATCTCCTGGGAGGTCGCGTCGGCCATGACCACCGCCGATCCCTCGGGGAAGAGCCGCCGGAGCCGGTGCGCCTCGCCAGGATCGAGCCAGACGCCGTGGCAACGAGGGCAGAGATCCAACCGGCATTCCTCAACCATCAACGCATCGGCAGCGGCCCGGCAATCGGGGCATGGGACTTCGCTTGGGCTGGCGCGAGGCACGGCACGGAGTTCGACGATTGATGATTCGGAAAGGACGCGATGCAACGCGGCTCCGGGAATCCAGAAGCCATGACATTGCTCGCAACTATAATAGCGGTAGCCGCTCACGTCGTTGCTCGCGAGGATCTGCTGGTCTCGTGGGCACAGAATCATGGTTTCCTCGAAGGTGCTAAGGTCGCAAGAGCGAGACTGTGCTAACAGACCGACTTTCGTTCGGGCGAACGGATTAGGCGGAATGGTTCATTGGGATTCTACCCAGGCGGCCCACGGAATAAACAAGACATTTGTCAGCCCGTGAATGGTCGAGCGTGGACACCAGAATTTAGCTCTCTGCGAAAGCTTTATGTCGGGATATCTTGGGCAAGCGTAGCCGTGGCAGCCAAAACCGTTCGTTCCAATAGGCCCCAAATACATCTGCTCGAAGTAGACGACCGCCTTCGTCGCAACCAGTTGGTCCGCCTTGTGGATTTTTTCCATCTGAATCACGGCTTGCCACAACGCCCCGACCTCCAACTCACGAACGAACTCGGTTGAGACCACGCGGCCAGTAAAGACGGCAGCGCTTGCTCTGGTCCTGAACTCATCCGTTGTCAGTGCTTCCATGGCCAGTGCCGAGCACAGCCCAACCAGAAGGATGAGAAGGAATATGCGCATACAAACCAGCGCTCCTGCGGCGGAAGAGACAAGGGGGAACCGATGACGATCACTCCGGCTTGCTGAGGTTCGCGGGAACGCCTGGTTGGGTCCTTTGTTCATTCCTTCTTTGATCCCCCTTGTGAGGCGTACGTTCGAATTGCGGCGATGAAATTGTCGTAGCTTAATGATTCTTTGGTGATCGCTCCTTGGGGCGAGATTCGATATTCTTCGTAATGTTTGGCGATTGGCCGTATTCCGGCCGGCCCCTGAAATACCCAACGCTCACCCGGCGGACGACCTGTGGCCGGTGGCTCGTGCAAGAAGACCAGGTATTCCTGGCCAACCATATCCGGCAGCCGGTCACGGGAAAAGCTGCCTGACGCATAAGCATGGAAACGAAACTGGACTTCCTTGAGATCGCGGGTGCCTTTGAGAACCTCCAGGACCTTTGCGTTGCAGACTGCGGGATCAAGCACATTCTTCGACACAGGCGGGGCTGCCTCCGTAACCGCTACTCTCAAGACCAGCTTACTGGCGGCGACCTTCTGTTCCAGAGTGAAAAGAAGGCTCGTAGCAGGTGCGAAGACCACTGTCAGGAAGAATAGGGAGAGTAAAGTCAGCGCGCGTCGGGGCTCCCTGCTCGCAATGAACGCAAATCGCTCGAAAGTTTCTGCCTTGAGGTGTTGGCGGATATTTTCGATCACGTAAATAGCGTAATTGCCGCCCAGTTCTGGGGCAAGGCAGACCCGCTGCCGATGACGGCCAAAAAAATTGGAAGGGCGACGAGTGGACGGCGCATGCTCTCTTCAATCTCCTCCCCCCCCGCCGTCACTGTTCACATTATCCTTCAACCAAGGACAATGGGCTCCTCCCAGGGCGATTTTGAGCGGGGGAAGAACGCAGGAGCCGATGTTGAGGGGACGGACGCCCGGGGACCGTCCGGAGAGGGCGCGCCTTCTCCCCAGCAGGCGGGGCAGGCGAATTTGGGATTGGCAAAATTGGGGAATGGCGAATGCTGGGGGCGAAACGATGTCCTGGAATGTTTTGGTGACGGCCCGCGTGTTTGCCACGGTGGGGAAGTCCGCGCACGAATTGATGACGCGGCATGGGTGCAATGTGATCGTGCCGGAGCGGTTCGGGCCGTTCGGGGCGGCGGACTTGGTGCCGAAGCTCGCGGGGATCGACGCGGCGTTGTGCAGCCCGGATCAGTATAACGCGGAGGTGCTGGGACGGCCGGAGCTGGGGCGGCTGAAGGTGATTTCGCGCTGGGGGGTGGGTTACGACTCGATCGATGTGCCGGCGGCGACGCGGGCGGGGATCGTGGTGGCGTACACGCCGGGGCTTTTGAACGAGACGGTGGCGGATTGGGCGTGGGCGCTCTTGCTGGGGATCGCGCGGCGGGTGGCGGATGGGCATAACACGGTGATGCGGGGGGAGTGGACGAATCATTGGGGGCACGACGTGCATGGGAAAACGCTGGGGCTGATCGGGTGCGGGCGGATCGGCCAAGCGGTGGCGCGGCGGGCGGCGGGATTCGGGATGCGGGTGCTGGGGCATGATGTGGCGCCGGGAACGGAGCCGTGCGGGATCGAGTATACGGGGCTGGAACAGTTGTTGCGGGAGAGCGATTTTGTGTCGTTGCACGCGGCGTTGACGCCGGAGAGCCGGGGGTTGATGAACGAAGCGCGGCTGCGGATGATGAAGCCTTCGGCCTATTTAATTAACACGGCGCGCGGGCCGATGGTGGACGAGGCCGCGCTGGCGCGGGCGTTGCACGAGGGCTGGATCGCGGGGGCGGCGCTGGATGTCTTTCACACGGAGCCGCTGCCGGGGGACAGCCCGTTGCGGGCGGCGCCGAATATCCTGCTGGCCCCGCACCAGGCCTCGCTGGCGCGGGAGACGGGGGAACGGGTGAGCCTGGCGGCGGCGCAGGCGATCATCGACGCGATGGAGGGGCGGCGGCCGCGCTGGGTGGTGGACGGGGAGATTTACCGTTCGCCGGCCTTGCGGGTGAAGTTCGCCACCTGACAGAGGCAGGCCCCGGCATCGGCGAGGCCACATTGCGAAGCGGATTTATGCGAGTGTTGTGGACCTTGCAGGGGGGCGATCCGGGTTGGGCGGATCCGGGGCTGGCGGAGCGGCGGGAGTTCGCGGCGCGGTTCGCGGAGGCGCTGCGGGCGGCCTTGCCGGGGGTGACGGTGGCGATCGCCGGGGAGCTGGAGCTGAAGCTGGCCACCCCCACGGGCGGGGAATCGACGGCCTTTCTGCAAAACGCGTTCGACACGTTCAAGCAAAGCCCGGCGCACCGGGAGGCGATCATCGCGAAGTTCGTGGCCGGGGTGAAGGAATCGTTCGCGGCGATGGACCGGCGGACGGATGGAACGCGGATCGTGCCGCTGGTGAAGGACCGGGCCTGGCTGGCGGAGACGCGCGGGGGGCTGCATCCACGCGGGACGGCCACGATGCCGGAGATGGTCTACGACGATTTCGACGAGGAATTGGTGATTCTCTACGCCGAGGATTTGCCGAACAACGTACGCTATCTCACGCCGGCCGATCTCGAGCAAGTCCAGGTGGCGCGCACGGATTTGCGGGAGGTGGCGTGCGCGAATTTGCAGCGGATCTTGCCGAAGCTTCAGTATCACCAGACGCATGGGGTGTATTTGATCGGGGCCGGGGGAACGTTCGAGGCGAGCTTGCTGCTGCTGGATTCGGTCTGGACGGCTCCGGAACTAGCCGGGCCGGGGGAGCTGCTGGTGGGGATTCCGACGCGGGACATGTTGATCGCCACGCGCAAACAAACCGCGGAGGATGCGGAGAAGTTGAAGTTCCTGGCGGGCATGGCCTACCGGAGCGGCACCTACCGGCTCACGCCGCGGCTGTTCGTCCAGCGCGGTGGGACGTTTGTGGGGTACGACGGTTGAAACGGATTGTATTTCGAAACGCGCCCGGAGCGCCCGCCCATGTGCCCTGAAACGGATGGTTGTATTCGCCGGGGGTGGACGGTAGGGTGGCGCCAAGCAGTACGAATATGAAATACAGGAACGAACGCGGCCCGCGCAGCAGTTTAAACGGATTTACCCTCATCGAATTATTGGTGGTCATCGCGATCATCGCCATTCTGGCCGGCATGCTGTTGCCGGCGCTGGCCAAGGCGAAATTGAAGGGCACCCAGGCGGTGTGCCTGAACAATCAGAAGCAGATGGGCCTCGGCTTCTCGATGTACGCCACGGACCACGAGGATACGATGATGGGCACGCTGCGCACCGGGAAGGCGGGCGGAATGCCCCGGGATATTACGTATGGCGGTTTCTGGGAAGGACCGGTGCCGGCCATCACCGCCGGGAACACGGCTTCTCAGGCGATGGAGCGGGTGGCCCGCGGGATGAGCAACGCGCCGATCAAGAAGTACGTCTCGGCTCTCAATTCGTTCCACTGCCCCGGCGATCTCCGCACGAAGTTCCGCAAGCCCGGCCAGGGTTGGGCCTTCGTGAGCTATTCGAAGCAGGACGGCATGAATGGCGGCATGTGGGCCAGCGCCGGCCAGCCGCCGTTTATCAAAGTTTCGAACATCGACGCCCCGAGCAACGCCACGGTCTTCATCGAGGAGTGCGATCCGCGCACCGAGAATCTCGGAACGTGGGTGATGGAACGCGCCACTTGGGTGGATCCGTTCGCCATTTTCCACGGCAATACCAGCACCTTCAGCTTTGCCGACGGCCATGCCGAGAGCCGCACCTGGCGCGACGCGCGCACGATCAAGGCCGCCAAGGATTCGGCCAAGGGCATCTCGAGCTTTAACTGGGCCGGGGGCGGTCCGAACAATGTCGACTTCGCCTGGATGTGGGATAAATACCGCTTCGTCGGCTGGAAGCCGCTCTGAGCCTGAACCAGAATGATTTGACCCACGGGGGCGGTGCCAGCATCGCCCCCGTTTCCATTTGGAGGAAGCCATGCCACGATTTCTCACCTTACTCTGCCTGATTTCGATCCTCTCGAGCGCCGCCGAGGCCGCCGAGCCGCTGAGCTTGAAGGTCATGACGTTCAACCTCCGCTACGCCAGCGCGACCCCGCCGAATTCCTGGCCGGAGCGCCGGCCTGTGGTGAAGGGCTGCCTCGCCAGCGCCGACGCCGATCTCATCGGCACGCAGGAGGGGCTCTATGCGCAGCTCAAGGATATCGAACAGGATTCGCCGCAGTACCGCTGGATCGGCCTCGGACGCGAAGGCGGCAGCCGGGGCGAATTCATGGCCGTCTTTTACAAGCCCGCCCGCTTCGAGCCGGTGGCGTTCGATCATTTCTGGCTGTCCGATACCCCGGAGGTCATCGGCTCCGCGACGTGGGGGCATTCCAACCGCCGCATGGTCACCTGGGTGCGCTTCCGGGAACAAGCCAGCGGGCGCGAGTTCTATTTTGCCAACACTCATTTCGACCATCAGGTCCAGCCCGCGCGCGAAAAAGCGGCCGCTTTGCTGCGCGAGCGCGTGGGTAAATTCGATCCCGCCGTGCCGGTGATCGTCCTCGGCGATTTCAATGCCCGCGCCGGCGCGAACAAAGCCTACGACACGCTGATCGACGGCGGTTTCCTCGTGGATACCTGGCCGGCGGCCAAGGAACGCCGGGGCGACGTGGTCGCCACCTTCCACGGCTTTAACGGACCGCGGCCCGGCGACGACCGGATCGACTGGATTCTCGGCCGGCACCTCCAGACCGAGTGGACGCAGATCCTGACCTACGCCGAAAACGGCCAATTTCCGAGCGACCACTTCCCGGTGATCGCCCTGGTGCGGCTGCCCTAAACGCGCACGGGCGCAACTGGACACCGCCCCCGTTTGGAGTTCCGGCTTCAGCCGGTCCGGGAGCGTTTCGGCCCCAGGCCGCATAAATGCGGAACTACAAACCATAGGCAGACGAGGCTCGGGGGGGCAAGATGCACCCATCGAGCACCGTCAGAACCATTTAGGCGTCGATCTAATACTCCATTATCTCGAACGGCAGCTCGAACCAGAGGCCGTTCAGGTCGAACTGCATTTCGTGCGGATCGGCGCTGGCGCGCAGCCAGTACAGGTCGTTGCGCGATTGGATCAGCCCCGCCATTTCTTCGAAGGCCGGACCATCGAGCGCCAGCAGCCGGTACCGGCCCTTGCGCATCTGTTCCTTGGCCATTCCCCGCAAGGTTTCCTCGGCGTCGGCCCGGCTGCGCTTCACCAGCCAAAGCTCCGCCTCGGGAGCCTTCACGGCCAGTTTGTGCAGCTTGCCCAGGCTGCACTCCCCGCACTCCACCCAGAGCACGGGCCGGAGCGAGTAATCGAGCTGCACCAGGTCCGGCACGAAGGGGATCGATTCGTCCGGGATGCGGGTCTCCAGTTGCAGCCGGTCGCGGTAAAAATAGATGAAAGCGAGCAGCTTCAGGCCGACATGGATGAGCGTCTCGGTCTCCGCGCGGCCGACGATGATTTTCGTCGGCAACTTGCGCGAGCCGTCGTCGCTGCTCAGCCCGAAACTATACTTGTTGCTCATCCCCGCCCCGCCCCGGCCGGGAATGATTAACGAATCCGCCCCCGGGAAGCGACAGCCGATTCGGCGCGCGCCGCGGAATCAGGACAGGATTAACGGGATTAACAGGTCTGGCAGGATGGTGAGGATACCGCGGCGCCTGGATTGTGGGCGCATCTTGGCCCCGTTTGGAGTCCCGCCTTCAGGCGGTCCGGGAGTTTTCCGCGCCAAACCGCATAAATGCGGGACTCCAAACCAGAGGCCAGCGTCGAACGGGGGCAGTGCCAAGATGCGCCCCTGCATTATCGGCGTGGGGTTCGGCGTTCGCCTTCGGGAGGCGCCGCCGCAAATAGTCATACTCCTTAAGAGCCGAGATTGCGGCCGCGAACGCAGAGCGCAAATTCTACTCGGAATCGGATGGTTGGTCCCCACTCACCGGAAATTCCAATACCACACGCTCCAGTTCGCGAATGGATCTCCCCAACTGCGACTCGTCGAATTGCAAGGTGAAGTGCAGCCGATTTCCGTTTCCCGCGCCTACCGCCTTCTTAATTTTTGTGCTCGCCTGCCTATTCTCGTTCGCGTTGCCTTTCATGGCCATAGAGTGTTCGGTTTCGTCAAATAAGCGGTACTGCCGTCTGCTCCGTTATTGTCCCCTGATTGCCTTTTGACGGCTGGCCTCCATCCGTCTTGTCGCATTGAATAGACCTTCTAAGTTCAGAACAGGATTTGAAAATGTACCGTATCCAAAAATGGCGTCCAGAGCTTCGCGCTTCTCTCTGGAGGTTGTTTGATAATTCTTAGCGATGTCCTCCATGCTCTCCAACTGTTCCTTGACTTGGCTAACCTCGTTGACGGTGCACGAAGTCACCGAGCCCGTATATGGAGTTGAACCTTCCTGCTTGAGGAGCCGAACCAGTCCCTTCACAATTCCGGCCTCCTTGCTATTTGAAGCATCGCGTAGGATTCTGTTCAGAATCTCGGCAGCGTCTGACATCTGGTTTCCTCGGATTAACTCTTCGGCACGGGCCAAGAGTTTTACCGAATCTTCCGTCACCGCAGGTGCGTTGGGAGTCGCTTTTGCTTGCTCTTTCGCCGGGTTTGGTTGGGGGCGAAGCCCGGCGCTAGCCTGATCTGTCGGTTGATTCGAGGCCGGGAGATTCAGCAACATTTTGTTGGCCCATGCATGCCCAGCTCTGGCAGCTTTTGAGAGCCATTCGCGCCCCTTCTGGGTATCCTTCTCCACACCGTCTCCATTGATCAGTCTTTCTCCCAGCTCAAATTGAGAGTCAGCGTCATCGGCTTCGGCTCTTTGCTTGAGCCGCTGCAGGCGCCACTCGGAAATTGACCGACTTGGTAGTGGAGCCGTGGTCGGTGAAACTGGAGTCGGAATTGACGGTTCGACTATCGCCGGTGGCGAGTCGACTGACGACGAACGGGTTCGTGTCTGGGCCGGTAACGTGGGTGCCTGGCGAGCCGCACCGCCATTGTGGAAATGATATTCTCCGGTCTTCCGATCGTAATGACCTCCCTGCGCATCGGTTCTACCGGGATGGGCAAGTGTGTCGAGCGACAGAAAAAGGAACAACGTGACGATGATCAAATGAGCTTGAGAAAGGTTCATAACGCCAGCGATTGTTTTATGATTGTCATAAAGGCGCCTCGATAAACAAGGATAATTTTTTGCCATCGGCGAAGGGCACAGCCTTTTTGTTCCCTTCATTCTATTATTGAACCGGATTTTTTCACCAGCGCGCTCGAAAATCGCGCCATTCTGTCGTATCTATAATCACATGACGACTCCATTTGAGCCGTCATCTGGAACCGCAATCCCTCTCGAAGGTCTCCAATTCCCGATAGCCCAGCCGCGAGCGAGATCAGGGCGCAGCGAGGATGCCGGCCAGCTCCCGGGGGGCGACCGCTTGAAAGTGCTTGAGGTTGAGGGTGTAGATGCGGGCGACGTTCTCCTTGGCGGCACATTTCATCAGGACGGCGTCATAGATGGTGCCGCCTTGAATACGCGCGGCGGCGGCTTCCCGAAGGAGTGCGGCGTAATCGCTGCCGGAGAGGCTGGCCGTTTTGAAATGTTTGAGGAAGTTCTCCTCGATGCTGAGCAGGGCCTGCTCCGGCGAGTGACGAAAGGGCGGTGGAAAGCGGGTCAGAGTGGCATAAGTCTCAGCGAGGCTGTGGGCCGAAATGACGCCCTCGTCCTTGCCGCTCTGGACTCGTTCCAGGACGGCGGAGGCCCGCTCGTAATCGTTATGCAGTTCCACGACGGACGCGACGAGGACGCTGGTGTCGAGGAAGACCTTCATGGTTTGCGGCGACGAGGGGCCAAGCCGCGCAAGACTTCCGCGCCGCGCGCGTCGCGTTCCTGGTCGATGATGGCCTGCACCGTGTCTCGATCCAGCCGGCCGCCCGCCGAGCCGGTGGAAAACACGAGCGCGCGCCCCCTTCGCACCAATCCTCCAGACTCCCTCTTGGGTTGGAGCAAGACTTCATTCCCTTGAATCGTGACCTTCAGCATATCGCCCGGATGGATGGCCAGCTCATCTCGCACATGCTTCGGGAGAACCACGCGCCCGGCCTTGTCGATCGGAACCAGAACGTCCTTCATACCATTCGAGTTTACCATTGCCATCGATCTCTGCCAATCGCCTTTACGCAACGCTTTCCGCAGTGCCTGGAGCGCTATGGGCATCGGAAACGGTGTTGGGGGGCGATGACTCGGCCACGAGCCCAAACCCTTCACTCCCTGCATTAATGGTTAACCCCATCGCGCGGAGAGACCGCGTCCCCGTCCGACTGTGTTCCGCCAGTCCAGTCTCTTCCGCCGGAAGCCATCCCAATCCTGACACGTCCTGACACATGCTGACACGCGGATTGACACGTTCTGACACAAGCAGTGACACGTTCTGACACAAGCAGTGACACGTTTTTGACACGTTTTGACACGGGAATAACACGTTTTGACACAAGAATGACACGCTCTGAATCGGGCGGTAAATACTCTCAAGTGATTGCTGTGCAAATACTTGCAGCTCGAATACTCATGACGCCCCGCGCCTCGGGCTTCAAGGTTAACACACGCCCCTGTCCGCGAGCCCTGGCGGCGGCTTCCCTCTACGCCGAGCCCGCCCTTCTCCAACGGCTCCGCCACCCGCACCGCCATCCGCGGCCCTCATTTGCCCTTTGTCAACAGGGGTTCTCGCGCCTAGTTTCGCGGTACATGAATGTAATTCGGCATACGGAGCCGGGGTATTTGAGAAGGGTCGAGGCGCTGGCGGCGCAGTCGAGCCTGTTCGATCCGACGATCGAGGAGCGGACGCGGGGCATCGTGGAAGCGGTGCGAACTCAGGGCGATGCGGCGTTGCTCGAACTGGCGGCGCGGTTCGATGGCGCGACGCTGACGGTGGAGCAATTGGGCGTGACGGCGGCGGAGCGGCTCAATGCCTCGCTGGCGGTCGAAGAGGGATTGCGCGGCGCGGTCGAGATGGCGCATCGGAATGTCCAGGCGTTCAGCCGCCGGTCGTTGCGGAAGGGCTGGCAGGGGACGAACGCGCAGGGGGCGACGGTGGGCGAGAAGTACGACCCCTTCACCCGCGTCGGCATCTACATTCCCGGCGGAACCGCGCCGCTCGTCTCGACCGCCCTGATGACCGTGACGCTGGCGAAGGCGGCGGGCTGTCCCGAAATCGTCGTCTGCACACCGCCGGATCGGGAGGGGCGGATCAACCCCGGCTTGCTGCACGCCCTGAATGTGGCGGGCGCGACGGAGATTTATCGAGCGGGCGGGTCGCAAGCGATCGCCGCGATGGCGCTGGGCACCGCGACGATTCGCCGGGTGCAGAAGGTGTTCGGACCGGGCAATGCCTATGTCGTGGCCGCCAAGCGCCTGCTCTTCGGCCACGTCGCGGTCGATCTGCTGCCGGGACCGAGCGAAGTGCTGGTGCTGGCGGATGAGTCGGCGAACCCGGCCTTCGCGGCGGCGGATTTGCTGGCGCAGGCCGAGCACGGTTCCGGCCACGAACGGGTCTGGCTCGTCAC
This sequence comes from uncultured Verrucomicrobiota bacterium, assembly GCA_964478815.1. Classification (GTDB taxonomy): domain Bacteria; phylum Verrucomicrobiota; class Verrucomicrobiia; order Limisphaerales; family SXQI01; genus DASVNK01. The sequence continues at coordinate 16,917 of CAYZKY010000036.1, forward strand.
CACCTCGGCCAAGCTGCTGCGCGCCGTCGAAAAGGAAATCGAGCGGCAATTGCCGAAGCTATCGCGGCGGGAGTTTATCGAGAAGGCGCTGGCGAATAATGGATGGCTGATTCACTTGAAGTCGCTGAACGAAGCGATTGCGCTGGTCAACACGCTGGCTCCGGAGCATCTGGAGATCATGACGGCCAAGCCGCGGCAGGTGGCGGAACGGATATTGACGGCGGGCGCGATTTTCCTGGGCGGCCTCTCGCCGACGGTGCTGGGGGATTATGTGGCCGGGCCAAGCCACGAATTGCCGACCGGCGGCGCGGGGGCGTGTTTCGCCGGATTGACCGCCGACCAATTCCAGAGGCGCACCAGCGTGGTGGAGTATAACGCGTCGGCCTTGGCGCGGTCGGTGGCGGGGGTGCTGGAGTTCGCGAAGATCGAGGGGCTGGATGCGCACGGGCGTTCGGCGAGCATCCGGATCGAGAAGAAGAAGGGCGGGCGCCGATGAGTTCGAAGGTCGCGCGGTTCATCCGGCCGCTCGTTCGGCGGTTGCATCCCTACACACCGGGCGAGCAGCCGAAGATACCGGGGCTGATCAAGCTGAACACAAACGAGAACCCCTATCCGCCCGCGCCGGCGGTGTTGCGCGCCCTCCGGAAGGCAGTGGATGGGCGGCTCCGGCTCTACCCGAACCCGACGGCCCAACCCCTGCGCGAAAAGCTGGCGGCGCTGCACGGGTGTTCGCCGGAGAATGTGTTCGTGGGCAACGGCTCGGACGAAGTGCTGGCGCTGGCGGTGCGGGCCTTCGTGGAACCGGCCGAGCCGTCGGCTCCGCGCGCTTCGCGGTCGACGGTTCAATACTTTGCGCCGAGTTACTCGCTCTATCCGGTGCTGGCGGAGACGCATGGGGCGCAGACGAACGCAGTTCCGCTGCGAGAGGATTTCGGGATTCCGTCGGTGAAAGAACTTCGACGAGGCAAGGCGTGGGATTTCCGGGCGGCCTTGACGCTGGTGACGACGCCAAATGCACCCAGCGGGCGTGGGTACTCGACCGCGGAGCTGGAAACGCTGGTGCAAGCACAGAAAGGGCTGGTCTTGCTGGATGAGGCGTATGTCGACTTCGCAAAGGAGAACGCGCTCGAACTGGCCTTGAAGTATCCGCATGTGCTGGCGGCGCGGACGTTTTCGAAGGCGTACTCGCTCTGTTTCTGCCGCATCGGGTATGGCGTGGGTCATCCGGAATTGATCGCGGCGCTCGACGCGATTCGCGACAGCTACAACGTGAACGGCCTGGGGCAAATCGCCGCAACAGCGACCCTTGAACATCTCCCCTACTACCAGCGCAACTTTCGCCGGATCATCGCGACGCGGGCGCGCCTGACGGAGCGGCTGACGAAGCTTGGATTCGCGGTGCTGCCGAGCGAAACCAACTTCCTGCTCGCGCGCCCGCCGAAATTTCCCGCGCAGGAATGGCTGGAGCAACTCCGCGAACGGAAGATTCTCGTGCGCTGGTTCAAGGCGCCCGAGGTGCAGGACTATTTGCGGATTACGGTCGGGAGCGAGACCGAGGCGGCGGCCCTGCTGCGCGCGGTGGCGGGGATCTTGAAGTCCGGCGGCGGAGCGGCGTGAATGAGTTGAGGCGCAAAAGGGCGTGCGGAAGCCGGAACTCCAGGCGAAAGGCCGAATGGGATCGAGTCAGAAGCGCCGGGTTGCCGGGCTTGACGCGGCGGGTGGGTTCGACCACGCTCGGTGTCCGATCGGGTGGATGGGTATGGACGCTCGGCACTATGGTCGGCCTTGGGCTGCGGCCAGAAGGGACTGTTGGCGGCCGCAGGCCGGCGCGGACGGTGAAACGGGCCGGTTAAGCCCGGGGGCGGTGCTGCGCGGCGATCCGGGCGCACAGGGGAGGATTTGCGACCGAAGCGGAATGTGTTGAGGAAGAAATGACCCCATTCGAAAAGGCCCTGATCGCGCATCTGGTGGCGGACTGGGTTTTGCAGAATAACTGGATGGCGCAGAACAAGAGGAGCCTGAGGCATCCGGCGTCGTGGGTTCATTCCTCGATCCAGGGGGTGTGCCTGGGCTTCGCGCTGGGATGGCCGGCCGGCGTGGTGCTGGGGGTGGCGCATCTGGCCATCGATACGCGGGTGCCGCTCGCCTGGTGGATCCGCGTCTTCAAAAAGTCCGACGGCATGCCCGACTCCGGAACCATCGCCATCGGCCTCGATCAAACCCTCCACATCCTCTGCATCGCCCTCTGGCTGGCTCTGACGTAAAAGTTTCGTGGGGAACGCGAATCCTGCATGCAGACCCCACTGTCAGACTGGATCGCACACGTTTTTGACCACCCGGTTGCCGACCCGGCGTGGTATTGGTCGACTGATGAGCCTGTTTGGGAAGGTAGCTCTGAGGACACAGTTGCGTTTATCGCAAATGCGTTCGAGCGGTCGGGCGAGTTGCTGGCTCGGTTTACCGATGCACAACTCCATCAAGGCTTCTGGTATCTCGTGGATAACGGCTTTTCGGAGTTCATGTACGGTCTTATCGAGCCGGCTGTTCCATGGCCCGCTCGCCTCCGCGCCCTCCGCTCATTCGTTCCGTTGTTCGAACAGGTCATGGCCGTGCGTTGCTCGCCGCATTTGTTGCATCTCGATGAACAGCCCGCCAACCCACTTAACCCTGCGTGCTATATGTGGTGGGACATCCTCCCCATCTCGGGCAAGCCCGCGGAGCCAAGGCGCGCCCAATTTGATGCTGAAGTCCTCCGAGTGCTCTCGCAGCTACTATCGATCCCGCACGATGCCTGCCGCGAAAGCGCCCTTCATGGCCTCGGCCACTGGCAGATTCACTATCCGGCCGCCGAGACCATCATTGATGAATGGCTGGCGCGAACGCCGGGCTTGCGTCCCGAGCTTGTTTCTTATGCCGAACGCGCCAAGGTGGGAGGCGTGCTGTGAGTAAACAATCGGAAACGCGACCGGTGCAGTTGCCAAGATGTGCTTTTGGGCTACCGCCGCTGGAGGTTTAATCGTTAGGCGGCACTACATTCCACACATGTCAATTCCAAAGTTCAAGGTTGGAGATAAGATTCGAGTGACTGGCTACAGGCCGGGCGAGTATGCACCGGGCGTTATGGACACCATGGGTACTGAGGAGCTTTTCAAGCACTTGGTTGGGCGTCGTTATACTGTCAGAGGATTTGATGACTACGGCAACATTATGCTTCGGCCGAAGCCATTTCATACCGTGTGGATCGAGCCGGACTTGGTAGCAAAGGTCAAAAGGAAACATGCCGCCTAGTCATGCGCTGCCGCGAACGACGGCGGACCGTCGCGATTGCCATCGCTGCGCCTCGTGTCCGCCATCGCTGACCTGCCTTGGTCCCTTAATCGTGTGAGCGATCTCTGGTTTATCCCCCTTTTTGCCGTGGTTGCTCTGGGTGTTGCCTGGCTCGTGAACGGCCTCGTCGCTTTGCTCAGCGGTGAGCATCCCCGTGATACCCGGAGCGTGTGGCTGGATATTGTGCTCGGAGATTTCCGAGGATTCAGTTCGGTGCTTTCGTTGCTTCGGACGCGCTTGAAGGCGTCGGTTCGAGACTTCTCGATGAATCGCTTCGCCTATTCTCTCGACGTGATAAGCCTGCTGTTGCTGGCGGTGCACCCTCTTGCCGACACGCACTTCGGGAAGAAGAGAATCATGGGCGTTGCATTTGTGCTTGCGATCATGGTCCTGCTGATGTGTCTGCTGACTCCCAGTACAGTCAGAAACCGATGGTTGCCCTTCCTGATCGCGTTTATCCTTCTGCTCATCCACGGGCTCTTTATTCCCCATCTCTGAGTTTCCTGGCCGTAGGGCACCGCCTGGCTATAGCGGCTCCCTTCCGTATTCGAACGACGAAGCCCCCAAAAAAACCTGCCAGCCGAATAGCAGGCCCACCCGCCGCGCTTTCCATCCTCTCAGGCCGGTTCCGCGAATATACGGTTGGAGCGGCAGAACCGATCATCCGGCCTTCTTCTCTCTCGCCTCATCCGATGGGGTGAGACTCCCTCGAAACAACATGTAGCGCCTTGTCTCCCTGAACCGCGCGCCCGCGCCTTGGAGTGCGCCAGTCCTCTGGCGCTTTCGGACGTCCCCAGCCATCGCCGAGCGCCCGAGGACGGGCGCACTCCAAAACCTGGCGGCACTCCGGACGGTTCATGGAGAGGGGATTTTCTCGGTTTCGCCAACCATCATCCGCAGCGTGTATCAGACCCTCCCCGCAAAATTTCTCGCCGTTGTATGTGCCTGATTTTCCGTCACTTGGAAAGAATAGTCTACATTTGTTTTGAAATATTATTGGACAATCATAAATACCTGATGGATTTTAGAGATCAGAACACAATGTAGACTAACGCCACCCTGAACCATCGCCCCACCCGCGCCTCGTGCGGCCAGACTCCCATAATTTCTTTGAATGCTTGCCGAAGCCACTATCCGTTCCGCTCCGTCGCTCCCAGGCCTGCCGCCCAAGCCCTGCACGTTCATACACGAAAATACACACAGCCATACACATAAATACACGCTCACATACACGTAAATACACAAAAATACACGTAAATACACACGATTGACACACCTGAAATCAGCCTGTTTATTAACCGAAACAGTTCACCATCAACTACTTGCAGCCCATGAACAGCTCCCAAGCCCCTTCCACGGCATACACACCCGCCTCTCCGGCCGCTCCCGGCACCCCGGTTGCCCCGGCCCCAGCCACGCCGCCGCCTTCCCCGGCCGCCCTCCAGCGCGTCGAAGGCCGCCGCTACCTCGATCTCCTCACCCCCGCGCAACAATCCCAGCTCTTCGGCTGGCTGTCCGGCCCGAGCGGCATTCCCCACATCGCCCGCACCTGCGCCCTCCCGCCGCCCGAAGGCTTCGGCCACCCCGTCGGCCTCACCACCCTCGTCCGGTTGCGCGCCCATGTTCGCGCCGGGCGGTTCAATGAAACCCTCCAGATCTGGAACGCCCAATTCGAGGAAACGGAACCGGTCGATCCCGCCGCCCTCCAGCGCTCCCAAACCCTCATCATCACCCTCCTGCACAAAGCCGCCCTCGATCTCTCGCAAACGGAGCCGAGCTCGCCCGCCTTTCCCACGCTCGTCGAGGCCATCACCAAAATCCTCAACCTCGACTTCCGCCGCCAGGCCCTCGGCCTCCAGCAAGCCCGCCTCGACCACGCCCGGCTCCAGGCCACCGCCCCCGCCGCGCCCCGCCGCCATCAGGTGGATCTCAACATCCTGCCGCCCCCCGCGCGTCCCCTCGAACCGCGCGTCGAACCCCCCCCCACCCCCGAACCCGCCCGGCTCAATCCCCCGCCGCCGTCCCCTTGAAAGTCCGTGGAAGCATCGCCCCCCTTCCGTTCGCGCCCGCGAACTCAAGGGTTGGAGTTTTTTCACAGGCTGCTAGCCTTGGGCCATGAGATTCCGGAGATCGATCGCCGCGCTGGCGCTTGCTTGTGTTATGACCGATGCCACTGCCCAACCTCGTCCTGCCAACCACGATGAAGCGAAGGCGGGCCATCTGCCGATTCCCGATCCGCTGTTGATGGCGAGCGGGGAGCGGGTGACGTCGGCCAAAATGTGGTGGGAAAAGCGGCGGCCGGAGTTGTTCCGGCTGTTCGAGACGGAAATGTACGGGCGCGTGCCGAGCCGTCCGCCGAAACTGCTCTTCGAGACTACCAGCCAGGACGATCAGGCCCTCGGCGGCACGGCCATCCGGCGCGAAGTGTCGATCTGGTTCGGCGGGGAGAAGAAGGGGCCCCGGATGAACGTGCTGATTTATCTGCCGAAACAGGCGGCGGGTGGGGCGGTTCCGGCGTTTCTCGGGCTGAATTTCAAGGGGAACCACGCGGTCCACAAAGATCCCGGCATTGCGCTGGCGACGCTGTGGAAGGCGCAGCGGGATTCGAAGGTGCGGGTGCCGGAGGCCGCGACGGAGGATCTGCGCGGGCAGGCGCAGGAAACGGGGCGCTGGCCGGTCGAGATGATTCTGGGGCGCGGTTACGCGCTGGCGACGGCGTATTACGAGGATATCGATCCCGATTTCGACGACGGGTTCCAGAACGGCCTCCAGCCGCTCTTCTACAAACCCGGCCAATCGAAACCGGCTGAGGATGAATGGGGCTCGATCGCGGCTTGGGGCTTCGGACTAAGTTGCGCGCTGGACTACCTCGAAACGGTGCGCGAAATCGACGCGAAGAAAGTGGCGGTGCTCGGCCATTCCCGGCTGGGCAAGACAGCGCTCTGGGCCGGCGCGCGGGACGACCGGTTCGCGCTGGTCATTTCGAACAATTCCGGGTGCGGCGGCGCGGCGCTGAGCAAGCGGATTTTCGGCGAGACGGTGGCGATCATCAATCGCGCGTTCCCGCACTGGTTCTGCGGCAATTTCAAGAAGTACGGGGACAAGGAGGAGACGTTAACGTTCGATCAGCACGAGTTGATCGCGCTGATCGCGCCGCGTCCGGTCTATGTGGCCAGCGCGACGGAGGATCTGTGGGCCGATCCGAAAGGGGAGTTTCTGGGAGCCAAGCTGGCGGAACCGGTCTACCGGCTGCTGGGGGCGGAGGGTCTGCCGGCCGCGGAGATGCCCGCGCCCGACCAGCCGGTGATGGGTGGGCTCGGCTATCACAACCGCACCGGCAAGCACGACGTGACCGAGTACGACTGGCAACAGTTCCTGACCTTCGCGGACAAACACTTTAAGCGCGCTGCGAAATAGAGCTGGGACCTACGATTGTGGCGCCCGGTTGAACGCCACGCAGTCGGCGTAGCGGACGCCGGTTCCGCCGAAGATATCGAGCGCGGAGCCGATGGTGAGATCGACCCGCCCGCCGCTCCAGGCAGTGACGTTCTGAAGGTCCTCCAGCGACCGGGCTCCACCGGCGTAGGTGGCTGGAATGGGGGAGGCTTCAGCCAGGAGCCGCACCATCCGTTCGTCCACGCCCTGGCAGAGGCCCTCCACATCGACGGCATGGACGAGAAACTCGGCGCAATGGCCGGCCAGTTCAGCCAGTGTTTCTCGGCGCACCACGACTTCGGTGAACTTCTGCCACCGATCCGTCACCACAAAATACCGCCCGTCCCGCACTCGGCAGCTCAGGTCCAGCACCAGCCGTTCCCGTCCAATCTTCGCCACCAAAGCCCGCAACCGGTCCCATTCGATCCGCCCTTCGCGAAAGATCCAGGAGGTAACGATGACGTGGGACGCTCCAGCCGCCAGCCAGCCAGCCGCATTGTCGAGGTTTATGCCGCCGCCGATCTGGAGGCCGCCGGGCCAGGCGGCGAGGGCTTCGCGGGCGGCGGCTTCGTTGCCCGGGCCGAGCATGATGACATGCCCGCCGCGCAGGTTGTCCCGGCGGTAGAGATCGGCGAACCAGGCGCTGGGCTTATCCGAAATGAAGTTGGTGCGGAGCGCGGCGGAGTTCTCGGCGAGCGTGCCGCCGACGATTTGTTTGACGCGCCCCTCGTGAAGATCGATGCACGGACGGAACATGCGGCGGCTCAGACTTCGATGACCGTATTTTCGAGCCGGCCGATGCCGCTGATCTCGATGGCCACATGGTCGCCCACCGCCAGCGTGAAGCCATCCGGCGGCACGACTCCGGTGCCGGTGAGGAGGACGGCTCCGTGCGGAAATTCCTGCGAGCGCCAGAGGTAGCCGATCAATTCCTCGAAGGAACGTTTGATCTGGCCGACGGAGGTCTCCCCCTGAAAGACGGCTTCCCCGCCCCGCATGATCGTGAGCCCAATCTTCCAGGAACGAGCTTCGGCCTCGCTCGCGCCCACCACCACGCTCGGCCCGAGCGCGCACGAAGCCCGGTAGGTCTTGGCCTGCGGCAGGTAAAGCAGGTTCTCCCCCTCGATATCGCGCGAACTCATGTCGTTCCCGATCGTGAAACCGACCAGCTTGCCTTGGGAACTGATGACCAGGGCCAGCTCCGGCTCCGGCACGTTCCACTTCGCATCCTTCCGAATCCCTACTCCCCCACCCGGGCCGACCACCTTGAAGGGCTGCGCTTTGAAAAAGAGTTCGGGACGGGGCGCTTCGTAGACGCGGTCGTAGGCGCTGGCGCTGAACTCGCTTTCGTCCATGCGGGCCTTTTTGCTCCGCAAGTAGGTGACGCCGGCAGCCCAGACTTCCTGCTGATCGACCGGAGCAAGCAGGCGCGGGGCCGAGATGACGGGGCATCCCGAAGCGCGGCTGCGGAGGAAATCCGCCAGATCGGCGCGCTCAAGCAATTCGGCGAGCGACGCAACGCCCAGGCCGCGCAGATCCGCGACCGCTCCATTCTCCAAACGCAAACCGGGGGCGGGCCCAGCCGGGGATTCGAATCGGCATAATCTCATCAAGCGCGAATCTTTGACGAATCACGCCGCGACGCAAGCCTGCGCAACGGCCCGCTTTATTTGGCGGTGACGGACCCGAAGACTTTCCGCAGAATATCCGAAGCCTGACCGGCGGGGTTCTGGCGAATCTTCTTTTCCTGCTCGGCGATCAGGGTGAAGACGCCATCCGCGGCTTTCTGGTTGACGTAGTCGTCGACGTCGAATGGCTTGCCGAAGGCGGAAAGGAACGAAAAGCCGGATTGCACCTGGTTGACCATCGATTTGTAGGTGGCGGTGGCACCGGCCTTGGCGGTGGCTTGTTCGATGAGGGGCTGCATCTTCTCCTTGAGGCGCTTCTCGCTAACTTTGCGAAAGTATTGGGTGGCGGCATCCTCGGGGCCGTGGAGGATCTTCTCGGCGTCGGCGATGGTCATGGATTTCACCGCATCGCCGAAAATGGGTCCGGCCTCGCCGATGGCGATTTCGGCGGCGCGATTCATGTTGGTCACGAATTGATCGACCAATGGGCCTTGATTGAGCGCTCGCAGCGTCTTCTCAACCTTGGCGAGCTTTTGCGGCAGCTCGATGCGAACATCCAGGTTCGAAAGGAACCCGCCTTCCCGGTTCAAGTTGGTGACGGCGTGGGTGACGCCGTTGCCCAGGGCTTCTTTCAAGCCGGTGATTAGCTCTTCCTGTCCCAGCGGCTGGGTCTTGGCCACGTCGAAGACCCGCTTGAAAAAGGAGCCCTTCTGGCTTTCCGCCGCGCTGGCCGCCGTGGCGATCCAGCCGAGGAGGAGGCATGTGGCGAGAGATTGGCGAATGAAGGCCAACGCGATTCGGCGGCTCGCCGACTCGGCCAGCGGGGTGAAACCAGGGCAGATCATGCGTTCAACATGCGGTGTTGAGCGCCCCCTGTCGAACTCTTACTCGAATGGGTGCCGGAGCGCGGCGGGCGTGGCGCGTCCGCCCGCTTCAAGTTTCTTTCACTTTGACGCGCGGAGGGGCTCGGGTAAGGTAACGCCCCTATTTTTGTATGGCGAAGTTGACGGTGCGAGATGTGGAAGTGCGGGGGAAACGCGTGCTGATGCGCGTGGATTACAACGTACCGATGGAAGAAAAGGATGGCCAGATGGTCATCAACGACGCCACGCGCATTCAGGAAACGCTCCCCACCCTCGATTTGCTCGTGAAGGGCGGCGCCCGGATTATTCTCATCGCCCACCTAGGCCGGCCAGACGGCAAGCGGGAACCCTCGATGTCGCTGCGGCCCGTGGCGGGCAAATTGTCCGACATGCTGGGCGCGCCGGTGGCCTTTCTCGACGAATGCACCGGGGACCGGGTGGAACAGTACGTCAACTCGATGAAGCCAGGGGACATCGTCCTGCTCGAGAACGTGCGGTTCCACGCGGAAGAGGAGGCGAACGACAGCGCGTTCGCCGCGAAGCTGGCCCGGCTGGCGGATGTTTATGTGAATGACGCCTTCGGCGCGGCCCACCGGGCGCACGCATCGACGGCCGGAGTGGCGGAGGTGCTCGCCCAGCGCGGAGCGCCGCGCGCGGCGGGTTTGCTGATGGAGCGGGAATTGCGCTTTCTCGGCGACGAATTGGAGACACCCGCCCGGCCGTTCGTGGTCATTCTGGGCGGGGCGAAGGTCTCGGACAAGATCAAGGTGATCGACCGCCTGCTGGAAAAGGCCGACACGATTCTGATCGGAGGGGCAATGGCGTATACCTTTAAACTGGCTCTGGGCCGGCAAGTGGGAAAATCGCTGGTGGAGCCCGATTGCGTGGAAGTGGCGAAGGCGGCACTGGCCAAGGCGGAGGCCCGCGGGGTGTTGTTTCTGATACCGACGGATAACGTGGTGGCCACGCCGGTCAAGACCGACAAGTTGAACAAGAAGGGCAAACCGATTTTCGAATTGAAGAATCCGACCGTCGCTTCCGGGGATTTCGCTCCGGACGTCGAGGGCCTGGACATCGGCCCGGCCACGGTGGCCAGGTTTAGTGCCGAAGTCCAGAAAGCCCGGACCATCCTGTGGAACGGCCCGATGGGATTGTTCGAGGATCCGCGCTTCGCCGAAGGCACGTTTGCCGTCGCGCGCGCGGCGGCCGAAGCGACCCGCGCGGGCGCCAAGAGCATCATCGGCGGGGGCGACAGCGTGAAGGCGATCAACAAGGCCGGTCTTGGCCAGGCTGTGACCTTCATGAGCACCGGCGGGGGCGCGAGCCTGGAGTTTCTCGAAGGGAGCCCTCTGCCCGGGGTGGCCGCGCTCTCGGACCGTTAACCATTTTCCGTTCGCATATGCAAAAAGACCGCAAACTCATCATCGCCGGCAATTGGAAGATGAACAAAACCGTGGCCGAGGGCTTGGACCTGGTGCGGGATTTGAAACGCGAGGTCGCCTCCGTGAAGGAAGTCGACATCGTGGTGTGCCCTCCGTTCACGGCGCTCCCGGATATTTCCAAGGCGATCATCGACTCGAACATCCGCCTCGGCGCGCAGAATATGAGCGAGCAGAATTACGGCGCGTTCACCGGCGAGATCGCGGCAGGCATGCTCAAGGAGTTTCTCGTGCGATACGTGATTCTCGGGCATTCGGAGCGCCGGCAGTATCAGAAGGAATCGGACGAATTGATCGCCAGGAAGGCGGCCGCGGCGCACGCGGCCTCGATCAAACCGATCGTCTGCGTCGGCGAGACTCTTGCCGAGCGCGAAGCCAGCCAGACCGAGCAAGTCGTGGAGCGCCAATTGCGGGGCAGCCTGGCCGGTTTGAGCCGCGAACAATTGACGGAAACGATCCTGGCCTACGAGCCCGTGTGGGCGATCGGCACGGGGCGGACCGCCTCGCCGGAGCAGGCCCAAGCGGTGCATGCCTTTATTCGCAAGACGCTGGTGGCGATGTTCGATGAAGCGCTCGCGCGCGGGGTGCGGATTCAGTACGGCGGCAGCGTGAAAGCGCAAAACGCGCGGGAACTCATGAGCCAGCCGGATGTGGACGGGGCGCTGGTGGGCGGGGCTTCGCTGGAAGTTCGCGGTTTTTCGGATATCATTAAGAATTCTATTTAGTACGCTATGAATCTCCTCATTGCCTTTTTGACCTTTGTGATGGTGGTCAACTGTCTCTTGTTGATCCTGCTGGTGTTGATCCAGTTGCCGAAAAAGGAAGCGGGTGCCGGCCTGGCGTTCGGCGCGAGCACCACGGATGCACTCCTCGGGGCCGGCTCCGGCAACACGCTGACGACGCTCACGAAGTACCTGGCGGCCTCGTTCATGGGGCTGGTGCTGGTTCTTTCGGTGCTTAATTCGCGCCGCCACCAGAGCGCCGTGCTCAGCGTCAAGGAGCAGCTCGCCAAGCAACCGGCCGCTTCGGCGGTCGCGCCGGTCGTTACCCCGGTCGTCAGCGGCGCTTCCCAGCCGCTCCAGCCGGCCGCGGCCGGCGCCACGGCGGCTCCCGCGGCGACAGGTACGCCGGTGCTCACCCCGCAACCGAACGCTCCGCTGCAATTGCAGACGCCCACGCCTGCACCCGCGCCGGCCCAGCCTCAGCCGTAAGGCCTCGTCTGCGGCCCGGGCCATTTCGCGCGAAATCTTTTTTGTGCGAAACGGTCAAAGTGATTGACGGTTCGGCCAGAAAAATGCTGTTTCTGGAGGGGGACGATTGACTTTGGGGAGCCCGCGCTTAAGATGCGCGCCACCCCAGCCGTGGAATAAATTTCCCCGCGAATCGGTGGTGATATTGTGGCCGCGAAAGACGACTATTTAATAGACCAGTTGATGGAAATGGGCCTGCTGATGGGGCCCGACGTCGATTCGGCGCGCGAGGAGGCTGATTCCAAGGGCGAAGGGGTGATCGACACCCTGGTGGCGAAAGGGACAATCCGGTCGGCGGATGTCGCGACCGCCAAGGCCGCGCAGTTCGGGGTGGAGTATGTGGCGTTGGGCGAGATGAAGCTCAGCGACGATGTCATCGCGGCCGTGCCCCGCCACATCGCCAAAAAATTTAACGTCGTCCCCGTTTACAAAACCGAGATGGGGGTGGCGGTGGCGCTCAGCGATCCGTCCGACCTGGACATGATCGATTCCCTCCGGCATTCGCTCAATATCGACGTCGAACCCAAGGTAGCGACCCCCGAAGATATCGAGTCCGCGATCAGCAAGTATTACGGCGGCGGCGGCGGGCCGGCCGGCGCACGGGACGACTCCGTGAGCAAGATGATCCAGGACATCACGGAGGGGGAGGTCGAAGTCGGGAGGGCCGGAACGCTCGGGGGCAAAGACGAGGGGGAGGCGGTTGAAGCGGACGCGCCGATCATCAAGCTGGTCAATTCGATCATCGTCGAAGCGTTCAAAGCCCGCGCCTCGGACATTCACCTCGAGCCGCTCGCCAAACGATTTCGCGTGCGGTATCGGATCGACGGCATGTTGCACGACATGGGCGGGCCGCCGAAGCAGCTCCAGGGCTCCGTCATCAGCCGCCTCAAGATTCAATCGGCCATGTCCATCGCGGAACGGCGCATTCCGCAGGACGGACGCATCCAGGCCCAGGTGCCCGGCAAGGCGATCGACTTGCGCGTTTCCTGCCTGCCGACGGTGCATGGCGAAAGCATCGTGATGCGTATTCTCGACAAGGAAGGCTTGCGCCTTGGCTTGCCGGAATTGGGCTTTTTCACGGACGACCAGCAGACGTTCGAGCGGCTGATCGGTTTGCCGGACGGCATTCTGCTGGTGACCGGGCCGACCGGCTCGGGCAAGACGACCACGCTCTATTCGTGTCTGAATTACATTAATCGCCCGGATCGGAAGATCATTACGGTCGAGGACCCGGTGGAATATCAGCTCGCCGGGATCAACCAGGTGCAGGTGCACGAGACGATCGGGTTTACCTTTGCCTCGGCGCTGCGCTCGATGCTCCGCCAATCTCCCAACGTGGTCATGCTGGGGGAAATTCGCGATTTGGAAACCGCGTCGATCGCCATCAACGCGTCGCTTACGGGGCATTTGGTCTTTTCAACCCTGCACACCAATGACGCGCCGAGCGCGGTCACGCGTCTCATCGACATTGGGGTAAAGCCGTTTCTGGTGGCTTCCTCGACGCGGGCCTTGATGGCCCAACGCCTGGTGCGCAAGATTTGCAAGAAGTGCATCGCGCCCTTCCGTCCGCCGGATATCGACCTGCGCGCGCTGGGCATCGACCCGGCGACGGTCGATAGCGCCAAAATATCCAAGGGCAAAGGCTGCCCCGATTGCAAGAACACGGGCTGCCGGGGGCGCTTCGGCATTTTCGAGATCTTCGTGATCGATGACGAATCGCGGAAACTCATCTACGACAAGGTGCCCGCCACGGTGCTGCGCGTGCGCGCCCGTGAAGCCGGCATGCGCACTTTGCGTGAGGATGGCATGCGGAAGGTCCTGGCGGGGCTGACGACCGCCGAAGAAGTGATTCGCGCCACGGTCGCGGAGGTGGAATAGTTCGAGAATCTCATTCCTTTTCCAGGGTGCGGCGGCGGACCGGTTCGATTGGCCCGCGCGCGCGTTCGAGAGATGCCTGAATTGGGAATGAGTGCCGGTTGATTTATGTCGTATCAGATGTCCGATCTATTGCAGTTGGTCGTCTCCGAAGGAGCGGCCGATTTGCACATCCGCGTAGGGTGCCCCCCCGTCATTCGCCTGCACGGCATCCTCCATCGCGTGGAGGGCCCCCCGCTGCGGCCGGAGGATACCGAAGAATTGATGCGCAGCATCACCTCCGAAGATCACATCCAGCATGTGCGCGAGCGCGGCGGGGCGGATTTCGGATTTGCGTTCGGCGAACTGGCGCGTTTCCGCGTGTCGGTCTTCAAGGAGAAGGGGAATTTCGGCCTCGTTTTGCGGCAGATTCCCAGCAAGCTGCTGACGATGGAGCAGATCGGCCTGCCGCCTTCCGTCCGCGAGCTGCTCTACAAGCCGCGCGGCCTCTGCCTGGTCACCGGCCCGACCGGCTCCGGCAAGACCACCACGCTGGCCTCGATGATCAACATCATCAATGAGGAGCGCGACGACGCGCATCTCATTACGATCGAGGATCCTATCGAGTATTATCACAAGCACAAGAAGGGGGTGGTGACCCAGCGCGAGGTGAACGTCGACGTGCCGAACTTCGCCGAGGCCCTGCGCCGCGCGCTGCGCCAGGATCCGGACGTGATTCTGGTCGGCGAGTTGCGCGATCTGGAAACGATGGAAGCGGCGATCACGGCGGCCGAGACGGGCCACTTGGTCTTCGGCACGCTGCACACGACCGGCGCGGCCAAGACCATCGACCGTATCGTCAACGCTTTCCCCACCAACCAGCAGGAGCAGATCCGCATCCAGCTTTCAACGGTGTTGCAGGCGGTGATCTCGCAGTTGCTGCTGCCGCGGCACGACAAGCCGGGCCGGGTGGCGGTGTTCGAGATCATGATCAACACCCCCTCGATCAGCGCGCTGATCCGCGATAACAAGACCTTCCGCATTAATTCCGACATTCAAACCGGCGCGAAGTACGGCATGGTCTCGCTCGACATGTTCATGATGGAGAAGTACCAGGCCGGTCTGATCTCCCAGCACGAACTGATTACCAAGGCCCAGGATCCTTCCACCATCCTCGGCAAACTCCAGGAAATGGAAGCCGCCAAGGCCGCGCCCGCCTGATCCGACTATGTCCGACGCCGCATCCAACCCCGTGTTAGCCCTGCTCCGCGAGCAAGGCCTGCTCGACGACCTGCAGATCGAAGAAGTTCTGCAAGAGGAGGCCAAAAGCGGCCGGCCGGTGCTGGGGATCATTTCCGAGAAGAAACTCGGTTCGATGCCGGAAATCCTGAATGCCGTCGCCTCCCACCTGGGCACGGAAGTGGTGCAGATTTCCGAAGGGGATATCACCCCGGAGATTTCCTCCGCGATTCCCGCGGACACGGCGCGGATGTACGTCTGTATTCCGGTGGCCGTCTATGGCTCGACCGTGCAGGTGGCGTTTGCCGATCCGCTGAATCCCGAAGCGGTCGACCAGACCGCCTTCGTGTCGGGCAAGGAGATCATGCCGGTCGTCGCCGACCCGGCCCAGATCGAAGCCGCGATCAAGAAGATTTATCCGCAGGAAGCCGTCAGCGCGGGGATGGCGGATATCCTGAAGGAAATCGGCGCCGACAAGCTGAACGAGGCCGCCGATGCCGGTCTGGTGCTGCCGGACGTCACCCAGCTCGCCGATGCCGCGCCGATCGTGAAGTTCGTCAACCTGGTGCTGTTTCAGGCCGTGTCGGACCGCGCGAGCGACATCCACTTCGAACCGTTCGAGGACGAATTCAAGATCCGCTACCGCGTGGACGGCGCCCTCTACGAAATGGCCCCGCCGCCGAAGGCGCTGTCCGGGCCGGTGGCATCCCGCCTCAAGATCATGGCCAACCTCAACATTTCCGAGAGGCGCCTGCCGCAGGACGGTCGTATCTCGTTGAATTTGGGGGGGAAACAGGTCGATTTTCGTATGTCGACCCTGCCGACGCAGTTCGGCGAGTCCGTCGTGCTGCGCGTGCTGGATCGCTCCGCGATGAGTCTCGATCTCGAGACGCTTGGATTGCCCAAGCACGTCTACGACTACACTTCGGAAGCCATCCAGCAGCCCAACGGGATTTTCGTCGTCACGGGCCCGACCGGATGCGGCAAGACCACGACGCTTTACTCCTGCCTTCGCCGCGTCAATACCATGGATTCGAAATTGTTGACCGCGGAAGACCCGGTCGAGTTCGACATCGAAGGGATCATGCAGGTGCAGATCAACGAAGGCGTGGGCATGACCTTCATGAAGGCCCTCCGCTCCTTCCTCCGCCAGGACCCGGACATCATCATGGTGGGGGAAATGCGCGACCTCGAAACGAGCCAGATCGCCATCCAGGCTTCGCTGACCGGTCACTTGGTGCTCAGCACCCTCCATACGAACGACGCGCCCGGCGCCGTGACCCGTCTCGTCGACATGGGTGTCGAGCCCTTCCTCATTTCCTCCTCGCTCATGGCCGTGCTCGCGCAACGCTTGGTCCGCACCGTTTGCAAGAAGTGCCGCACGCCCTTCGAGCCCACCGACAATCAATTGCGGCTCCTGAACCTGTCTCCCCACGATTTGGGCGACAAATCCTTTTACTACGGCCGCGGCTGCAGCACCTGCAACGACACTGGGTACAAAGGCCGGAAGGGGATTTTCGAACTGTTGGCGATCGACGACGGCATCCGCGAACTCATTAACGAACGCGCCCCGACCGTGGTCATTCGCCAAAAGGCGGTCGAGAAGGGCATGGTGACGCTGCGCGAGGACGGCTTGCGCGCCATTTTCGACGGCGAATCCACCATCGAGGAAGTCTTGAAATACACGTAGTCCGTCGAAAACGAAATTGTCCGGGAACGGTCTAAACTGTGTAAGCCGCGCTGGACGGAACACGACAAAACACATATACCAAGGGACCTATGCCTAAATTCAGCTACGTCGCCATGGACTCCCGCGGGAAGGAAACCAAGGGCACGCTGGATGTCGCCAACCAAAATGAGGCGATCAGCCGCCTCAAGGAGATGGGCTACTTCCCGACCAAGGTGATGGAGGCGGAAGCCCCCAAGGAAAAGGGCGGCAAAAAGGCCAAAAGCGCCGCGTCGACGGCCAGAGGAAAGGGCAAGAAAAAGACTTTCGTCATCAAAATTCCGGGGCTCGGCGGCAAGGTAAAGCCGAAGATTTTGTGCGCCTTTACCCGTCAGTTGGCCACCTTGGTCGACGCCGGTCTCCCGCTCCTCCGCGGTCTGCGCGTGTTGGAAAAGCAGGAACGCAACGCGGTGCTGCGCAACGTCATCGGCGACCTGGCGGTTTCGATCGAAGGCGGCAGCACCTTCTCCGAGGCTTTGGCCCAGCATCCCAAGATTTTCAACCGCCTGTTCGTGAACATGGTGAAAGCCGGCGAACTCGGCGGTGTGCTCGAAATCGTCTTGAACCGTCTTTCCGAGTTCATGGAAAAGGCGCAGAAGATCAAAGGCAAGGTCGTCGCCGCCATGTTCTATCCGGCGGCCGTCATGTTCGTCGCCGTCACGATTTTGATCATCCTGATGGTGGTCGTGGTGCCCAAGTTCAAGGCGATCTTCCAGGACATGCTCGAAGGCAAGCCGCTCCCCGCGTTTACCACCCTGATCCTGAGCATCAGCGAGGTCATCGCCGGCCACTTTCTCGAGACGCTGGGCGTCCTCATCGTCACCTTCATCCTGTTCAAGCTGTTCATCCGCACCAAGTTCGGCCGCAAGATCTTCGACCGCTTGCAACTGCACATGCCCGTGCTCGGGCCGGTCATCAGCAAGGTCGCCATCGCCCGCTTCACCCGGACCCTCGGCACCTTGATCTCGTCCGGTGTGCCCATTCTCCAGGCCCTCACCATCGTCAAGGAAACCGCCGGAAATGTCATTGTGGGCGAAGCCGTGAGCAGCGTGCATGAAAGCGTCAAGGAAGGCGAAACGATCACCGCCCCGCTCGAAGCGTCGCGCGTGTTCCCGCCGATGGTGATCAGCATGGTGGACGTCGGCGAACAAACCGGCGCCTTGCCGGAAATGTTGATGAAGATCGCCGACAATTACGAAGACGAGGTCGATAACGCCGTTTCAGCCATGACCTCGCTCCTCGAACCGATCATGATCGTCTTCCTGGCCGTGATCGTCGGCAGCATCGTCATCGCCCTGTTCCTCCCGCTGATCATGCTGATCGACCAGCTCGGGTCGGAAGGCGGCGGCGGCAAGGACGATTAAGCGCTCCAGCCTCGGAGCTGTCGCGATGACGCGTGCGCTGTTGCTTGCGCTGGGCTGGGCGGGAATTTCGGTTCCCGCCGAAGACTGGCCGCAATTCCTCGGCCCGCGACGCGACGGTTCCTCCCTCGAAACAGTGGCCGGGAAATTCGGCGCCGAAGGCCCGCGCCAGCTCTGGCAATTCAAGGCTGGGGAAGGCTTTGCCGGCCCCGTGGTGGCGGGCTCGACCGTGGTGCTTTTCCACCGGGTCGGCGCTCTCGAGGAACTGGCCGCGCTCGACGTTTCCTCCGGTCGCGTCCTGTGGCGAAATTCCTACCCCGCCACGTAC
Organism: uncultured Verrucomicrobiota bacterium; assembly: GCA_964478815.1. Classification (GTDB taxonomy): domain Bacteria; phylum Verrucomicrobiota; class Verrucomicrobiia; order Limisphaerales; family SXQI01; genus DASVNK01. The sequence continues at coordinate 35,367 of CAYZKY010000036.1, forward strand.
CGCGACGACTTCGGCTTCGAGGAAGGCCCCCGCGCCACCCCGGCGATTTCCGATGGCCGGGTCTACGCCCTGGGAGCCGATGGCATGGTGAGCTGCCTCGACCTGGCCGCCGGCCAGGTGCGCTGGCGGGTCGACACCCGCAAAGAATTCCGCGCCCGCAAGGGCTTCTTCGGCATGGCCTGCGCACCCCTCGTCGACCAGGGGCGCGTCCTGCTCAACATCGGCGGAGAGCCGGAGGCCGGCATCGTGGCGCTCGACGCCGCGACCGGCACCACTCTCTGGAAGGCGGATTCCGATGAGGCGAGCTACTCCTCCCCCGTTGCCGCCGACATGCTGGGCCGCCGGCGCGCCATCTTTTACACGCGCGAAGGTCTGGCCGTGCTGGACCCCGCCACGGGCCGTGTCGAAGCGAAGCATTCCTGGCGGCCGCGCATGCACGCATCGGTCAACGCCGCAAGCCCGCTGGTCGAGGGGAACCGCATCTTTCTCACCACGAGTTATGGCCAGGGCGCCACGTTGCTCGAATTCGATGGCAAGTCCGCCCGAAGCATCTGGTCGGGGGACGACCTGCTTTCGGCGCACTACGCCACGCCGGTGCGGCATGGGGGATTTCTCTATGGCTTCGACGGACGCCAGGAACAAGGCGCGAGCTTGGTCTGCGTCGAGTGGGCCACCGGCAAACCGCGCTGGAGGGAAGAACGGCTCGGCAGCGGCACGATCACCGTCGCGGGGGATCGCCTGATCGTGCTGCTCGAAACCGGCGAACTTCTCCTGGCCCCGGCTTCGCCGGAAAAGTTCCGCCCCGAAGGCCGCTGGCAGATTCTCGGCAGTTCCGTCCGGGCCTACCCTGCCTTCGCCGGCGGCCGCCTCTTCGCGCGGGATAAGACCCGTCTCGCCGCCTTCGGAATCTCGCCCGAATAGCACGCCCCTCGCGCCGGCGGCGGCCCCGACATGCTCGAGGCTCCGGCCATCCGTGGGCACTTTCTGCCGCCGTTCCGCTTCGCATTGTCACGGCTCGGTTACGGATAGGCAACAGGCAGGCAAAATGTCGCCCGGCCACCTTGCCAATATCCATGCCGAAGCGCTTCACTGCCCGCTCACGGTGTCTGCTCGTGAATAACCAATGAAAAAACCAATGCACAAAACCGACAAACGACTCGCCTCCGCCATCGCCTTCGCCTTGGCTTCCCTCCCGGCCAGTTCCGCCGCCGATTTCAACTTCTCGCACCTCTGGACGTTCAACCACGTCGCGGCCAACGGTTCGAGTTCGCAAGGGTCCGAGATCGTTTCCTACGACTCGGCCAACAACCGCCTGTGGGTGGCCGGCACGGATGCCAACGCCGCCAACCTCGGCTTCGGCGGCATCGACATCCTCGATCTCTCCGGCAATTTGGTGCAGTCGATCGACACGAGCGCGTTGGGCGGCATCAACAGCGTCGCGGTGAAGAATGGGCAAGCTGCCATCGCCGTGACCGCCCCGGCCAAGACCGATCCCGGCCTGGTCCGCTTTTACAACGCCACGGATTTCTCGACGCTGGCCGACGTCACGGTCGGGGCCAACCCCGACTCGGTCACCTATACTCCGAACGGCAGCCGGTTGCTCGTGGCCAATGAAGGCGAGCCGAGCAGCTATCTCACGGGGCCGACCGGCGATCCCGAAGGGTCGGTGAGCGTGATCGATACGTCTACCTTCGCCGCCCAAACGGCTGGTTTCGGCGGTTTTAACGTATAGGCGGACGCCCTCAAAGCCGGCGGGGTCCGGCTCAACGGCCCGAACGCCACGGTGGCGCAGGACGTCGAGCCCGAATACATCGCCGTCAGCGCCGACGGCTCCACTGCGTTCGCCACCTTGCAAGAAGCCAATGCCCTCGCCCGGATCGATGTGGCGACCGCGCAGGTCACCGCCATCGTCCCTCTGGGCACCAAGGATCACAGCGCCGCGGGCAACGGGCTCGATGCCTCCGACCGAGACGGGTCCGGCAACAACGCCCTCAACGGCAATATTCAGAACTGGGGCGTCAAGGGGCTTTACATGCCGGACGGGATCGCCGGTTTCGCCCAGAACGGCCTGGACTACTACATCACCGCCAACGAAGGCGATTCTCGCGCCGACTGGCCCGGCGGCAACGATGAATTCCGGGCGAACGATGCCGCCATCATTCTCGATCCCGCGCTTGATGCAGCCTTGAGCCTGGCCCACGGCGCCGACTGGCGGTCGAACAACGACAAGCTCAGCCGCCTCAACATCACCCCCACCGGCGACCTCGACAACGATGGCGATCAGGACGAACTGCAGGTGTTCGGCGGGCGCTCCTTCTCCATCGTCGATGCCTCCGGAAACATGGTCTTCGACTCGGGCGATCAACTCGAGCAGATCATCAAGGCCTCCTACCCTGGCCTCTGGGACGACGCCCGCAGCGACAACAAAGGCCCGGAACCGGAGAGCGCCGTCGTCGGGCAGGTGAATGGGAAAGACCTTCTCTTTCTCGGCCTCGAACGATCCAATGCCGTGATGGTGTGGGACCTGAGCGATCTCGGGAACATCCAGTTCCTCGACATGCTCTTCACGGCGGGCGATGTCGGGCCGGAGGGTCTGAGCTTTTTCTCGAATGCCAACGGAAGCTACCTCGCGGTGGCCAACGAAGTCAGCGAAACGACTACTCTCTACCGCGTCTCCGTGCCTGACGGGGGACTCCCGACCGTTTGGATGCTCGGCACGGCCTTTGCCGGCCTCTGCGGCTGGGCGCGACGCGCTCGCCGCTAAATCAAGCGGCCAATTCCTGGAAGTCTGAGGATACGGGATCGCGGAGCACACGCTTCGCGATCCCTTTTACTTTCGTGCGCAGGAACCGTACGGAGAGGCTGGCATGACCGGAGCCTCAACCTGTTCGAGCCAGTCGAACAGGAACCGTGTGAGACAGTCTTGATCGCTGCGCCGCGAGGCAGGCCCGCCGTTACTCTCCGGCCCCAGGCAGTCCAGCCTCCGACATCCAGCGGTACAGCGTTGCCCGGCTGATCCCGAGGCGCCGGGCGGCTTCGGATCGGTTGCCCTCGGCTGCATTCAGCGCGGCTATTAATTGCGCGCGTTGCTCTTCGAGCGAAACCGCCGGGAGGCCCCTCTCCTCACCTCCGGCGACAATTTCCGGGGGGAGATCGCCCACCCGCACCGTATCGCCGCTCCCGCGAATCGCCGCGTATTCCATGGCATTTCTGAGTTCCCGGACGTTCCCGGGCCACGCATAACTCTGCAACCGTTCCAGTGCTTCGCCGCTCAACCGAGCCGGGCCGCTTCCGGCCTTCGCCCGAAACTGGGCGAGAAAATGCGGGGCCAGCAAGGCCACATCTTCCAAACGATCGCGCAACGGCGGCACCACGATTCGCGCGACGCGAATGCGAAAGAAAAGATCGGAGCGAAACCTTCCGGCTGCGACTTCCTGTTCCAGGCTGCGATTGCTCGCGGCCAGCACCCGCACCTCGACCCGCCGCGGCGCGGTCTCACCCACCCGTGTGATCTCCCGCTCCTCGAGCACGCGGAGCAGGAACGGCTGCTGGCTTTTCGGCACATCGCCGATCTCATCCAGAAAGATCGTTCCCCCCGCCGCCGCTTCGAATACCCCCTTGTGATCGTGAACCGCGCCCGTGAAGGCGCCCCGCCGATGGCCGAAGAGTTCGCTGGCCGCCAGGGTCTCCGTCAATCCCGCGCAATTCACCGCGAGGAAAGGCTGGGCGGCCCGCCGGCCCGCCTGGTGAATGGCGCGCGCGACCCGCTCCTTGCCCGTGCCGGTCTCTCCGGCGATCAGCACCGTCGCGCTCACGGGCGCGACCTGGAGAATCTGGGTGGACAGGCTGCGCATCGCCCCACTGCGGCCGATCAATCCATGGAACGATTCTCCGTCCGCCAGCTTCGTCTCCGGCGGCTCGCCGGACGTCACGGCCGGGCGCTGTTCCTCCCGATGCCGATGCACCGCCACTTCCAGCGTCGCGCGAATGGCTCGATCGTTAAACGGTTTCGTCAAATATCCATACGGACAAGCCGCCGCGGCCCGCGCGATTGTGCTTTCGTCGGCAAACGCCGTCAGAAAAACCACCGGCAGGCCAAATCGCCGGCGAATCGTCTGCGCCGCTTCGATTCCGTCCATCTCGTCCTTCAGCTTGATATCCATCAAGACCAGCCCCGGCCGGAGCTCCCCGGCCTTGGCGATCGCGTCCAGTCCGGCCACGGCCGTCCCGGCGATCCCGTAGCCCAAGGCTTCCAGCCGGTCGCGCAGGTCCTCGCGAACGATCACTTCGTCTTCGACGATCAAAATGCGGGTCTTGGGCATGGTCATCCGTGGGACGGCAATGAAAATGGGATCTCGAAGCACGCGCCCGGGCCGCCCGGCACCGACAGTTTCCCGCCGATTTGTTCGGTCAGCGTCCGCACCAGCCGCAGCCCTAGCGTGCGCGCTTCCTCGATCCGAAATCCGGCCGGCAGCCCGCCCCCGTCGTCGCGGACGGTGAGGCAATAGCGCCCCTCGGCCCGAGCCTGCAACTCCACCGCGATCACCCCTTTTCGCTCCCCGGGAAAGGCATGCTTCAGCGAATTCGTGACCAGCTCATTGATGATCAGCCCGCAGGGAATCGCCGTATCCAGCCCGAACGACGCCGCCGCAATCCTCGCTTCGATCCGAATGCCCCGGGCGCCGGCCCCATACGAATGCAGCAAATGAGCCGTAAGATTGTTCAAATATTCCCGGAAATCGATCCGCGCAGGGGACTCGGATCGATACAACATCTCGTGCACCAGCGCCATCGCCTGAATGCGATGACGGCTCTCCTCCAGCACCTCTCGTCCCTGTGCGTCCCCGATCTGGCGGATCTGCAGGCTCAGCAGGCTGTCGATCACCTGCAAATTGTTCTTCACCCGGTGGTTGATTTCCTTGAACAGCACCTCTTTCTCCTCCAGCGCCGCCCGAATCTGCTCTTCGGCCCGCTTCCGGTCGGTGATGTCCTGCACCACGAAGGCCGAGCCCAGCTCGCTCCCGCTCCCCGAACGCATCGCCGACCGGGAAAGGCTCACCGGCACATCCCGCCCGTCCCGGGTCCGGATCAAAGTCTCGATATCCTGGCTCGGTCCCCGGCGGGAGAGATCGATGGCTGGAATGAAGTCGGCCACGGCCTTTCCCACGATCTGCTCCCGCGCCGCGCCGAATAACGCCGCCGCGGCTGGATTGGCCGTGCGAATCATCCCATCCGGCGTCGTCACCACCAGCGCATCCACCATCGATTCGATAATACTGTCCAGATACGTCTTGGACACCGTCGTCCGGCTCAATTCCTCGACTGTCCGATTAAAGGCCTGCACCAGCATGGTCAGCTCGTCTTTCCCGCCCCGGGTCGAATTGGCGGCCCGCGCCTCCGGAATGCGCCGCTCCAGATCGCCGCTCCCCAAAGCGTTCAGCGCCCGCTCCACCTCCCCCAAGGGACGAAACAACCTCGAGACGAAGTAATACCCGAGCAGCACCACCAAGCCCACCGTCGCCGTCGATTCGGCGACGACCGCTCCCTGGGCGAGCTTTCGGATGCGCTCGCGCTCCCGCAGGATCAACCGCCGGTACGTTGTGTCGGAGTCGGCCACCTCCGCGCTCAGCGATTCGAACCAACTGAAATCCACGGTTTCGATCTGATCCTCCAGCAGGTGCGCGGCCTCGGACAGCCGCCCCTCCTCCACCAATCCGAATACCCGGTGCCCCTGCTCGATCAGCCCGGCGAACGCGGTCTGCACCGCTTCGACCTGCCGCTGTTCGTCCTTGGTGTGGGCCAGCGCCATCCACGACCGGAAGTCCTTTTCCGCTTCAGCCAGCAGCGCGTCGAACTCTTCCCGCGCATCCGGGTCGACCCGGGAAATCGCATCCGGCAATTCCTTGAACGCCCGGAAGGTTCCCGCCCTCACCTCCTGCAGCAAGAGGCTCCGCTCGTAGTGCTCCCGCAGGCTGCTGTCCCATTCCTGCCATTGCTGGGTGGTCCAGAGCATCACCGCCGTAAGTCCCAGCACCACGGCCACTAGGACGATCAAGGTCGTCTGAAGCTTCTTCCAACACAACTTCCCATAACAGCGGCCACTTGTAAAATGCCCATACTACTCATTAC
>CAYZKY010000037.1:0-40650 GCA_964478815.1 uncultured Verrucomicrobiota bacterium
CTCTCCCCCCGGGAGAGGGCCAGGGTGAGGGCCTCGCTGCCGCCCGCCGCGCCCATCCGACCGATCCGACCGATCCGACCGATTTCCCCTTCCCTCCCTCCCCCCTCTCCGTGTTCTCTGCGCCCTCTGCGAACTCTGTGTCATCCTCTCCCGCCGAACCCCTCGAAATCAGCGACGAACTCCGCCCGTACATCACCGCCGACGGCGAAGTCGACCTCGGCGCCATGCACCGCGACGGCCTCCAGGTCCACGATGTCTTCCGCCTGTTCGAGACCAAAGCACAGAAGCAAAAACGCGAAGCCGCCGAGGCGAAGGAAAAAGAATCCGCCGCCGCCGGAGCGGACGGCCCCGCCGCGGACAGCGCCCACGAGGAATGGATCATTCCAGACCCCGACCCCAAGGCCGTCGCCGACGCCGACGTCGTGGAATACGACGAGTATGGCGGGCGCATCCGAAGAAAGCCCGCGAAGCCCGAACCGCTCGGCCCCTTCTGGCCGGCGAATTGGCCGTATCCGTATCCCAAGGATTGGCCGCCCTATCCGTTGATCGCCCCGGACGCCCCGCCGTACCGGTGGGACGACCACTTCAAGCAGTGGTGGCAACACCCCGTCCTGCCCTTTAACTCGCCCCCGTACCGCTGGGATGCCGAGCAAGTCAATTGGACCACCCGCCTGGCCCCGGCCCCGCCCCCCGAAATCCGCATGGGGCCGAACGTCCCCCATCCGTACCCGGCCGACTGGCCCCCCTACCCGGACCTCCCGCCCGAAGATCCCCCGTGGCGGTGGGATCCCCAGCAGATCATGTGGATCGGCTATCCCGAACTCCCGCCCGGCTCCCCGCCCTACCAGTGGAACGCCGTCCACCGCCGCTGGGAAGTCCCCGCCGCGGCGTAGGGGGAAGGAAATCGAGGACAATGAACGCGCTGAATGCGATGCGGATGCGGCACAGCTTGGTGCAGGGCAGCGGTGTGCCAAGACCGCGAAATCGCTTGTCGGGGGGCAGCGGTTAGGAGGATGATCTGCATTATAAGACACCCAAATGCCATGAAGAATCCCCCCTTGGTGTGCGGGAGCAAAGGAGCAATAGGCGGTGAGGGCGGCCGGTAACCGAAAGTGGTAATGCATGTTGGCGTGAGGTCGGGAAGATTCGCGGCGCACTGAGAGCCTGGCTGTAAATTGCGGTCGGGCTCAGAGGAGTATTATGCAACGACGATTCAAATTATTGACTGGAATAGCGATGACCGCGGCAGCCGTTCTGGCGGCCATGCCCAGCGCGGTGTCCGCGAGCGAACCACGGCTGATTCCCCTCTCGAGGCAGTTGGGGAATCTGCATCACCCGGTTTCGACCACGAACGAACTGGCGCAGCGGTTCTTTAACCAGGGACTGACGTACATCTTCGGCTTTAACCACGACGCGGCGATTCGCTCGTTCAAGCGCGCGCTGGCGCACGACAGCCGGCTCGCGATGGCGTGGTGGGGCATCGGTTTCTCGCTGGGGCCGAACATCAACCAGCCGGTGAGCCCCGAAGCGGAGAAAGCGGCGTACGAAGCCGCCGCGACGGCCCGGTCGCTGATCGGCGCCGCGACGACGGAACCCGAGCGGGATTACATCGCGGCGCTCTCGAAGCGTTATTCGATCGAGCCCGGGGCGGACCTGGTGAAGCTGGATCGGGAGTTTCGGGATGCCATGAAGGAGTTGATGCGGAAGTATCCGGACGATCTGGACGCGGCGGTGCTTTACGCCGAGAGCATGATGAATCTGAAGCCGTGGCAGCTCTGGAGCAAGGAAGGCGTGCCGGCGGATGTGACGCTGGAAGTGGTGGAGGTGCTGGAGTCGGTGCTTCGGCGCGATCCGAATCACCCGGGGGCGAACCATTATTACATCCACGCGGTCGAAGCTTCGCCGTATCCGGAGCGGGCGCTGCCGTCGGCCGCCCGGCTGGAATCGATCGCGCCCGCGGCCGGCCATTTGGTGCATATGCCCGCGCACATTTACATGCGGACGGGGGATTACGCGGCGGCGGCGCGCCGGAACGAAATCGCGAGCGAAGTGGATTTCGATTATATCCAGGCGTGCGGCGTGGGGGGATTCTATCCGGCGCTGTATACGAGCCATAACCTGCATTTCGCGGCGGTCGCGCATCTCTTCCAGGGCCGGTATGCGGCCGCGCGGCGGTACTCGGAGCGGCTGCGGGACCATGTGAAACCGCTGGTGGAACAGATTCCGGACCTGGAGCCGTTCTTGCCCACGCTGGAACAGGTGTTGGTGGGATTCGGGCGCTGGCAGGACATTCTGGCGCTGCCGGCCCCGTCCGAGAAGCATAAGCTCCACACGGCCTTCTGGCGCTATGCACGGGGCATGGCGCAGGCGAATCTGGGGCAATTGACCGAGGCGGAGCAGGAACGGTCCAGCCTGGCGGCGCTGAAGGCGGGATGGCCGGAGGACGCGAAATTCGGGTCGTTCAACAAGGCGCACGACGTGTTCGGGATCGCGCTGGGCCAACTGGACGCCCGGATCGCCCTCGCGCGGGGACAACACGCCGCCGCCGAAAAGGCGCTGCAAGCGGTGCTGCCGATCGAGGAAAACTTGCGCTACATGGAGCCGCCGGACTGGTATCTCTTCACGCGGGAGGCGCTCGGCGGGACGCTCCTCTCGGCGGGCAAAGCGGCGGCCGCGGAGGAAGTCTTCCGGACGGATTTGTCGCAGAATCACCGGAAGGGCCGGGCGCTGTATGGATTGCACCAGAGCCTGGAACGGCAGGGGAAGAATGCTCCAGCGCGATTCATCCGCCGCGGCTTCGAGGCGGCCTGGGCCAATGCGGATACCGAGCTGAGCCCGGCGGACATCTGGGTGGTGCAGTCTTCAGGCACGACGGTGCGCTGATTCAGCACTGATCCAAGGGATTATTCGAGGACGGTGGCGTCGTTCACCACGGCCCACCGTCCTTCATAGCCGGGGGTGGTCAGGAGCACATGAGGCCGCCCGTTGATGAGCGTCTGCTGGGTGACGGAGAATTCGAGGACGTGATCGTTTTCCCAGCGCTTCTTTTCGATGATTCTGCCGTCGAAGTTGTAGAGATAAATCTCCTGGAGCCCCGGCAGCATGATGAACTTGCGTTCCGGTTTGTAAACCAGCCGTTGAGGCAGAAATCCGCGGGCCCAGGATTTTCCGAATTCCTCCTCGATGGACCAGCCCTGGAACGGGCCTTCGTCCACGCGGATCATGCGGCCGGCGAAGCCTGGCTTTTGCTCGACATACATGGAGCGCGAGTAATGGGGCTGATCGAGCGTGACCGTCCGGGTTTCCGCTGCGGCCGGCCCGTCCTTCGGAAAGCGGTGGAAAGTTTGTTCGCCGGCGTGCAGGACGACGTCGATGGGCGTGACGCGATAGGGATAGGGATAGTCGAGCCAAAGTTCATCGGCCATGCGGGCGAAGCGGGTATCGCGCGTCAAGGTGTAGAGCCAGAGCATCTGGGTGACGTGATGCATGTGGTAGGAGGCCGATTGGACGCGGTGGGTCAGGCAGTAATTGCTGACGAGGCCGGGGCGGCGCATCTCGGGATAGTAGCGCAAGATGGTCGCGGCACAGCCTTGCAACATTCGGTAGGCCTCTTCGCTTTTCGTCAGCATCCAGTAATCGAACACGCCGTACATGGCGAAGATGAACCCATTGAAGGTGCGGTCCGGCTTGGCGCCCGGATATTCTTCGATCCAGAGGTAGCCTTCGTCGTCGACATCCGCCGCGCTCGGTTTGCGTTCGTCCTTAAACGGCACCCGCAGCGAGCGGAAGAGCCGTTCCGAGGTCTGGCGGTAGGCGCGATTGCGGGTCAGCCGGTAGGTGCGGACGAAGGCGCTCAAGGCCACGCCTTGCGTCATGCCCGAGCACCAGGGGCCGTGCCGCCACTCGCTCTCCAAGCCATGCAGCTTAAAGTCCGAGTAGAACGGGAAGAACAGGCCCCCGCGATGTTCGATGCCGTAGCCGATCATCCGGTCCAGATTGCGCGAGGCCCGTTCGAGCAAATCGTCATCGCCGGTCAACTGGTAATTATTGAGGAGAGTGTAGAGGACGTATTGCGATTGCGCGGTGGGGTGATCGACCGGTTCGCCTCCGCCGTTGGGAGAGACCATGAGGACGCCGTCCGCGTTCACCAGGGGGGTCTCGACGGGTTTCAGCCTGGCGCCGTAGTACGGGAGGTCGGCGTCGTTAACGGGATGGAAATCGACATCGGCGAGCTTGAATTCGCCGGGGGAGACGGCGGCGTGGGTCTGGGCGAAAAACAGGAGCACCGCCCCGCAGAGGGCGGCCCCGAGCCGATGCAGGCAGCGCAGCATGCCACGTCATCGGCATCTCCGGTCCGAACCTAAGGGAAAACCTGACTTTGGCTCGGGGTTAGCCTCGCGAGTCGCGCAGCCAACGCACGAGTTCGATCAGGCGGGGCGGCTGGCCGGTGCGGAGAATGGCCATGCGGAAGATTTTGATGGCCATCCAGAGCGCCACGGCGTTCGACACCAGCAGCAGGACCGCCGTGCCGATCAAGTCCCGCAGGGGCGGGTCGGCCGCAGCGCGGTTCATCATGACGAAGGGGGTGTAGAGGGGAATCCAGGAGAGGACCGTGGCCAGCGTGCCGTTCGGGTCGCGGGGGATGAACATCATGGTGAGCAGCGGGACCACCATGACCATCGTAATCGCGGCCATGTAGTTCTGGGCTTCCTTGAGGGTGTTGCAGACGCTGCCGATGGCGAGGATCAGCGTGGCGTAGAGCAGGTAGCCGAGGCAGAAATAGACGACGAAGGCGGGCAGCAAGGCGGAATTCCGCAGATTGGCCAGGACCTCCTGCGCCATCGGATTGCCGCCGGACTGCCACCAGCCCACGCCGAACAGCGCGAGCGTCCAGGCCAGCACCATCGTCAGTCCGACAGCGGCGATGCCCAGGAGTTTGCCGATCATAAACTCGCCCGCGCTGACCGACGAGAGGAGCACTTCGATCAGGCGGTTCGATTTCTCTTCGATCGTGTTATTCAAGAGCATCTGGCACACGGAGAAGATGGCGACCCACAGCAGGTAGACGAAGACCACCGGGGCGTACTGACCGATCTGCTCGGCCTTGCTCACTTTTTCCTGGCCGGCCGCTTTTTTCGGATTGAGCGACACCAGCGGCAGGCGGGTCGCATCGATCTCCCGCAACAGGCTCAGGTCGAGGCCGCGCGCGCGCGACTCCTTCTCTCGAACGAGTTGGTTGATCGCGTTCTCGACCAGGCTGGAGACGGTCTTGTCCGAAAGGTTGGCCGCCCAGTATTGCAGCCCGCCTTCGGGGGCCGCGCTTCCGGCTCGCCGGATGAAGCTGCTGGCGTCCCGGGGCACGATGACGGCGGCATCGACGCGCACCTCCTTGCCGCTGTAACTCAGCCGCTTTTCCTCGCGCAAGTACGGCCGCAATTCATCGAGAACGGCTGAGGCGTCCGCGCGTTGGTTCAGCAGCGTATCCGGGAGGAGCACGAGCTGCGGCGCGGGTTCTTCAAACGCGGGCGCTCCCGCGCGCAGCCGGGGCTGAGTGCGCCGCAGCCAGCCTTGCGCGCCCCCTTCCGCCATAAATCGCTGCACCTGTTCCCCGTCCCGCGCGGGCCAGTCGAATTTTGGCTGAGCGGCCTCGCCGGCCGGGACGAGATTCTCCGTGACATATTCCCGCAATGCTTCGACCGACCGGGTGACTTGCGCGCGGACGACCGCATTCGAGATGGCCGGCAGGTACTCGCCCGAATAATCCACCACGAAGAAATGCCGGGTCGGCGCGGCCTTCTTCCCAAGCCAGATCGGCACCTGGATCGTGAGCATCAGGATGAGCGGGAACATGAACAGCCCGATCCAGAAGCCCTTGGTCTTGGCGTTTTCCGCAAACTCGCGCCACGCGACGATGCTGATGTTTCTCATCGGAAGGCTGCCTCCCGCGCCTCGGCCCCGACCAACTGGACAAAGACATCGTGCAGGGTCGGCTCGGTCTGGCCGAAGCTTTGCAGCCGGATGCCCCGCTCGAAGCAATGCTGCAACAAGATCTGCGGGTCCGATTGTTCCTGCAATTCGATTTCCCACCGGCGGGCTCCGCTCTTGCCTTCGCCGGCCGCCCGCAGCGCCGTCACGCCCGCGCAGCCGCGCATGCCTTCGAGGTCGTGCGCCGTTTCGATCTCCACCCGGCGGGGCAGCTTTCGACGCGCCTCGGGAATGGTGCCGTCGAACACTTTGCGGCCCCGGGCCATCAGGACGATTCGGTCGCACAACCGCTCCGCGTGTTGCATGACATGCGTGGAAAACAGCACCGTCCCGCCCCCGGCGACCAGCTCGCGAATAACCTCCTCCAACACCTGTTGATTCACCGGGTCCAGGCCCGAGAAGGGTTCATCGAGAATGACCAGCTCCGGGCGGTGCGCGATCGAGGCCAGCACCTGCACCTTCTGCCCCATGCCCTTCGAGAGCGCCTCCGTTCGCGCCTCCGCGAAATCCTTCAGGCCATACTTTTCCAGGAGTTCGAAAGCGCGGTCCCGCGCCGCCCGCCGGCTTAGGCCCTTGAGCATGGCGAAATAGGCGATCACGGCCCAGGCAGTCATCTTCTTGTACAAGCCCTTCTCCTCGGGCAGGTAGCCCACCCGGTGGCGCACCTTCGGAAAGCTCGTTTCGCCGAGGATGCGAAATTCACCGGAAGTGGGGCGAATGATATCGAGCGCCATCCGAATGGTCGTCGTTTTGCCGGCGCCGTTCGGCCCCAGGAATCCATGAATCGCGCCCCGGGCCACTTCGAAACTCAATCCGTCCACGGCGGTAAACTCGCCGTAGCGTTTCGTTACCCCAACCACCTGGAGCGCCGGTTCACTCATGCGGCGGCCGGGTTCCGGCGTTCACATGGGGTGGATCGGCTTAAACAGAACGCCTCCATGGCAGGTGAGACGGGACGATCACGGGTAAGTTGCGCGCGTGAGGCGTGAGTGGAGCGGGACGGCATGCCGCAAAGTAGGAGGGTTCCCCGTTTCCGTCAATGAACGCTTGCGGAGCAAGAGGCGACCTCGAAAAGCGCGGTTCAGTCGACGCTCGGGTTGGTGCCGGTGGCCGGACTCGAACCGGCACGGCCTTTTAAAGGGCCCTTGGATTTTAAGTCCAATGCGTCTGCCATTTCGCCACACCGGCGGCGCGGGACTACGCTAGAGGCCCGGCGGATGCCTCGCAAGCGGCAGTTGCGGCCGGTGAGTGGCGGGCGGAAAGCGGCAGAGATTCCGCGAGCTGATTCGGGCCGGTGCCGCCCGGGCGGGGAAACCGTGATCGTGCCCCGGCAGAGCCACTGGTGCTGGCTGGCCGACCGGACGCTGGACGCGGTGTGCCCGCCCGGGTCGTGCATGGACTGGGACCCCTGCGCTGGGGGATGGCGCAAAACCGTTTGACGCGAAACGGGAGGCAGCCTAAACTTCGTCGCCTGAGTTCCAAAGTAGCTCAATGGTAGAGCAATCGGCTGTTAACCGATCGGTTGTAGGTTCGAGTCCTACCTTTGGAGCCATTTCTTAAGTCGTTGCGGCGCAACTGGGATTCAGACCGGAAGAACTTCGCGTTCGCTCATAACTGACCGCCACTTCCGATCACACCTGTCAGTGGAGTCCGATTGAATTCGGCGGAGGCGTGGTCCATATTCTGGGCATGCGGGGGATTTGCCGGATTGGCCTTTTGGCGGTGGGAGTCTTGCTTTGGGCGGGCTGCGCCACCGCCCGGATCGATTGGAACGGGCGCGTCGGCCAGTACTCGTACGACGAAGCGATTTCCGAACTGGGCGTGCCGGATCGCTCGGCCACCCTCTCGGATGGAACCGTTGTGGCCGAATGGCTCCAGAACCGCGGAGGCAGCTATGGCACGCTGCATGCATTTCCCGGCTCCCGCTGGGCGAGCTACGACGTGAATGAGTTTCCCGATCAGTACCTACGCCTGGTCTTTTCCAGCCAGAGACAACTCATCCGAACCGAGAAGTTTTATCGCTGATCCCCGATGAAATCAGTCTGAGGGATTGCCCAAAACGGGATCGATGCTGTGATGATGCACCAAGAGAATCTGAACAAGCGCCCCAAGTCCGCCAGAGCGGCTCAAACCGGGATGGCCGGCAAAGCGGCCGGCTGGCTCCTGGCCGGCCTGGCCGGGCTCGCGATGGGTTGCGCGGCCGATCGTGACTACATCCGCCACCACCTGAGCGAAGTGCCGCCGCAGTCTCCTGCCCTGGCCAGCACCGCGGCTCCCGGTCAGTTGTGAGCGGAGGCCGCGTCCTGCTCGTTCCGGCAGGCGTGCCTTTGGAAACTGAAGTCCGACGCATGCCGGCCGAATTCCTGACAGCGCCGCGCGGCCGAAGCCAAGTCGTGGAACCGTTCGGCCTGGCCTTCGGCAAGCGTGAGCGTGCCGTCGGCGGCGAGGTACGCGCCCGTGAGACGATGTTGCAGAATTCCGCGCATAGTTAGTTTGGCAAGGCGGTGAGCTATTGAAGAATCGACGCGAGCCGGCCCCGGCTTGAGCAGATTCGTCCGAGCTCTGTTCCGGATCTTCGCGGCCGGCGGATCGATGATTGAGGGGCATCGTCGCTCGTTTTGGAAAAAGTGTAAAATAAACTTACAGGTTTCGCTCAGGTTACGGGAGTGAATCGGAGAATCGGCGTCTCATAAAATTCATATCTCTTTAATAATCAACAAGCTGAGGATATTTGGCGCGATTTAACAAAAGTCGGCACTTGGCATGCTGTCAATAAAGGCGATTGCCTGTTCTCGGGAACAGGATTGCTCACGCCGCCCTCTTTCGATACGCCTTTGGAGGGCGGCGTTTTCTGTACAGGCACCCAATTTCCGACCGCTTTCGGCAACCGTCCTGGCTTCCGGCGAAGCCATCCCTCCAGCCGAATCCGATTCCGAATCCGAATCCGTCCAGCCTCGTTCAGCCTCGTTCAGCCTACAGGGGTTCCGGGTCCGCGATTTCGGCGCACCAGCTCTCGACAGTCTCGATGGACGACTCGAACGGGTTCAGCAAATTCAGGGAGTTGACCCCCTCGGCGTCGATAATCTCCCAGTCGACAAAATAGCGAATGGAGCGCTTCTGGAGCTGGCGCATGATGTGCGACCGGAGGCGCGCCCGGGTGTTGGCGGGGGCCTGCCGGATGGCGGCGATCACTTCGGCGTCGTCGATCTGCCAGGGGGCAGGCGTTTCGGCAAGCGCCAGGCCGAGGCTGCGGGCGGGATCGATGTGATGAAATTCGAGGTCCTGCGAGCGCATCAGGGGATCGGCCCAGCCGACGCGTTCGCGTTCGACGAACTGGCGGAAGAGCCAGCGTTTCGTGATCCAATCCACCTTGCCCACGAGCGCTTCGGGATTCTTGGAGAGAGCGGCGAGCGTTTCGTCCCAAATCTGGAGCAAGACGTCCGTTTCCGCATCGCGGCCCTTGAATTCGTTGGTGGCGGCTTCGCAGTACTCGCCGAGGAGTTCGACGGCACCGGCGTGGCGGCCATCGGCCAGGCTGGCGACCCAGGGGCCATCGGGTTGATGGGACATGCTCCGAAAGGTGAGGACGGCATCGGCGAGCACGATCTTCGGCAGGCGGTCGATTTCCAGCAGATCGAGCACGAGGGAGGTGGTGCCGATCTTCAGCAAAAGCGCCGCCGGCAGCAGGCTGGTATCGCCGTGGAGGAGATGCAGGCGGCGATATTTGCGGGCGTCGGCGAGCGGTTCGTCGCGGGTATTGATGATGGCGCGATTGAATTGGACCCACTCGAAAAGGTCGTTGTTGATGTAGTCCGCGCGC
Organism: uncultured Verrucomicrobiota bacterium; assembly: GCA_964478815.1. Lineage (GTDB taxonomy): Bacteria > Verrucomicrobiota > Verrucomicrobiia > Limisphaerales > SXQI01 > DASVNK01. The sequence continues at coordinate 9,806 of CAYZKY010000037.1, forward strand.
TGGCTGATCTGGAAGTGGCTGTCGGCCCCGGGGCGAATGAGGTCGCCGCGCAATTCCGCGCCGGGGGTGGAGCCGACCCGGCCGGCGCCGCAATAGAGCTGGCGCAGCGTGAGGAAAGCCAGCAGGGAGAGCACATTGGCTTCGGTGAGAGGGGCCGCGCGGCGGACGAGGTAATTCTCGTGGCAGCCGAAGGTCGCGCCGGAATAGTGGTCGATATTGTTGCGAATGAAACTGACGTGGTTTTCCAACCCGAGATCCTGAACGGCCTGGGAGAGGATGAGGTCGCCGGCGCGGTCGTAGCGGAGGATATCCAGGAGGGAGAGGCACTCGGGCGTGCAGTATTCGAGGTGGCCCATATCGACATAGGCCCGGCCGCCGTTGAAGAGGAAGCCGCCATTGCCGGCGGGTTCATCCCAATCGCGCTGATGCATGTCGGGCAGGCCGTAGCGGGAACGTTCGAAAATCCAATTGCGGACGCGGCTGACGGCGCTCGGCGGGCCAGAAGGGTCCGTGGTCAAGCACCCGTATTCGGTCTCGAGGCCGACGATGCGATTCATCGGGAAGAGTTTACGCCAATCCACCACCGAACGGAAGGCGGGGAGGGGCGTTTTCTCTCATTTGCTCACATTACGGGACTATTTTGGGGGCAGTTGGCGGCAGGAAAGGGGCAGATGGGGACGAAGCGGCGGAGTTTATGGATCGCGGCGAAGGCGGAAGAAGCGGCAGGGGAATTCGCCTTCATTCCACGCGAATTCGGTTTCGAACGGATTGAGCCGGAAATCGCTTTCCGAGCCCTCGAAATCGGTGGCGGCTTCGATCACGACCGAGGTCTCATCGGAGCGGGCTCCGATCAGGTGTCCGGTGGGGCGAAGGAAAACGATGCCGGGTGGGCGGCGGCTCAGGGCATCGGGGAGAAATCCGAGGTCGTCGTTGACGATGGTGATTTCGATCTCGGGGAGAGCCGCGCCCTCCGGCCCAGTGGTAAAATGCAGACGGAAAGCACGTTCGCCGTCGGGGTTCGCGTTGTCGATTAAGGCGACGGAAATCGAGCTGGCGGATTCGCCGACCGGGAAGGCGATCTCCCCGCTCGCGGCGTGGTAATCGACCCCGGCCTGGGCGGTGCGATTCGCAGTGGTCCAACGGACAGTCGAGGGAGTGGAGGTATCGCCGACGCGGAGGAGTTTGATCAACGCTCGGCCCACGCCTTCAGACACGCGGACGCACTCGAAAGCCGCTTCGATACGGGGGACAGGCGCATGGGGAAGGAGGGCCGACAGGCGGGGGCGAAGGTGACCATTCGCTAATTCCGCACCCGTCACGGCCAGGGCGTTTCGCGAGTTCAGCCAGGTCAACTGCGGCAGAGCAAGCGCCATGCCTTCGCGATGAAAGTAGCGAAAAGCGATGTCTTGAGGGGGGTGGCCGGGGTCGCGTTGCCCATCGAGGCCGATCGAGACCAGACGCTCCGGCCCTCGCTCGCTCAGCCGGTCGAGATAGATTCGGCCGCCTCCGGCCGCAAAGCTCCGGATGCGGAACGGCCACGCCGTGCGGTACGGCGTGAATTGGGGATCGAGACCGCCTTGAGGGAGGAGACGCTGGAGGACATGCATCTCGCGCCCGAGTTTGTCCCTGGTGCGGGCGAGCAGGAGCGGGCCCTTCTCCGAGAGATCGAGGAATTTGTAGAAGGGCCAGAGCGGTTCGAGTTCGGGAGGGAGCGCGGCATAGCCGTGATCGGGCCGGCCGTCGGGCTCGATGCGGGCGACGACCCGGCGTTGGAGGCCGTCCATCTTGCCGAAATTCCCATGTGCCAGCACGCTGCCGTCGGGCAGGGGCAAGAGTTGGCTTACATCGCCATCGAATTCGACCGGATGAGGTTGAGCGAGCTGCCCTTGGGCATCAAGCCAATAAACTCGAACGGCTTCCGCAGACCCAGCCAAGGCAATGTGCCCATTGGCCGTGACGGCCAGGGCCGTGACTATTTCGAGCCGGATTTCCTCCGGCAAGATGAAGCCGGGGTCCCGCGAGCCATCGGGGCGGAGGCGGGCGAGGTTGCGAACGGGTTCGCCGCCCAGGTAAAACTCTCCGAGGCCCAAATCCCAGGAATGGCCCGCGACCAGAACTCCTCCGTCCGGGGCCGGCTCCATGCGAAAGTGCCGATGCAGACCCAGCTCCACGGGAGCGAAGCCCGGGTCGGTCGTGCCATCGCCGGACAGACGCAGCAAGCGATAGCGTCCGTGGCCAGCCTCCGAGAGGACAAAACAGCGGCCATCAGGCAAGACGGCAACGGAGGGATTCGGCCCATCGAGGCGCGCGGCTCGAATGGCCGGATGGAAATCGAGATCGACCCGCGCAGGCGACGGCTGGCGATCCAGAATCGTGAAAAGCTCGGAGCTAGTGGATAGGGGGAGGCCGGAGGAAGGGTCGAAAAGCTTGAGGTTAAAGAGTTTGTCGTCCTCGGCCAGGTGGTCCGCATGGAGGCGGAGGGCCATGGTGGCCAGCGATTGGCCGGGGGCGAAGGCAAGCGTGCCGGAGGCGGGTTCGAAATCCACCCCGGGGACGGCGGCAGGGTTTGGATCGTCCGGATCGAGGGCTTCGATGCGGTAGCCGAGAGTGCTGGGAAACGCGTAGTCGCCCTCGCGCGAAACGGCGATCAGGACCTCGCCGGTGCGTTCGCGGATGGCGAGAGGCCCATCCGCCGAATCGAGAAAGCCTTGCAAGAAATAGCCGCGCTCGTTATCGGCGATGCGGAGACGGAGTTCAAGCCGGCTCCGCGGTTCCTCGAAAGGAGTGCCGATCGCGTTGAGCAGCGTGACCAAATAATGCTCGTAGAGTTCGGGGAGCCCGTCGTTGAGGATGGGAATGCGGAGGGTTTGCTCCCGTTCGCCTTCGGCGAAGGCGAGAGTGCCGGAGACCGGAGTGAAGTCCTGCCCAGGCGTGGCGGAAGGGGAGTCTATGGAGCTGGCGGAGACCTGGTAATCGATTGAGGCGGCTGGGAGGAGCGTGCCCTCGCGCCGGATGACGACTCGGCGCTCGCCCGCCGCTTCGCTCTCATCGCCGGCATCCGCAATATGGAAGCCCCGTTCGTTATCGTAGATCGGGAAATCGGTGAAACCCGGCTCTTCGATGGGGGTGCCGGTCGGATTTGAAAGGGTGGCGGCCAGCCATTCGATTCCTTCCACGACGCCGTCGTCGAGAAGAGGAATGCGGAAGCTCTGCTCAACTTCCCCTGCGGCGAAGACGAGAGTTCCGGAGACGGGCGTGAAATCCTGGCCGGGCGTGGCTTTGCGATCCCCGTGCGAGGAGGTGACCTGATACTCGACGGTGGCGGCTGGAAGCAAAGTGCCTTCACGGCGAACGAAGATTTCGTGTTCGCTCGATGCTTCACTGTGGTGGCTGAACCCCGCGAAGCGGAATCCGCGCTCGTTGTCCGCGATGGCCAGGTCGGCGAAGCCCGGCCAATCACTGGCAGTGCCGACCGCATTCGAGAGGGCGGCGGCGATCCATTCGTTTCCTTCGAGGGCGCCATCGTCCAGAATGGGGATGAGGAAGCTCTGTTGAACTTCCCCTGCGGCGAAGACGAGGGTGCCGGAGACGGGAATGAAATCCTGGCCGGGCGTTGCGGTGGGGGAGTACCTTGAGTTGGGGGTGACGGTGTAGTCCACGGAGGCGGAGGGGAGCAACCTGCCCTCGCGCCGAACGACGATTTCGCGCTGGCCTTCCGCTTCGCTCGCGTTACCGAGGCTCCAGAAGTAAAAGCCGCGCGCCGTGTCGCTCATCGATGGGTCCGCGCTGCCCAGAGCAAGGGGATTGGGGTTCGCAGAAGACGGGCTGACGCCGGCAGCAAGCGCGAGATTCACGGCGAGCAGTCCGGTGGCGATTAGCCGGCGGCACACGTTCCGCCCCGGCATCTTTGCCCAGACCAAACGCCGGCCAATTGCCCGGTCGCGGCTGTTCGCCGAGACCAGAGACCACGCGGCTGCCATTTCAGTGAAATGCACTCTGCAGATATCGACCGTTGACGCGATTCATCAAGCTCCGCCGCAGTGGCAATGTCGAGGCGGGCCGTTTGCCACAGACGGCCGGCCTCCCGGCTTCGGCTGATGACTCTGGGGACATGCGAACTTCAGCCGCTTTGTTCTGATCGAGACGATTTGAGGGGGGGCAGTGCGCGGAAAACGGCATGGCCTTGGGAGCAAGGATTTTCTAGGCTGACGGGGATGTCCACCACGCCGACGGAGACGCCCGCCGCAGCGATTTCGGAGCCGCCGGCTCCGTTGCTTTCGGCGAATCCGGCGCGATGGCTCACGGTGTTCGGGCCGGGGGCGATCATCGCCTCGCTGACGATCGGGGCAGGGGAGCTGATTTTTTCGAGCCGGGCGGGGGCGCTCTTTGGCTACGACATCCTGTGGTTCTTCCTGCTGGTGCTCGGTTTCAAGTGGGTGCTGATGTACACGCTGGCGCGGCAGATGGTGCTGACGGGGCAGCATCCGCTCGGAATGTGGATGCGCCTGCCGGGGCCGGCGGGGTGGCTGCCGTTGACGATGTTGCTCCTAGCGGTGATCTGCTTCCCGATCTGGGTCTGCTTCCATGCCGGGACTTTGGGCACGCTGCTCGCCTGGCTGACTTCGACTTCCGATGGATTGAACGGCGGCGCCCATTTCGTGTGGGGCGCGGGATTGGTCATCGCGGTCTTGATCCTTTCGTTGTCGGGCGGGTACACGGCGCTGGAGCGGGCGCAGATCGTCATTCTGATGTTGATGCTGGTGGCGGTGGTGGCGGTGGTGTTCCTGTTGCGCCCGGATTGGTGGGCCGTGCTCAACGGCCTGTTCGTGCCGAAGCCGCTGAAATATCCGGATTGGATTTCGGCGTATCCGGAGTTCGCCCATCGGCCGGCCTGGCTCGAATGCGTGACCTACGTCGGCGTGCTGGGGGGAGGCAGTTACGACTATCTGGCCTACGCCTCCTATCTGCGGGACAAGGCGTGGGGGATGAGCGCGGTTGCCCATTCGACCGCGACGGCGCCGCCCGCGAACTTCGACCGGCGGTGGCTGCGGGCGCCGCTGGTGGATGGGTTGATGAGCTTCGCGGCGGTGTGTTTTTTCACGCTGGTGTTCGTGGTCTGCGGAAAGATGATTCTGGGCCCGGCGCATCGGCTGCCGGCCGGGACCAATTTGCTGAACTTCCAATCCGAGTTCGTTATTCCGCTGCTGCCGGCGTTGCGGCACCTCTATTTCGCGGGGGCGTTTCTGACGATGTTCGGCACGCTGTATGGAACGCTGGAGGTCGCGCCGGCCATCGTGCGCGAGATGATCCAGGGCTGGCGGGGGACATCCACCACGGGGCGGACGGGAACGATGACGGCCCGGCGCATCCGGGTTTGTTCGATCCTGTGGGCCGGTGGCGGAGGACTGGCGATGCTCATGGGCTCGCTTCTCTATGCGTTGTCCCGGCCGGGACAGAGTCCGCCCGCGCTGGTGGCGATTTTGACGCCGGCCAATCTGTTTACCGGAGTCATGGGATGCGGAATCATCTGCCTTCTGAGCCTGTGGACGAACCGGAGGTTTCTGGCTCCCGCGTGGAGAATGCCGGCCTGGCTGGTGGCCGCGAATGCGCTGGCCGGCGTGGCGTTCCTGGGCCTCGGCCTGTACGGCTACTGGCAACACAGCCGGGCGCTGGCGTTCGTCATCCTGGCCGCAACGCTCGGGGTGGGTTGGCTGGCGGCGGCAGTGCTCTCGCGGCGAGCTGCGAGAGCGAGCGAGTGACTTGAAGTAGGCTCAACCGCGGTGATCGATCGGAAGCAGCGGCACGCTTCGGTCATGATCCGTTGCCTGCTCTCCTTAAAAAAAGCGGCTGGCCCGCCGAGGCGGGCCAGCCATCATTTCGAACGTGTAAGTTAGGTTATTGTTTCGCGGTTGGAGTTCTGCTTACCGGCGGGCCGCCAGCTTGCGGCGGATCATGCCGAGGCCAGCCACGCCCAAGCTCAGGAGCCCGAGCGTCGAAGACGCGTCGGGAACTCCCGTGCTCACGGTGTCGAGGCTGACATTGTCCAGGATGGCCCCGATATTATCGCCGCCAGTATTGCTGAAAACGAGATTGATCGACGTGGGCGCCGCTACCACGAAGGGCAGCGTGTAGGTCGTCAGCGGGTCCGCCGAACCGAGGACATAGTTCCCGGAGGTGATCCCCGTTTCCACGTCCACCGATACGGACTCCGAGCTGCCGCGCTGGCTGCCGCCCAATTGGAACGAGAGCACATAGCTGCCCGGGGCCAGGAGAAGGCTGGAGCTGGTGAAAACGCCCGCGTCGCCGGTGCTCCCGTCGAGATCGACGTAGAGCCCGTTGCCGGGATAAAAGTCGAAAAATCCATTGCCGATCAGGTCGACCGTCCCATCGCTCACGCTGAAGTTGGCGAATCCAGTGTAGTTGAGGACTCCGACCGTGCCGTTTTCCGAATTAAAATCATCGGAGAAAACGTTGGCCGCGCGCAGCCCGGGGGAGCTGGCGACGATTGCAGTTAGGATGACAGAGGTTAGGAATTTGTTCATACGGGATATGGATTAGCATCGGGTATGCCAGTATTTGACCTTGTTGATAATCAGGAGCTTGGCGCGATTTGAATTAGGTAATCGCGTCAAGGCTGTTAAAATCCTTTACATAATCGGCCAATCGTTGCCTCGCCGCGACGAAATCGATGCTCGCAGCCGTGCGCTTCCGACGGACAAGGAAGGTTGCGGTGGCGGCCAAAGTTTGGCTCCATGCAGCGATCTATGAGAATGCTCGCATCGCTGCTGCTCGCCGGAATCGGTTGGACGCAAATCGCCGCGCAGGAGGTGGTGGCAAACTTCGATCCGCCCCAGGGCAGCCGCCGGACGGTGATCGGAAGAGCGGTTGCCCCGGCCGGGTTGCCCGACGGCGGGTTGTTCAAGTCCGGTGAGGACATGGTGCATTATCAGCGGGTCGGCAACGAGGTCGTATGGGTCATCCCGGAAGGCGTGCCGACCGATGGCCGGACGTTCGTTTCGCGGCCGTATTCGGTCGGTGCGCGCGTCTTTGCCGAACAGACGGGCGGGAAGGTCGCTCTCAGCATCCGGGAAAAGCCGGTCTTCACCTATCAAGGGGAGCCGATGCCGTTACCCCGGCCCGATATTAAGCCAGTTTATCGGCGGGGCGGGTATCTCCACCCGATCTACAGCCCGGGCGGCCGGATGGTGACGGACGATTACCCGCCGAACCATGTGCATCATCACGGGGTGTGGTTTCCGTGGACGAAAACCATTTTCGAAGAACGAACGCCCGATTTTTGGAACATGGGCGAGGGGAAGGGGCGGGTCGAATTCGTGAGCCTGCTCGGAGCGTGGTCGGGGGAGGTCGCCGGCGGGTTGGGTGCCCGGCATCAATTCGTCGATATGACTACTACCCCCGCAAAAGTCGCGCTGGAGGAGACATGGCACATCACGGCTTACGATTCGGGCGGGTCGGATACCTTCGTGTTCGACCTGGTGAGCACGCAGCGGTGCGCTTCGGCGAGCGCGTTGCGCCTGCCCACGTATCATTACGGAGGGCTGGGCTTTCGCGGGAACCGGGGATGGGACGGCACGAACAACTGCTTCTTTCTCACCTCGAACGGGGAAACCAATCGCGTGGCGGGCAACGAGACGCGCGGCCGGTGGTGCCATGTCGGAGGCGAAGTGGACGGCCAGCTCACTGGAGTCGCGATCCTGTGCCACCCGGATAACTTTCGCGCGCCGCAGCCGATGCGGCTCCATCCGAGCGAGCCGTTCTTTTGCTTCGCTCCGAGCCAGTTGGGCGAATGGTCGATCCTGCCCGGCCAGCCGTATGTCTCGCGCTATCGCTTTGTCGTGATGGACGGCCCGCCGAATCGCGCGTTGCTCGATTCCCTGTGGGAGGATTACGCGAAACCGCCCTCGGCAAGAATCACGGTGCGGTAACGGCGGCTGGATATGAAGGGTTTGCTCCGCCTGGTGCTGCGATGGCTATTCCGGTTCGAGGCTTTCAACGAGGAGGTGCTCGAGACGCGCGGGCCGGTGCTCTTGATCCCGAATCATGTCTCGTGGCTCGACTGGCTCTTCCTCTTGTGCTCGCTGAAGGGTGAGTGGCGCTTCGTGACCTCGAGCCAGACCGCCCAGACGAGCTGGCTGCACAAAGCGATCATGGTCAATCGGCTGACCTTTCCGATCGATACCTCCTCGCCTTACGCCTTGAAGCGCATGGCGGAATTCCTCCAGGCGGGGGGGCGGCTCGTGTTATTCGCGGAGGGGCGCTTGTCGCGGACGGGTTCGCTGATGAAGCTGTTCGACGGCACCGGATTTCTCCTCTTCAAGACGCGGGCGAAGCTCATCACGGCGTATCTCCGCGGGGCGCGACGGCTGCCCTTCTCCCCGAACGAAGACGATCACTTTCTCTTCCCGAAGGTGACGGCGCATTACAGCGAAGTGTACGTCCCTCCGGCCTGCGAAGGGGTCAGCACCACGCAGGCTCGGGCCACGCTGACCGCGTGGCTGCGGGACCGCATGGTGCAGCAACAGTTCGCGGTAGAGATGGAGCGCGGGCCGCGAACGATCCTCGAAGCGGTGAGCGAGACGGCCCGGCTTGTGCCGAAGCGCGTCATTCTCGAGGACGCGCTCGGCGGCGCGATCCATTATCGCCGGATGATGGTGGGCGCGGATCTGCTGGCGGGGCGGCTGTCGGAATTGCTTGGGGAAGCGGATCGGCGAGTGGGGGTTTTGCTGCCCAACATCAATGCCACGCCGCTCGCACTGCTGGCCCTTTGGAAATTGGGCCGTGTGCCCGCGCTCCTGAATTTTTCGACCGGCACGCCGACCATGCTGGCGTGCTGCGAGCTGGCCCAGTTGCGGACGCTCGTGACCTCGCGCGTCTTTCTGGAACGCGCCAAGATCGATCCCGCTCCGTTCGCGGCGGCGGGGCTGAAATTAATTTACATCGAAGAAGTCCGTTCGACGATCACGCGCGGGCAGAAGGTGGGCGCGCTGTTGCGGCAACGATTGAGCCCGGGTCTTTCCAACGCACGACTGCGAGACGACGAAACGGCGGTAATCCTCTTTACCAGCGGTTCCGAAGGCGTGCCGAAAGGGGTCGAACTGACCCATCGCAACCTCCTCGCGAACATTCGCCAGATGCTCGCGGTGACCGACCTAACCGACCGGGATCGCATTTTCAATTGCCTGCCGCTCTTCCACAGCTTTGGGCTGACCGTCGGGTTGCTGCTCGGATTGACGCGCGGTCTTTACGTCTTCGTGTACCCATCCCCGCTGCATTACCGGGTGGTCCCGGCGGCTTTGTACGACCGCCGCTGCACGGTCTTTCTGAGCACCAATACGTTTCTCAATGGCTACGCGAGGAAGGCGCATCCCTATGACTTCCGGAGTTTGCGGTACCTGTTCGCGGCGGCGGAGAAATTGCAGGAGGCAACCGGGTCGCTTTGGGCTCGGAAGTTCGGCGTGCGAGTCCTGGAGGGCTATGGCGCGACTGAATGCGCGCCGTGCGTGGCGGTGAACACGCCGCTGGAGCCGCAGTACGGGACGGTAGGCAAAATCATGCCGGGGATGGAATTCCGTTTGGAAAAGGTGGAAGGGGTGGACGAAGGCGGCCGGCTGTTCGTGCGGGGGCCGAATGTGATGGCTGGCTATTTGAACGCCGAGGCGAACGCGCATTTCAAATCGCTGGGAGGCTGGTACGACACCGGCGACATCGTCAGCGTCGATCCGGCCGGGTATTTGCAAATTCGCGGCCGCTTGAAGCGGTTCGCCAAGGTGAGCGGAGAGATGGTGAGCTTGACGGCGGTGGAGGACGCCTTGGCCGGCGCGTTCCCGCAGTACGGTTTGCGCTGCCAGGTGGCGGTGGTGGCGCGGCCGGATGAGGACAAGGGCGAGGCGCTGATCGCCGTGACGAACGAGGCCAAGCTGACGTTGGAGGAAATCCGCGGGGCGATCAAAGGGAAGGGATTCACCAATCTCGCCGTGCCGCGCGAAATCAAGGTCGTGCGGGAGATTCCGAAGCTGGGCACCGGCAAGGTGAACCATCGCGAGTTGCAAAAACTCCTCTGATGTTGTGACCGTCGATGGCGCTCCCGAGGAGAAGCTGATTTGCCGGACGCACGAAGGGAACGGTCCGACGCTGGTCTACCTGCCCGGAGTCCATGGCGATTGGACGCTGGTGGGCAGCTTTCGGACTGCCGTCCAACCCCACACGAAATTCGTCGAGTTTTGTTATCCACGCACGCTGGAGTGGAGCATCCGGGATTATGGAGAAGCCGTTCGGCGCGCGTTGGTCGAGCACGGCCATTCCCGCGTGTGGGTGCTCGGAGAATCGTTCGGATCGCAGGTGGCGTGGCAGTTGCTGGAAGCTTCCCGGGTCGCGGGCGAGCCGAAGATCGAAGGGATCGTGCTGGCGGGCGGGTTCGTGCGGTATCCATATCCGCGCTTGGCGCGCGCCGTGCGGTGGGGCATGGCGCGCGTTCCGGGAGAAGGCTGGAAATGGCTGTTTGCCCCCTATGCCAAGTATGCCAACTTCCGGCACCGCCATGCGCCTGAGGCGAAACGAGGCGTGGCGGAGTTCCTGGAGCGTCGCACGCCGCCGGATTTGCGCGCCATTCTGCACCGGCTGGATTTAATCGTGGGCCACGATCCAGGAGAAATCGCGAGGCGGTGTGCCGTGCCGATTTACGCGCTCACGGGAGGCATCGATCCGGTGGTGCCGGCGTGGCCGGCCATGCGCTGGCTGAAGCGGAAGTGCCCTGCCTTCCGCGAGATGCGCGTGATCTGGCCCGCCGACCACAACGTCCTTTCCACGCAGCCGGCCGAAGCCGCCCGCGTCATTCTCGGCTGGATGCGCCCGGAACAGCCTTGAGGGCGGCCTGGGCGTGACGCCGCCAGGCAATAGCCGCACTTCAGCAAAGGTCTCATTCTGCCGACAAAACGCTAGGGCGTCTCGCGGGTTCTCTAGCCAGACCGCGCCGCCCCAGACTACTATCAAGATGAGATCTATCCACCCGGTGCGGAGTTGGGCGGCGCTGGCCGGCCTTTGGCTGTCGATCCTGTCGGCGGCGGCGCAAAATTTCAACGGACTGAACGCGCCGGGGAGCGCGGCGGAGTTCAGTTTCGAGGTCGATGCGGAAACGACGAATTTCTCCGTCCGATTGTCGGGCGGGTCGGAAGGATATTCGCATCTATACCTGAAGCGCGGCGGGCCGCCGAGCGAGGGCAACTACGATTTTGCCTCGAGGCTCAATGGGCAGGCGAACGCGATTCATCTGGAACTGCCGGAGGTCGCCGCCGGGACGTATTTCGCGCGCGTCGAGACTCCAGCGTCCGCTCCTTCCCATGCCTTCAGCCTGGCCGTCGAGATGAATGTGCCGGATATGCGGAGCCTGGAGCGGCCGGTTTCGAAACCGGTTGGCGCGCAATGGACGGGCACGATTTCGGCCAGCGGCCGCCAGTACTTCCGTTTCGATTTGGCCACGAATACGCCCTTCCGCCTCTCGTTGGACAGCGCGAACATCCCGCCGGACCTGTACGTTCAGCGCGATCAAGCGCCAGTCGAGTCGTCGTATTGGAAGCGCAGCCTGAACGTCGCCAACGACTCGCTGGTGGCCATCGAGAACGAGTCCTTGCCCGGCGCGTACTTCGTGGGCGTGTTCGTGAATTCGAGCGCCCCGCCCAACGCGCCATTTGCCATGAAGCTGGAGGGCAATCCGATCCACGCGCTGGCGTGGGATCCCGGCACGACGCCGGAGGGAACCTTGGTGAGTTCGAACTACTCGACGGTGGCGGGCGAACAGTTCTTCAAAGTCGCGACCGCGAATCCTTCGGTGGGGGCGTGGAGGACGGCCTTGCGGGTCCTCGAGGGGGAAGCCGCCGTGTACATGAGCCGCGGCAGTCTGCCGAGCGTGACGCAAGCGGACTACAAGTCCGAACGCATCGGGTCGGACGGCTTCGTGCTGAGTTCGTCGCAGTTCGCGCCGAACGAAGTGTGGTACATTCTAGTCCGCACGGCGCCGAATACACGCTGGACGCTCGTGAGCGGAACGCCTTTCGTGCAGGATTTGGGAACGGTCTCGGCGGAATCGCCCGGGAGCGGCGACGTGGCCATCGGACCGGAAGGGATCCGCTTTTTCAGCGCGCGCGTTCCGGCCGGAATGTTGGCGTGGCGCGTGTGGCTAAATGGAGCGACGAACCAAATCTTGTTCAAGAAGGCGAGCGTGCCGCTCTCCGGCTCCAGCGAATTGAGCCAGGCCGCTCAGGTTCTGGTGGTGCCGCCCTATCTGGCGAGCGGGCAAAAGTACTTTATGGCCGTCCCGGGCCAGCCGGACACGCCCATTCGGCTCGAATCGAAGGCGCAGCCGATCATCGACCTGCCGTATGGATCGAGTACGGTGAGCAATATCACCGGCTTTCCCTATACGACGTACAAGGTGCAAGTGCCGCCGCAACAGATCGCCTGGCAGATTTCGCTGCCGTCGAACTCGGGCAATCCGAATGTGGCCGTGCGGCGCAGCACGGTGCCGAACGAGAACTACAATGACGCGCTTTCCGATCTGGAGGCCGGGGCGACGGACAATATTTCCTTGGTGCCGCCGGTGCTGAGCGACGGCGCCTTCTATGTCACGGTGTGGGGCGCCGGAGCGCACCAGTTCACGCTGCACAACGGTCCCGCGGTCGTGACGGACATCGACTACCTGGACACGGTAACGAACGACGATCCATCGCGGGCCGGGTGGCGGTTTTATCGCGTGGCGAACATCGCGCAGCAGTTGGGCAGCCTGGGCTGGCAGCTCGATCTGGCCAACGGAGCCCCCGGAACACGTTTAGCCATCCGCCGGAATGCGGCGCCGAGCGTGTGGAATCAGCGGAATCCCGGATTGTCCACGGCCAGCTACCACGAGATGATGAGCTCCGGACAACAATTGCAGCAACCGGGCCATCAAGCGGATGTTTGGTACATCGGCGTCTATAACCCAACGAATGTGCTCGGCCAATTCACGCTCACCACCAGCGAGATCGCCGCCGTGAAGAGCCAGGTTGGAGACACGTTCTCGCGCGTGAATTGTCCGCCGGGCGAGTGGAGTTTTCTGAGCTTTGAGCTGTCGAGCGCTGGGTGGGGAGGCACTGGAGGGGATGGGGGTGGAATCGGCAGCCCGGGCGCCAGCTATATCCTCGGCTGGGATTTGCGGCTGGTGGACGTGGTCGGCAGCCCGGTCATGGTTGTGCGGCGCGATGCGTTGCCGGACTCGTTAAACACCAGCTTCACTCTGCCGGTGAACGCCACGACCTGGCCTTCGCGCGGGCAGTGGGCCGCCAACCTCGACTGGACCGCCCGGCCGTTGCCGCCTCTGGGAACCACCAACGAAAACGGCCGGATTCTGACCATGCCTTTCGGGAGGCCTTTCGAACCGGGCAACTATTATGTCGGCATCATCAATCATCCTTCGCAGCCGGTGCCGACCTCATTCAAGTTTATCGCCCGGCGCATTGGGCCAGGCCAGGAAATCCCCGTGCATACCCTCGAACGATCGGGAGGGCAGGCCAGCGGCTCGGTCGATCCCAGGGAGGCGGACTATTACATGATCCAGGTGCCCGAGGGCCAGCGCAGCTTGCGCATCCGGCTGCGCGTCACTTCGGGCGAAGCCATGATGGTCGCCAGCAGGGGCGCCTTGCCGAACGTCACCGCCTTGGGCACCTCGCCCGTGGTGAATTCGGCCGGCCGCGCCGTGCAGAAGATCGGCGATGAGTATCTCACCATTCTTCCGCCACGCGAGACGAATGTGCTGAGCCCGGGCACCTACTACGTCGCGGTGGTCGGCGAGGGGCAGGCTCCGGCCGAAGCCAACCGCATCGGCACCGGTCCGAGCAGCTATGTTCTCGAGACTCTCGGCGAGTTGCCCCAGATCGATCTCGGACCGCTCGGTCCGATGGACATTTCGACGACCGGAAACCTGGCCGGTGGTGAAGTGCTCGCCTACCACTTTGCTCCCGACACCAACGTGCTCGGCTTCTGGATTTCCCTGACGGACCTCGTCGGCAATCCGATCGCGGTTTCGCGCGGCGGTCCGGAGCTTGCGGATGCCGGAGTTGCCAGCCCGCCGCTGTCGGCCGATCCCTACGGCAACGATGGCGGCGAGACGGAGAGCAGTGTCGCCGGACCGCTCCTGACCATCGGCGATCCCTTCGACATCGAGACGATCATGGTCAAGGCCCGCCAATCTGGGCCGCCCGGCACTTACCCCAACGCCAGTTATCGGTTGAACGTGGAGCAAATCCAGCCTCGCCCGCTCGACTTCGACGGCGGCACCGTTACGATTTCCGATCAAAGTCCGGCCCGCGGCGGATACTACGTGGTCGACGTCCCGGAATCGGCCATCGGCTGGGATATCCGGCTTTCGAACGTGACTTCCGGCAAACCGCAGATCGTGGTGGGCAAGGAAGCGTTGCCGGTCTTCCTGAACACGACCGCTACCTTTGCGCCGGCTACTGCTACTGAATGGAAGGACAGGGAACGCTGGGTGGCCACGCGGGATTGGACCGAACGGGCTGTCAATAGCGACGGCGTCAATGTCGATGGCCGCACCTTGACGATGGGCATGGGCCGCCCCTTGAAGCCGGGCCGCTATTACATCGCCGTTCTCGGAGCCACGACCGAAGCGCCGATGAGCTACACCCTGACTAGCCGTGGGATCGGCGCGGGGTTTACCATCCCTGTTACGCCACTCGCCTTTGAAGGCGGTTCGCTGCCCATCACCGGTCTCGCGCCGCGGGATGCCGCCTATTTCTCGGTGGAAATCCCCGAGAACACTCCAAGCTGGAAGGCGCATCTGACCGTCCGCGCAGGGGAGGGGATGATGGCGATCGGCAAGGGGACGATCCCCAATGTCCTGGTCGCGGGCAACGGCTCGCTCACCAACTCCTCCGGCCGCAAAGTGCAAAAGCTGGGCGACGAACATTTCCTCCTGCTGCCACCCGCCGGCACGAACGTGCTGAGCCCCGGCACCTACTATCTGGCCGTCGTCGCGGAAGGGAACTCGCCCCAGGCCGGCCGCACCGGCTCCGGGAACAGCGATTTCACCATCGTCAGCCAGGGCCCCGCTCCCGTGCGGGACCTAGGGCAGATCAGCGCCGCCGACCTCACGGAGGCTGGCACCCTCGCGGCCGGAGATACGCAGTTGTATCGGTTCACCGTGCCGACCGGTACCTTGGGGATGGGAGTGCGTCTCGACCAGCGCACCGGCAATCCGGCCATGGTCCTCAAAGGCGGGCCGCTCATGCCCGCCCCGGGCCTCGGCCAGGCGACGCTTCCGTTGGACACGTATGGCTACGATGGCGGCGTCACCACCGGCCACGACGCGCATCCGAGCTTCATCAACGTCGGCAATCCGACGAACGAAACCTACTCTCTCGTCGTCATGGCGCGCTCCTTGGCGGGCGGCGCTCCTACCAACGCCACCTACACCCTGCGCCTCAACGCCAGCGGGAGCGGCATCCTGCCGTTCGATGGTGAATCGGTGGCGGTCGCCGACCAGGGCCCGCAGTCCTGGCGCTATTTCAGCGTCGTCGTGCCCGAGAATGCCGTCGGTTGGGATGTGCGTCTGCGCGACGTGACGGGCGGCTTGCCGAAGCTGGTTATCCGCCGCGAATCCCTCCCGAGCAGCCTGCAAACGACTCCTTGGAGTTCGCCCAGCACGCAAACGGCCTGGCCCACCAACGCGCAATGGGCGCCCGGTCCAGACTGGACGCGCCGCAGCGCTTCGTCCGCCGATGCCGGCATCAGCGAAGATGGCCGCATCTTTGCGTGCGGCATGGGGCGGCCGCTCCAACCCGGGACCTATTACGTCGGCGTTTACAACAACAGCCCTACGGCCAAGAGCTCTTACACTATTATCAGCCGCGGCATCGGCGAAGGGTTCGCCATCCCCGTTGTGGATGTGCCGATGGTCGGTGCCGCCGAGGCGACGCTGCCCGCCCGCGAGGCCGCCTACTTCCGCGTGGTCGTTCCCACCAATACGTTGAGCTGGAAGGTGAAACTGACCGGAACCGCCGGCGAATCGATGATGGTCGCTGCGCGCGGGTTCATCCCCAGCCTCGACATGAACGTCGCGGCCGGCACGCTGGCCGCCGGCAAAGGCATGCAGAAACTGGGGCACGATCACTTCCTCCTCCTGCCCGGCGCCACGCAAACGAACGTCACATCCGGCACCAACTACTTCGCCGTGGTCAGCGAAGGCGTGAATCCGCCCAACGCCAGCCGGATCGGTTCGGGCAGCAGCAGCTTCACGTTCGAAAGCCAGGGCTCCGTCGTGCCGGAAGACCTCGGCCTGTTGACCTCCGAAGACATCGTTCAAGCTGGCCAGGTCGAAGGTGGCGAATCGAGGCTTTATCAGTTTCTCGTCCCGCCGGGCATGATCGGCTTCCGCGTCAAGCTCGAGGATCGCGTCGGCAATCCGACCTTGGTCCTGCGCCAGGGCGACCGCATTCCCGATCCCGGTGTCGGCGCTCCCTCCACCGATGCCTACGGCAACGAAGGCGGACTCCCCAGCACCGATGCCCATAACACCCTCGTGACCGTCCCGAATCCTGTGCCGGGGATCTATACTCTCGTCGTGAAGGGCCGTGCGTCGAACGGCACCTACCCCGATGCCAGCTTCTCGATCCGGCTGCAGGAGATGCTCACCCCTGAGATCAATTTCGACGAAGCCATGAATGCGAACGGCCTGGTGAACGCCGTCTCGGGCGTGCTCGACGACAACGAGCGGAACTACTTCAAGTTCGTCATTCCGGCTTCTTCCGAGGATCAGCCGGTCATCGGCTGGCAGCTCAAGCTGGTGCAATCGTCCGGTCTCGCCTCCATGCGGGCGCGTCTCAATGCCTTGCCGTCCGACGCGGTGACCGCCGGCCAGATGCCCTTCACCACGGCCCAAGCGATCCTGGTGCCGCCGTTTCTGACCAACGGAGTGTGGTACGTGGAAGTGAAAGGAGCAGGATCCACCGCCTTCACCTTGACGAGCCAGCCGCTCCAATTGGACCGTCCGGCGTGGGTCATGCCCGGAGCCGGCCAAGCCGCGACTGCGCCCGGCGTCAGTGCCCCGTTCTTCGGCGATACCGGTGTCGATGCCGGTGGAGTGCCGCTGCCCGGCGACCAAAGCACCTTCCTCCAGCAAGGCTTCCTCCATTACTATGGAATCGAAGTGCCCGAGTCGAACCAGGGTCTTTTGCGCGCGGCGCTGGAAGCCTTCAGCGGCAATCCCGACCTCTACCTGCGCGCCGGCGCGCCGCCGACGTTGTATCACAACAACACCGGAGCCAACGGCACCATCTACGATCGTTCCATGCTGGCCAACGCGACCGAATACGCCAACTGGGTGCCTCTCGCGGGCAAGACCGAGACCAAGCTCAAGCCCGGTCTGTGGTATATTGCCGTGCGCGCCGCCGGCAATGCCAATGCCCGTTACCGCCTCAAACTCTCCGTCGGGAACGTCACCGAACTGAAATTGCAGGCTCCCGAGCTGTCCAGCCAGTTGGTCGCCGGCGGCGATTGGCGTTATTATCGGTTCACCGCTCCACCTTCGATTCCGGGCGGAGTCTCTCTCTCTTTCTCGCAGCAGTCCGGCGACGTCGTGGTCCATGTGCGCGATACCGTGCCGCCCGGCAATGGCGCGACCGGCGCGCCAGGTGACCTCAAGGATTGGAACACCGACGCCAAAAACCACGGGCCTTACCCGAACTTCGACGCTCCCGGAACCTACCCGCTCTCCGCGCCCCCGTTGCGGCCTGGCGCGACCTACTTCGTCGGCGTGCGCGCCGCGAACGACGCGTCCTTCGCGATTCGCCTCACCACCAATTCCGTGCCGAACGCCCTGCCCGAGGTCATTCCGTTCTACGGCGGCCGGATCCAGCCCGTCTTGGCGCCGGCCAGCCAGTCGGTCTATCGGATCGATGTCCCGGCCGAGGCGACGCGCTGGAAACACACGTCCACCAACCTGGCCGGCGTCCAGATGTTTATCGAGCAGGGCACGCTGCCCGCGAAAGGCTCGACCGACGATTGGCGGAACGGCACCAGCACCAACAGCAATTTCAACCAGTACCTCCTGACGGGATGGCCGTGGATTCCCGGCCAATCGTACTTCCTGATCGTGACCAACAGCACGGCGGAGCCGCAGCCGATCCTGTTCTCGATGGACGGGAAGAACGCGGTGACCGACGATAACGACAACGATACCCTCGCCGATGCCTGGGAGCTGCTTTACTTCGGCAATACCGGCTCCCAACAACCCACCGGCGATCCCGACCGCGACGAAGTGACGAATCACGAGGAGTATCTCGAGGGCACCCGTCCCAACGATGCCGCCTCCTTCCGAGCCCGGCTGACGACCACCTCCACGAATGGGACGATCGTGCGAAATCCCGATCTGCCGAGCTACCCGCTGAATTCCACGGTCACCCTCGTCGGTGCGCCGGCGCCGGGCTACTCCTTCGTCGCGTGGTTCAGCGATGCCGCGGGGCGGGTCAATCCGTTGACGCTCGCGATGGATGGCCATCGCGAAATCGGTGCGATCTTCAAGCTCTCCGGCGACGAATACGTCACCGCGCTGCCGTTGGTGGGCTCATCGGTTTCGGCCATCGCCAGCAATGTGAGCATGACCAAGGAACCGGGCGAGCCGAATCATGCCGGAAACCCCGGCGGCAAATCCATCTGGTGGATCTGGACGGCCCCCGCGTCCGGCCCCGTGAAGCTCTCCACGGCCGGCAGCGCATTCAATACGCTGCTCGCGGTCTACACCGGCTCCAGCGTCTCGACCCTGACGCGCATCGCGAGCGACCTCAATTCCGGCAGCCCCACCGGGCGAAGCTTGCTGCAATTCAACGCCACGGCCGGCACCGCCTATTCGATTGCCGTCGATGGTCTGAACGGTGCGTCCAGCCGCATCAACCTCAGCCTGTCGATGGAAGGAGTCGTCGTGAATCCGTCCAGCGTGCCGCCGGAGATTCAATCCATCGCCCGCTTCTCGCAGGGCCGCGTCGAAGTTGAAATCGTGGCCGAGCCCGGGCGGACCTATACACTCGAAGCCACCGAGAATCTGACCACCTGGCAGGCGGTCGGCTCCGTTCGCACCGACGCCACCGGAGCCGCCATGTTTGTCGATGCCGAGGCCAGCCCGCTCCGGCAACGGTTCTACCGCGCCAAAGAGTAGCGGGCATCGTCTGCCGGGCCTTCCCATCCGTACACGCTGAACGATCGCCCGGGCGCGGCTCTCATCGCGCCCGGGTCTTTTATTGGCCAGGCGTTTTACGTTGTGGCGCTTTCGATCAGCCGCAACGCCTCCGGATTGGGCCAGCTCTGTTCGGGGAATCCGCGCGCCCATTCCGCGGGCGTGACGTTGCGCGCCTCATGCCAGCCCGGCGTTTCGCACCAGTCCAGAAACTTCCGCAAGCTCGCGCGCGCCGTCGGCGAGGCTCCATGCTTCAGCAATGCCTGGGTCATCAAGGCATCCCTCTGGCGCCCATTGAGGTAGGCGCAACTGATCACCCCATTGAACAACGGGGTGTGGCCGCCAAACCCCGCCGCATCCACCAGCGCGCGGGCGTTTACGTCCGCTCCCGCTTCGATCAGCCAGTCGAAAATCTCCTGCTCGTCGAAATCGATCGCCAGATGCAGCAGCGTCGTCCCGCCGATCGGTGAACCATGCAGCCCGGTGATCTCGCTCTCGCGGCACCCCAGTTCCAGCGGGTAAATCTCCCGGTACGCGAACCGCCGTTCGAGCAAGCCGGGCTCGCGCCGGAGATGCTCCTTCAACCGCGCGACATCCCCGCGATGGAACGCCATCATGGGCGAATCGGGAAACCGGCATCCCCGCCGCGCGAAAATCTCCAGCACCGCGCGCTTGCCGGTCGGATTCCGCCCGTAGGTCTCGAGCACCAGCCCCAGGGGAGCCAGAGGATTTCCCTTCTGATCCGTGAAGGGAGCATCGAGCGCATCGAGAAAACCGAGACCGGCCGCATTCAAGGTTTCGCAGCAGCCCATGACGATCCCCGGGCGCAGTTCCGCCCCATGCTCATGCAGCCATTTCGCGCATTCCAGGCGCCCCTGCAACAGCGCGCGGTCGAAGGCATGTTGATAATCGCGGGCTCCCAGCGAAGCGATCAGCTCGATGGCTTCCAGCCGGCCCAGATTGGCCGCATGGCTCATTGGGGGACCCCAGTTCCCGTTGCACACCGGGAGGTGCAACATCTCCGGATACGCCCGGAGCAGGCGCGCGATGCCCTCGAGATCATTCGCGCGAATCGCCTGATCCAGCAGCCCCGCCGGTGTTTGGGCGTCGATCCTTGCCTTCAGCTCGGTCCAATTCGAGAACCCATATTCCCGGGCCAGGACGAGTTGGGCATCGCTCAATTTCAGGCCGGCGGCGGCCAGCGCCTCGTTCGAGGTATCGTGGTGGCGCGGGTGCCGGCGGCGGATGCGGTCGAAGGCGGCGGGAACTCCGGAACGGATTTCCCTCAATAACTCCCGCGCCTCGCGTTTCGGAACATCGAGATGCGGACTTTGGGGCAGACTGCGTGAAACGGTCGACATAACCTTACTTCCATATCGTGCCCGTGTGTCCGCAGCGCTGGGCTAGAACTAAGGTTAATAAACGTTCAGTTTTCTCCGGTGGGCTGAGCCCATTTCCGCGGACGGGATGCTTCCGGTCAGCGCCCCACTCATGCGCCATCCAGCCCCCCGGCGCAAGCCCAATCCACTGCGGCTCCATCCACCGCAGGATTGGGGTGGGCCGGGTATTCCCATGGGCGCTAACTTAAGAATTGCTTCCGAGACATGGAAATGTTGTGGCGCAAGCGTGAACGATCTCAATTTGCCCGATGAGGAATGGGAATTTAGTTCCTTCAAAGGTGCCAAGCCCGTCTCCCAACATCGGTAAACATCCCGCAGCGTCCGCACACACGCGCGAAACTGGTTAAACCGGGGCGTTATACCTGCGAGGATTGAACGGAAGGAAATGTTCGGAATCTGTTTATTGCCAGAGACTTGCGAGAATGGCGACCCTAACGGGATTCGAACCCGTGTTTCGCCAATGGACGCAAAAACATCGATTTTATTAGGGAAAACACTATCTTGAGCACCGATGAACAATAGTGATTGCATATACTGCTGATACCGACAATACTTTGGGCGCATGGCATGGTTGTACCGACAGAAGAAATCTCGCTTTTGGTGGATCGGGTGGCGGGCGAACGGGAAGATATTCTTTCGCTCAACGAAACAGTCCGAGCGGAAGCTGGCCGAGAAGGAATTGGCGAAGGTCCAGTCCCTCTTTTTGGCGCATCGGGCCGGGATGTTGGAAGAGGTCTACGGTTCGCTTTCAGGCAAAGTCCTGCCGAGAGTGACCCTGAAAGGGGCGATTGAGGATTGGCTGGGCGAGGTGAAGGCCAGCGCGGATGCGGGGACGTTTAATCGCTATGCCGGAATTTCTGAGCGGCTCGCGGAATTTCTGGGAGCCGGGCCGGATGGGCCGCTACTCCGGGAAGTCACCACCGAACAGCTTCGCGAGTACCTGACGAAGCGCCGCGCCAGTTCAAGCGCGAGCACGGTCAACTTGGAGCGGAAGATACTCTCGGTCTTTTTCAGGCGCGCAATCGCCAACCAACAGTTGCGCGAAAATCCCGTCACGCCGATTCGGGCCTTGAAGGGGATGGAAGAGGAGGGGGCGAAACGGAGAGCCTTCACCGTCGAAGAGTTGCGACTGCTGTTCCGCAAAGCTCCCAATCCCTTCTGGCGGTTCATGATCTGCGGCGGCTTCTATTCTGGGCTGCGAATGGGCGATTTGATCTCGCTCGCTTGGCCCCAAGTGGACCTCGCCGAAGGCATGCTCCGCGTGAAGATGCGGAAGACCGGCGCGACGGTGCAAATCCCCATCGCCGAACCGCTTCGCGCGGTGCTGCTCGAATTGTGGAATCGCGGAGGAAAGCCCCGCTCTGGCTTTGTCTGGCCCGAACAGGCCGCAGCCTACGAAGCGAAGGGCTCTGGCGCGTTCAGCAACGAGTTCTACGATCTGCTGCTGGCTCCTTGCGGCTTCGTGCGGCCGCGCGAGGACAAGCAGAAGAAAGCCGCCGGGAGAGCATCGGAGCGGCGGTTGAATCCGATCAGCTTCCACTCGTTTCGACATTCGTTCGTCTCGCAACTGAAGGCCACCGGCGGGAGTCAGGTTGTGGCCAAGCAACTGGCCGGGCATTCGTCCGATCTGATTTCCGATAATTACACCACACTGCCGCCCGATGTCCTCGCCAAGGCCGTTAACGGGCTGCCGATGCTGGAGGTGGGGATATGAGCAAACTTCCATCGTCGTCGATTGTCAAAATGACCGCCGGTGATTTCTGCGAGCTGGCACGCGTAACGGGGTCGAAGGACATGGTCGATCGAACGAAACTAACCAGGCTCGGCAAGCCCATTAAAAGGGACTCCAAGATTTACCGATGGTGCGTCGAGACCACGCGAATAGAGCGTGATGTTCGGACAAGCATTGAATCTCAGTACCTCCTCAGTCAGATTTACACAGAGACCGAGGAAGAGGCGAAGGCCGCTACCGAATGGGTGGTGGCGAATTCGAAGAAAGAACGAGAGATGTTTGCTCAAGCAGTCCGCGCCGACGCGGAAGCTACGCGCGCCAAAGAAGTGCAATTGATGTCGGCTAAGCCGCCGCCAGCCGCAGAGAAGATCACCATCACTGATTTAAAGGATTACGAGAAAGCGCAAGGGTTACTTCTGCGCAAGAAATATCCGCGCTACTTTCGGAGTATTGCGGAGGCGAAGAGTAAGGGCACTGAACGCGGTCGCGTCGAGTTGGAAAAAGCGTACGCGTTGGATGTCGCGAAATCTGCTGGGGTGCGAATTGAAGAATTGATTCCTCCCGACAATGCATCCATGAATCAACTGAAGCGGGCGCTCTATCGCAGAAGGGATTCAAAGTCGAAGGCACTCCAAATGGCCGTACTGAGGGCAGAAATCTTGCGAGGGTGGTTTTCTTCGGGGGCTGAGTACTGCTGGATGACCAACCCTGAGCGAGCGAAGGCAATCAACAAGGCTTTGAGCACGAACTACTCCAGCGCCGCCATCAAGATGCAGATAGTTGCACTCGATATTGCTTCCAAGCGGTTGGCAGAAGGGGGTAGGCCGGAGAAACCCTGGCCAAGATAGGGGCATTGCAGATTTTTTCCGGTTTCTAGGTTTCTCTCCGACCAGGCGGTAAGAGAAATCGTGAAACGATTATTACTCAACAAGCATCAAGCGAGCGCAGGCGCGTTCGACCTGTTTCGAATCTCCAAGAGCAAGGACGTGGTGGACATCTGCACCAACACGCTCCGTGAATACTTCAAGCAGGGCCTTCCCTTCTACCGCAAGGGCAAGGCCATCTTCGTCAGCAAGGCCGAATTGGACGCGTTCATTCGGAACTAGCCATGATCGCTTTGATTCTGGACCGCTCGACGGCGTGGGCCGGGCTTCGTTTCGAGCGCGACGGCAAGCCGGTGGCGGTTGAAGAGGCATTGCGGGAGGGCTTTGGCGTGAACCCCGACGATGCCCCGGCTGTCGCAACCCTAACCCAGAACTTCGTGCGGCTGAAAGAGGAGCATTCCTTGTGACTCACCTACGAAAAGGCCCGCCCCGGACGAACGGGAGCAGGCCGATAGCTGAAGAAGACGGACGAAACCTCGCACGTTTGCGTCCCGAAGTCAATGGTGTGGATCGGTCTGCGATGGCGCTGTTGCCAGACGAATCAGAGGCAGAGGTTGCGATTCTAGGTTACATCGTATTAGGTCGAGAAAACTCATATGATCCGTGGCCTGCCATTGATAAGGAAAGCATAACCCTCCGGCTCTTTCACGCACCGAAGTGGAAGGAAGTTTTCCGTGTTCTAATCGACCGCCGTCGCCAAGGTGGAGGCGTACCCACCGAAGATGAACTCCTTAGAGAGCTAAAGGGAACGACTGTAATAGTTACAAACCAGGAAGTTTCTGGTCTTTATAAAGAAGCAGCATTGCCGGGCAATATCGGCTATTACGCGGAGAAGCTGAGGGCAAACCAGAAGCTACGAGTCATCATCGATGTCTGCCATCGAGGTATTAACACCGCTTCAGACATCGCGGCAGGTGTTAAAAAGCCAATCTCACAGATCACTGATCTTAAGGATCAGCTCATCCATGCATTTGAGCAGACCACTGGCGTTCCGGACTACGAAAGCCGGAGATTTGATCCAGCCAAAGTCCCATCCCCTCTACACGCCGTTTTTCGAATCGGAGACATTCCTATCTGTACCCCCGGCAACATCACCAGCATTGCCAGCGCGGTGAAGGTTGGGAAATCCGGCTTCGTGGAGGCTATGGTGGCGTCTACAATGGCGTCCAAGGTTTCCGAGACGGACACGTTAGGGATTTATTCCGAGAACCCCGCCGGGCGTGCGGTCGTTCACATCGATAGTGAGCAAAGCCTGGACGATCATCGGCGTCTTGTAGACCGTGCCATTCGACGGGCACGCGTAGATCATTTGCCAGACTGGCTTCGCTCCTATTGTTTCACCGGTTTTGAGGCCTGGGCCGCATGGGCAGCACTAAAGGACTGCGTTAAGCGGGCAGCAGACGAATTCGGCGGCATACATTCCGTTTTCCTCGACGGATTTGCGGACTTCGTTCGAGACGTTAACGATCCCGGGGAATGCAATCCCTTTGTCGCAGAGCTGCAAGCCTTGGCGGGCAATTTTTATTGCCCGATCATCGGCGTGATTCACTTCAACCCCGGCGGTGAGAAGACGCGCGGACACTTGGGCAGCCAGATTGAGCGAAAGAGCGAAACCAACCTGACACTCGAAAAGGTGGATGGCGTCACTGAGGTCTGGAGCACCAAGCAACGCCGTGCGCCGATCCTAAGAGGCACTGGCCCAAGGTTCACTTGGAGCGATCAGGCAGGCATGCACGTCTCGGTGGAGTCAGGCCAGTCCTCCAAGGATAAGTTGGCCATTCAAGAGGAGCTTCTTACTCGTGCGGAGGTGTTCAGCGAACGACAGGCGATGAAGCACGGAGAGCTAAAAAAACGGGTTCAAGACGTGGCCAAAGTAAGTGAGTCCACGGCCAAGCGAAGAATGGAGAAATGGGTTCGCCTTAATATCGTCGAATGCAGTCACGCAGGTCTTTACATACCAAAGGATTATCAATGATTAGGTTCAAGGTTCATCTCGGGTTCAAATCGGGTTCATGCACCCGGAAGGTTCATGGGTTCACCCCCCTATATAAGGGGGTGACCCTTTGAACCCTGAACCTGAGCCCACCGAATTTGTTCTCCGGCTCCGCGTTGAACCTCAAACCCGCTGGCAAACACTGGCTTCAGTTTTTGAAATAGACTATGCCCAAACACATTGACGAAATGGAATTCTTGGTTCGCATTCGACCTCTCACCGATTCCTGCTGGACAACCAATCCCGAGCAACGGTTGCAACACCTGAAAAAGCTCGCGCTAAAGGGGCTTGGACTAGACTGCGTGGATTGGCGGCCCGCCCAAGGCTCACACAAACCTCTTCCGGTCCCCTGTCCGAACGGATGCTTGCATGCCGGGCTTTCAAGGGCGTGTGGCGAAGCCGATCCGGGATTGGGCGCTATGGCAGGTACGGCATCGAAAAGCGCGCCAGAACCAATCCTAGCGCGAAATCCAGCCAATCCCGTCGAGACTCCAGAAAACTCAAACGCATGATCGACCCACAATCAGTGGAGGCCGCAGCATGGGCGGGGGAAAACTCCGCACAATGGCTGCCCGTCGTTCACCCGCCACGCCCGGAGGCTCACGATGAAAGCCTCGGTTGGCAGGAACCCGGCGAATGCCCGCAGCCGCTTCCCGATGGCTTGGACTTCGGGATGCTCGGCGACGCGCTCGGGGTGGTTATGCGGCTGGCAATTTCCGAGGTGCTGTTTTGGACGAAGGCCACTCCAGAGCAACGCCGCCACGCGCAGTGCATGCAATCGCTCGCCTTGGTCTTTGTTGTCGCCCCCGGAGCCTTCGAAGGCCAATCGCTGGAAGCCGTGGCCCGCTCGGTGGGTGGGACAAAGCAGGACCTTTCAAGGCGCATCCTCCGCATTCGGCAGTGCCTATTGCCTCGCCAGCCCGACCCGATGGCGGCGTTTCTGGCGGGGAACACTCCGAAATGAAAAACCCCGCCGAGTTTGTGGCCCGGCGGGGAGAACTCCAAAAGGGACTCGCCGGATTTGCGAGTCCTCAAAAGAGAGGAGCACGTCAACAGTCGTACTTCCCCGGCGATGCGTCCGGATCGGCCTTGCGAGGGGAAGGCAAGACGGTGGGCAGTCGAGCTGGCGAGTGTTGCCCGCAACCCACCCGGCATAGATAACTTTTAATTTTATGAAATCGAACGGGTTACCGACGCAGCGATCCGCTCGTTTATGCCGAGTCCCGGGATGAAAGTAACGGTTTCCCCCCCGTAGTGATAGCCTGCGCCGAGGCAAGTGTTGACCAAATTCCTGTAAGTATGACGAGGGATTCACTATTGAGCGGGCCGCTCGGGCATTTAGGCGCAAAGGCCGTGCAGCTTGGCCATCCTGGAATCGCCCAGGTTGAACTCGCTAAAGAGGGACTGCAACTCCAGCAACAGAAAGTGGCGGAGTGCGAGGCGCAGTTGATCGAGAGCGTCCGACGCTGGGAATCCTTGTGCGAGGAGCGCGCGCGGATAAAACAGCAACTCGGCAACGGCAAAACCATTTTCGAATACGCCCAGGCTGACTCGGAGAATGCCGAAGCCACCGTTGTGGAATGGTGTCTTCCCGACGTGCATCCGAATCCGAGGTTCGCTGGTTACGAGGGTGCCCTAGTCTTATGTGCTCGTCTCCAGGCCGCAAGCCTTATCGTTGCGCATTATGAGGAGTTTCAGAAGACGTGGCGGGCCAAGTTGAAGGCCGTCGAAGCTCAGCTTATCGAAACGGCTGAAACGTATTGCCTACAAGCCCAGCTTCCCGAGGGACTCCGTCCTACGGCATCGACTTCGAGCCCACTGCCAGTGAAGGGTGAAAATTTATGACCACGCAAGAAATTCAAGCGATTAAGGAGATTGCTCTTGCGGCAGCGGAAATCGTCAAAGCACTCGAAGTACTGGCTGGCACCAAACCAGCAGAAGGCGCCCCGTCCCCCATGACGGCTTCGAACACCAAGCCCCAACCTCGCGCCATGACCGCGCAGGAACGCATTACGAAAATGATGAACCGATGAGCAGAGTGCCTTACGGTTCCAACACTGCTCGATAAAACCGCCTTGGCAATCCTTCCGCGCTATCGACCCAAATCTGTTCCGGCTTGCCGAGAGTCACCACGGCAACGGACGGCAGCGTTGGGCTGCGCCCGCCTGAACTTGGTAGTACGGCGAATCGACACTTCGGGATTGTCGTCGTAAGTCCTTAAGCTCGGTCAATGATCGCTTGGTGAAGCGCCCGTGCGATGTTAACTACAAAGTCCTTGTCTTTATCGTGTACCGCGAGTTCCGTGCCGCTCGCGCTCGTGATGTTAATCGTGTAAGTGTTCGGAGTCTTGTAAATCGCGAAAAACATCGCTGCGACAACCAAGCCGCAGATAATCGCAACTGTAATGAGCCCTTGGGCAAGTCCTCCTGCGAAGCCAAGGATGGCAATTCCAATCAAGGCGAGGTGACCGCCTACCTGCTTCTCTATCTCGCCCAATTCCACGCCGGTAATCCCGGACATCGTAAACGTTTTGGGGCCGACAATGAACCGTGCGTTAGTAACCGTGATGCCGCGTTCGTCGAAGTAGCACATTTCCCCTTTCCGGTTCTGCGGAACTATCTCTCTTGAGGGCAACCGCGTTGGCGCGGGAGGTTTCGGCTTGGAGATTCCTTGAATTGTGACGGCGTTTGTCGCTGAAAGCACGGTTGGAAGTGCGCAGTGCGGGCAATCTACCGATTCGCCATGCCGCGAGGATTCGAACTCGATCTGGCCTTGGCAATTGTCGCACTGGCAGAGGAGCAGGCTCACGGGCTTTCACAGACCGGATTTGCGCCGCGCGAGGGCGAGCCCGAAGGCGAGGGCGGCGGCACCGATCCCCACGCCGGAATCGGGGACGGCTTGCGAGAGCGTCAACGCGAAGGTGCCTTGAGCGTCCCCGATGGGGCTGTCCGGCGCGTCAACCCGAGCGTTCGCGAATCCGATCAAGCGGTAAGCCCCCGGTGATAGTTCGAAGGCGGCTGAAAAGCTCTCGTTATTGCCCGTCGTGGCGAAAAGCACAGCCTTGCCTACCTCGGAGAACGAGATTGCACTTCCGCCACTCGATCCCAAGCTGGCCGTGACACTCCCGTCGAGAATGAACCGGGCGCGGCTGTCCACCAAAAAGGTGACATCAAACCCCGAGCCTGCTTCTGCTATGGCCTGCCCGCCGTCATCCGCGCCCGAATTCGCGCGCGCGTAGCCATTTGCCGAAATGGATTCCGCCCAGATGGTCGAGTCTTGAGAGGCAATGGCTTCGGCTCCAGCGTATCTCAGGCCGTCTTCGGATGTTTCCCCAACGGAACCTGGCAGGAAGACGTTGAACGGTCCGAAATTTGGCGCGTAAAGTTCATCGTAATGCGTGCTGCCGTAATCCATGTGCGCAGAGACCGCAATGGCGACGACTCGCCCCTGCGCTATCGGCGTAATCAGGGCGGCGTTTGCCGGGCACGCGAACAGCGTGGCGGCGAGGGCGGCGAGGGCGGATAGGATGGTTCTGGTTTTCATGGTTTTTGTTCTGAGGTTTACGGAGAGAGCGTGGCGCGACAGGACGGGCAGAGGCGCACGCGTTTGCTGGCCACAGGATTGCCGCAGACGGAGCACTGCCAGGAGCAATAAATCTTGGCCCAACGGTTTCCAGAATCAGTCCGAACAACACAACCACGCGGACAGGCCAAGCGATGACGCCAAGGCGCGGCACGAAAACCACATGGCCAGCAGGCACGGAAGCCGGAGTTGCGGAGATCGGAGGCAGCCTATCCAGCATAGGACGAGGGGCTTCGCTGGCGACCGGCGCGGGCGTCAGGATTGTAGCGGGTGGCTCTGGAACTTTGGCCGCGATGGCGGCGGAAAGCACCGTCGGTTTCGTGCAGTGCGGGCAAGCTACCTTTTCGCCATCCCGGTCAGATTCGAATTCGATCACACCACCGCAACAGTCACATGGGCAAAACTCGGAATTCATTGTGGCACGCGTCGGTTTGATTCGATGTTGGCATCTTGCCGAACTGGAGCTTGAAGGAAAGCACAAATCGATGCGTTCCTTGGCAAGACTTGCTCTCCTCACGTCTCACCTCGTAATCTCCCCTCGCCGACTGTTGCAACCTTTCGGCCTTGGGCCGGTGTGGCGCTCCTGGGGGGATGGCTGCACGCGGCCCTTTCCTTTTAAAGGCTGGGGATAGATTCCTGCGAAAACCCTTGCGTGGGTCGGTTGGGCTGGTAATACCAGCGCAAACCATGAACAAGGCCATTTCCTTAACCACTTTGTGTTGCGCTGCTGTCGCGCAGACCGCTTTCGCAACTGCAACCCTCACGCCCATCAGCCAGTCCCGCCAAACTGGCGTAGCTGCGGTAGCATCAGTCGAGCAAGACGAATTTAATCAGCACGACGAATCAGCTTCGGGATTCCTGCCGTTTACCTCAAGCATTTCCGCGGAGGCGGCTACCTCGGTGGCAACCGCCGGAGCGGATGCCGGGGCTAGCGCCTACCAGTATTCCGAAATTTTTCCTAAGGCCATGATCGTCCAAATGAGCGTAGCTGGCTTTGCGACCGTGAATTCCGATCCTGACAACGGATACTTTGCGTCCGCGTCCGCTTTCGCGGATTCCGGCTTCCGGGTAGCGTTTTCGCTGGACGCGCTCGCGGCGTTTTCGCTTTCCGGCCAGCGTATCGGAAGCGGCGAAATATCACTGAGCGGCCCGTCTGGCACATTCTCACCCCCTACTGTGGACGGGGCTTACGAGATTCGAGGACTCCTGCAACCCGGCACGTACGTTTTGGACGTGGAGACTTTTTTCAGCATTTTCGACGATGGAAGCCATGTCTCTTCCCTTTCGGCGCAGTTCGCTCTTGTCCCTGACGGCGGGGCCAGCCTCGGTCTTCCCGCGTTAATGCTGGCCCTCGCCGCGTTAGGGCGGCGGCGGTAGCCCAAGGCCAGCAAAGAGCCGCCTCCAGCTTGCGCCAAGAGCCGCTCGGGAAGCGCCGTGAGGGTTCAGCCTCCTTTCTCCGCCCCGCCCCGCGAGGGCCGTTCCTTCAACTTGGCCTTGCGATACGCCTCCCATTGCCATTCGGTGCGGAATCCACAATCTTCAAACGTGGTAACCTGCCCTCGCAAAACCTCCCGGGGAGGCTGGCCGAGAGAGACCCCCGGGTCCTTCGCGGCGCGCCCGTGCGTCCACCAGCTATGCAGTTGCATGGTCACCGGGACCGTGAACGTGTGTTCACCCTCTGGGGCTGTTCCCGGCAGTAGTCCACCCATAGGCTGAACTTGTCCGCCTCCGTGGCGGTGGCAGTGCTCACGGCCTGTTCGATAGGGCGGGCGTTGGGAACGTTCACGCCGGTACTCTGATTGCCGCGCAACCGGCCATTCCGCGAATTTCTCGAATCGGAGTCCATTCTGAGTCACCTTGAGCGGAGGTGAACTCGTTTGCTCAATTCGGCCCTTATGCATAGAAAATGCATATACTTCTGGAGGGATTCGGATGCTCAGCCACGCTGGAAACCCGCGACTTTATTGGGGATTTTCGAGAATGGCGACCCTAACGGGATTCGAACCCGTGTTACCGCCGT
>CAYZKY010000038.1:0-40244 GCA_964478815.1 uncultured Verrucomicrobiota bacterium
AAATTCTGGGCGTGGGTGTCGGAGATCTTCTCTTCTTCCTGGCTGACGAGCTTGCCGGCGCGGTCGTAGAGGCGGTAGCCGTTCACGCGGTCGGACTTACCGATTTCGACCATGCCCTCGGAGCCGGGGGGCAGCGGGACGCCGGCCTTCTTGGCGAGGGAACGGGAAACCTGTTTGTCCTCGAGCGCGTTCATGGCGCGGGAGCTGGGGCCGATGAAGCGGATGTTGCAGCTCTCGCAGACGTCGGCGAAATGGGCGTTTTCGGAGAGAAATCCGTAGCCGGGGTGAATCGCATCCACATCCGCGATCTCGGCGGCGCTAATGATGCGGTCGATCCGGAGGTAACTTTCGCTGCTCGGAGGGCGCCCGATGCAAATGGCTTCGTCGGCCATCTGAGCATGCATCGAATTGGCATCCGCCTCGGAATAGATCGCCACCGTGCGAATATTGAGCTCTTTGCAAGCCCGGATGATTCGCACGGCGATCTCGCCGCGATTGGCCACCAAAATCTTTTCGAACATGTCTCGGTAGAGCCGCGCCTAGAGCGGACGGATGCGAAATAAGGGCTGCCCGAACTCGATCGGCTTGGCGTTCTCGACCAGCACCTGGGTGATCACGCCCCGCACCTCGGCCTTGATTTCGTTCATGACTTTCATGGCCTCGATGATGCAGACGACGGCATCCGGGTTGACCTCGGACCCCACCTCGACGTAGTTGCCTGATTCCGGGGAAGGCGCCCGATAGAAGGTCCCGACCATTGGAGACTTGATCTCGACCTCGTTGGTGGAGGCAGAGGCCGGGACGGCGGCGGCCGGAGGGGGAGCAGCCGGAGCGTACTGGAGGAGGGGGGGAGGCTCATCCGAGGCGGCGGCCTGGCCGCCATTCATGGATCGCTTCAGGCGGATTTTGAATTCCGGCTTCTCCATCTCGAACTCCGAGATGGAGTTCTTCTTCATTAAATCGATGACCGCTTTGATGTCTTTCAGATCCATGAATTCCTCCACACGATCACGGCGGCAAGGCCGGAGCGAACCGGGCCGGTTCGTTCCATTCGATTTCGTTTTTGCGGGCTCATCAAACAAAAAAGCAGCAGCCGTAACCGACTCTGCTCTTTCCACACTGAATATGGGACGAGAGACTAGGCAATATGACCAAACGCGTCAAGCGAACAGTTTTGGCAGGCTCGAGCGAAGCTTTGGACGCGCGAAAAAATCGCCGTCAAAAACGAGTCAATGAATTCTCGATAACGTTAACCCTGTTTTTCGATGGTTTGGGGAGAAAGTAATGAAGCCCGGCCGAAGCTCCATCCAAGGAACAGAAATGCAGGCCAAGCGAGCCCAGGGATGTAGAGACCGAACTCAATGAATCCTTGCAAGATCCATCCAAAAACTCCGATCAAAACAAAGGAAAAATCGATACCTAACCGATTTCGTTGACGATAAAGTGACAGGAACAACCCAAAAACCATGGAAACATACAATACGAGACCGAGCCAGCCGGAATCGGAGGCTTGTTCAAGGTAATCGTTGTGAGTGAGACGTGCCATCTCCGCCTCAGGCGTTTTGATCTTGCCATACGGAACCGCGAAGGTGCCTGGGCCGGTCCCGAAGAGGGGGTTGGTTTGAGCGGTCTGCCAGGCGGCGGACCAGTAGTCGAACCGGGCTCCGACACTGGGGGCGCCGCGCTTGAAATAAGCGCCGTATTTCATCCCGAATCCTCCCAGGCCGATCAGGAGGATGGCGATCACCGCTCCGATTTTGAGGTGGCGCGGGGCGGGCAGATGGAGCAGCACGAACCCAAGCACGCCGATGGCCAGGAGCCATCCGCCTTTCGAGCCGGTCCAGTACAGGCACGCAAGGGAGGCGTAGGCAAAGAGGCCAAGGATGACCCCTCGGAGGACCCGAGGCCAGTAGTGGCTAATTTCGACCAGTTTCCGGGCGAGGATGGGGAAGAAGAGTAGAATCGCTCCGGCAAAGGCGTTGGGATAGACCAAGGTCGAGAAGATGCGCCCGGTCGAGATTCGGAGCAGATACTCCTTCGGGTACAGGTGGATATTGGCCTGTTCGTAGACTTCACGGCGGGCGGCTTCCAGGCCGCCGTAGTGCTGGTCGAATCCAGTCATCAGAGCCCAGCCAAAGCCGAGCAACACCGGCACCCAAAAATAGCGGTCGTCCCGGAAGCGGGGGAGAATCAGACATCCGAAGTAGAATGCCGCCACGCAGACGCCGAAGTGAACGAGGGTGGGGTTGGACAGATGGGGGGCGACGGAGAACACCCCGGAAAGCAGTTGCCAGGCAAACCAGGCGAGCGGAGTCCAGAAAAGCCATCGGCCTTTCGGGAAGGCGGGGCGTCCGGCGACGGCGAGCCCCCAGAGAACCAGGCCAGCTCCCATCCAGCACCCCCAGGCGAAGGGCCAGGGAAAAAAAACGAATTCGGCTGGAGTCTGGGGAGCGACAACCTTGTGATCCAGAACGACCGGATTCCCGAACTTCAGAAAGCCGAGCGCAACCCAGAGTCCGGCGGCCATCAGGAAAGCCTTCTGCGGTGCAGGCGTGCCCGGAATGGGGACTGTCTCAGGAGTTCCCGCCGCGGCTGGACGACCCGGGCGGTCGACGCGGATCTTCAAGCGGTTCCTTTCGTGCGGGCGGTCACGGGTCAGAGCTTAAGCCGAAGCAGGCCGACTTCCAACGCCAGAGACTCCTGGACGTTGGTATGGAGCAGGCGTTGCAGGCCCTCGAGGGAACGGAGGTTTCCGGCGGCGGCGGCGGCGCCGATCCGGCGGGCGAGGCCGGCGGTGCATTCGCTGAGGTCGGGCAAGGCGAGGTCGACCCCCTCGATGCGATGACTCTGGAGCCAGACATCGCGCATCCACCATTGCAGAACCAGGACGGCTTCGGCCCGTTTGCGGCGATACTCCGCTTCGATGGCGGCCTTCAATTCCTCTTCCCATTTATCGCGGAGGTTGTTCTCGGCGTCGGGATGGCGGGTCAAGGGAGAGGCATCGGTGAGCCGCTTGTCGATGATTTCACGCAAGCGGGTCAGTCGTTGCACGAGCAGGTCGAGCAGGCGGTACCGGCCGAGCAGGCT
The DNA here is from genome assembly GCA_964478815.1 of uncultured Verrucomicrobiota bacterium. Taxonomy (GTDB): domain Bacteria; phylum Verrucomicrobiota; class Verrucomicrobiia; order Limisphaerales; family SXQI01; genus DASVNK01. The sequence continues at coordinate 3,088 of CAYZKY010000038.1, forward strand.
TTTGGCGCCGGTGACCGCTTCCTCGCCGAAGGCGGCCAGCCAGGCGCGGTCGTCCGCTTCCAGGTGGAGACGGGAATCCGAAGCGAGATGGAGCCGGAGACAGCGGGACACGATCGTTTCGAGAACGCGCTCGAGGGCGGTGGTGAGCAAAATAATGACCGAGCCGGCGGAAGGTTCCTCTAGCGTCTTGAGAAACGCGTTCGCCGATTGATTGTTCAGGCGGTCCGCATCCACGATGATGCTCACTTTGTGAGCCGCCTCATTGGCCTTGAGGTTCATCCGCTGGATCAGCTCCCGGATCTGTTCGATGGTGATGATCCGGCTTTTGGACTCCGGCCGGACCCAGGTAATGTCGGGATGATTCAGGGCCTCGATCTTGCGGCAACTCAGGCAAGCGCCGCAGGCGGCCAGGGGCAGCCCGGTCCGGCCGCGGGCGGGGGGGGCCAGGCAATTGATCGTTTTGGCCAGCGCCGCCGCCAATCGCTCCATCTCGCCCAGGTGGCTTCCGCTGACCAGATAGGCGTGGCCCAACCGGCCGCGTTCGAGACTCTTGCGCAAGAGGTCGACCGCGCCTTCCTGCGCCGTGAATTCCGCAAACGACATGGAGCGTGGGGCGTGGAGGTTGCTTAGTTGCGAACCGGCAGGTTGGCGTAGCGGTCTCCGTATTCGAGCATCTGGCCCAGGAAGCTTTCGGGATACTCGATTTTCACATCCGCAATTTCGCCCTGGACGACGACCGGCACGAGCCGGGCCTGGATGAAGCCCTGGTACGGAGCGACGTTTAACTCCTTGTATCGTTCGTGGACCTCGGTAAGGAGCGCCTGATCGACCTTCACGCCGTAGGTTTCGACGAGCTTCTTGCCGGCTTCGTAATCGCCTTCCGACTTGATCCGTTGCACCTCGCGGAGCAATTGACCGAACAGGCCGCGCAGCCGGGTGTAATCGCGGATTTGGAAATAGGTCTTTCCGCCGCGAGAAATCCGCTCGATCACGCCGTGCGACCGGCCCTGGTCGAAAGCCCAGGAGGAGACCATCTGCCGGTTGCGCATGTGGGTTTGTTCGAGATTCTGGCCGGGCGTGACACGATAGAGCTGCATCATCAAGCCGTTGTTGATGTACGAGTCGTACTCGGCGTAGCCGACATCCAGCGAGGGCATGGCTCCAATCTCGACCAACTTCGGATCCATGGCGTAGTAGAGGGCGACCAGATCGGCGCGGGCTTCCTCGAGCGTGCCCGCGTACGTCTGAAGCGTTTGGTCGGGGGTCCCGATGCCGTCGTTGATCCGGCCGGAGGCATGGCCGATGACTTCGTGCATCTCGACATGCAGGCTCGCGGCGAGGGCGCCGTGTTGCTTCGTGCGGGCGGCGATCTCGGGCGTGGCGCTGAATTCGTCGGTGGCGGGGCTGCGGGCACGGACGTAGTTGTAAGCCTCCATGACATTGCCGAGCATGACGGACTTGGAGCCGTACTGCTCGCGGATCCAGTTGGGGTTCGGGAGGTTGATGCCGACCGGCGTGGCGGGAGCGGCGTCCCCCACTTCGCCGATTACGGTGATGACCTTGGCGGAGATGCCGACGACGTTCTTTTTCTTGTGGGGCGGGAAAAGCGGCGATTGATCCTCGAACCATTGAGCGTAGCGGGATAATGTCGCAATGCGCTGGCTGGCTTGCAGGTCCTTCATCGAAACGACCGATTCGAAACTGCCCTTCTTTTGCATCGGATCCTGGTACACTTCGATAAAGCCGTTCACGACATCCACGCGGGCCTCGGTCTCCTTCGCCCAGAGAATGCAGTACTGGTCGAATTGTTCGAGATCGCCCGACTCGTAAAACTTCACCAGCGCTTCGAGATGTGCGCGTTGAGCGTCATTCTCGGCTACGCGCGCCGCCAAACGGAGCCAGTGGACCACCTTGCGGAGCGCATCGTGATACATGCCGCCTACTTTCCAAATCCGTTCGACGACCCGCCCATTGTTCTTCACGACCTTCGAGTTCAGCCCGAAGGAGACCTTCTGGTTCGCGGCCGACTTGAATTGCTCGTCGTAGAACTTGGTGACCTCCGCTTCGGTGACGCCTTCGTAGAAATTGACGGCGGAAGCCTGCACATTGTCGATATCGGGGCGGAGGTCGACCAGTTTGGGATCGATCTTCGGATCGAACACGAGGGGCGTAATGAACGCGATGAATTCCTCGACGGTGCGGCCTTCCAACGGCAAACCGCGCGCCTGACGGATGGCGTCCGCGAAAAAGGCCGCCGAACATTCCGGCACGAATTTGGCGTTCGAGTAGTGGTGGTGCGGGCCGTTCGCGAAGAAGAAGCGCTTGGCGTAGACTTCCAGAGCCTTGAAGTCCGGGGAGGTGCGATCCCCCGAAGTACTCTTGAGGATGGCTTCGAGGGTTTTCCGAATGACCAGGCCGTGACGGTACTTCTGGTCGTAGAAGATATCTCTCCCGGCCAGGCCGGCTTCGGTCAGGTAATAGGCCAGCTTCTTCTGTTGGAGCGTGAGCTGGTCGAACTCCGGCACGCGGTAGCGCAAGACTTCGATATCCGCGAAACGATCCGCGACAACTTTGAATTCCTCTGCCGGGGCCGCCGGGCAGTGGGCGACGCCCCATGCGGCAACGCAGGCCGCGAGCCAGACTTTCAGATTCGGCAACATGTTCAACGATTTCATAATTCAGCCCAGATGGATGCGGCCAATGGGAGCGCAACGGCCAGGAGGCGCGGTGTGATCGAGTCGAACGGTGGCTTTCATCCGGCCCTCAGCGTATCCACCGAGGGCATCGCCAGCAAGACCGGCCAAACAAAGGCTGGGATTCAAATAGCCGGTCCGAATCGCGGCAACGGCTGTCCTCCAAAGTCGGAGCGGGACTGGCCGAAGCGGTCGGAAGGGCGGGTTGAGGCAGCAAACAAAGGCGGGCGGAAGGCCAATACCGCGCAACGGTTTGATGGTAAATGGGTTGAGCAGAAAAGCAGACGGAAAACCACTGTGTAAATGCAACATTTTGCTGTGTAAATGGGGGGCAAGCCCTGTGTAAACGGGGGCAGGCACTGTGTAAATCCTTGTGGCAGCGCTGCGTAAATCGGGGTCTGGCGGGTGATTCCGAGTTGCGGAGGCTGGCGGTCGGGGGGAGGGAGCGAGGGCTCATGGTGGGTGAGGACGATGGAAGGGCATATTTTCTGGCTGATGGGTGGGAGAAAGACATGGTGAAGGGCGGGTCATTTTGCCCACAGGAAGTCCTATTTACGCGGGTTTCGTGAGGGTAGTCCGGGGATTTTGGGGAGGGCAGGATGGGGAGCGCCGGGAGGGGGGCGATGGGGGTGATTAGGGCATGGGACGACGATTCGAGCCTCTTCCCGAAGGAAGGGATACGGCGATTGGGCGGGGTCGCGCGGCGGATAATCGGAACAGGAGGCGCGAACGTTTCGCGACTGTTGTTCGGAATCGATCCGAGCGACCGCGAGGTTGGGTTCGCAGTCATATTTAGATGGTAGCACACGGGGGATGGATTGGCAAAGATGGAAGTGGTGATATTTGCATACAATGTTGACTAGAGCGCCAGGCAGTCGGGAAAATTGGGGGCAGGAAGGGGCATTAGAGCCTATCTGAAAATTGCGCCGGAGCTGGCGGCGGGTCTTTCGGCTGGGGCCTTCGTTGGCCCGACCGTTACAGCCCGCTGCGGGGATGCGCCGGTCGTGCCGTCTCGGCCGCAGCGAAAATCCCTCGCCGCCAGCCTCGGCGGAATTTTCAGACAGGCTCTTACGGGCTTTTTCGAGGGGTTTTGGGGGCAAGGGCGATCGGCTGCGGAGCGATTGAACCACGGAGACACCGAGGCACAGAGGGGGTGGGGCAAGGCGGAATGGGATGGTGGAATGGGTGGAATTTGCGGAATGACGGGGGTTTTTGATGGAACCCCCGCGGAGCGGGACTTTGAGGACTTCGCGGGGCAAGAGGGGGTGGCCGGAGGCACCCTCCTCACCCGGCCTCTCTGCGGCCACCCTCTCCCCCGGCTCGGAGCGGCTGAGAGGGGAAGGGAAACGGCAGGAAGGCAGGTCCCCGAGGACCTATACCGCGGTTTTCGGTCAGGACTGGTTGTAACCCGCACCCGGCTCCAGCCGTCATTTTCAGTAGAGAAGTGAACACGCCGAGCGTGAAATTTTGATGAAGAACGTTATCGCCATTTTCTGCGCCGCCGCTGTCGCGGGCGGAGCCGCCTGGTCTTTCGCGCACACCCGGGCCTTGCGACGGGCCGCCGCCGATCTCGAAGCCCGCCAGGCCGCCTGGGCGCAGGAGAAGAGCGATTTCGAAAAAGCACTGGCTGCCGCCCGCCAAGCCCGCCCGGCGACGGTCGCCTCAGCGCCCATCGTGGCACCGGAGCCCGAGGCCGCTCCCGATGCCGAAGCGATTATCGAGCAGCTTCGCAAAATCCGCGCCAGCTCCCGGGAGGGCAAATCGATACGGCGTGTGATCCATCATCTGGAACAACTCGTCGACCTCGGCCCGGACGCGCTGCCCGCGATTGAAGCGTACCTGGGCCGCTTCGAGGATATCGATTACAGCACTGCGCGTTCCGAAGATGGCGGACGCGGCGGGAACCGAGTGGAGCCGGCCGGGCAGAACCGGCCCGGCGGAGGCGACGGGGGCAACCGCAACGATGGCGACCGGCCGCGCCGGTTCAACGCCTGGCGCGACGGCAAGCCAGAAGTTCGACTGACGTTCACGACGCCGCCTTCGCTGCGGATCGGGCTGATCGATGCCTTGCAGAGCATCGGGGGCGAATCGGCCGAGCGAATCCTGGCCGATGTGCTCGGCTCGACGGGCCGTCCGCTCGAAGTCGCGTACACCGCGAAGGTTCTCGACGAGATGGCCCCCGGCAAGCACCGGGCGACGGCTATCGCCGCCGCGCGCGACCTGCTCACGAACCCCCTCGCGGCCAGCGGACCGGATGCCCTCGATGATCGAGGGAAGGATTACCTGTATTACGTCCTCGCCGGTTCGGGCGACGCGGCGTTCGCTTCGACCGCGCAATCATTGCTGGTGGCCAGCGATGGCCGGATCGATCAACACGCGCTCAATTTCGTGGCCAGCACGCTCAAGGAACAGGCCCTGCCGGCCTTGGTGGCGGCCTATCGCGACCCGCGCCTGACCAACCAGTGGGAAAAGGCTGCCCTGGTGCAAACGGCTCTCGATTACGCCGGGCCGAACGCACAGGCGAACGAGCTGCTGAATGCGGTCGTCAGCGACGAACAGATTCCCTCCCGGGTGCGCGCCTCCGCGGTCATGAGCCTCGCGCGAGGAGAGCCGGAGCCGGAGCTGGCGAAGTCGCGGCTTCCGGTGGTGGAGGCGCTCCGCGGCAGCACCACCGACGAGCGGGTGCTCCGCTCCCTCGATTTCACCGAACGGAACCTTCAGAACATCGCCGCCGGCCAACCCGTGGAAGAATTTCGCGGCGGGCCGGATCGCGGCACCGGCGGAGGCGGACCGACCCAGCGTCGCAATCGCGGCAACTGAGGGGAACAGTATCTCTTGGGGTGAAGTCGTTCGGGCGAGACGCCCGAACGGTACAGGCGGGACGCCCGCCCTACCCAAACGCAGCCTGATCCCCAGAGATTAGCTGCGTTCGCCCTGAGGGGTATCTGAGTTCGAAGTCATCGCCTACCAGCATGCTGGTGTTGGGCGATGAGCAGCCCGGCGATGGCTCCGCTCAGATGGCCTTCCCAGGAAACCACGCCGGGTTGCGGCAGGATGCCGTGGAACGTCCCGCCGTAAAGGAAGAGGATTCCGGCGGCGATCAGCGCGGAGCGCCAATCGCGCAAGAACCAGCCGGCGGCCACCAGGTAGACGATGACGCCGTAAACGACGCCGCTGGCGCCGATGTGAATCGCGTCCCGCCCGATCAGCCAGGTGCCAAGGCCGCTGAGCAGCCAGACGGCCGCAAGGGTGTGTTTCGGACGATAATCGCGGTGCGAGTAAAGAATCGTCAGCAAGATGAAGAGCGATACGCCATTCGCCATCAAGTGCTGGCTGTTGTAATGCAGGAAGGGGCTCCCCACGATCCCGATGAGGCCCCGCCACGTCCGCGGCACGATCCCGAAGTGGTTAAGCTGTCCTCCGAGGAAGAGGTAGTTGAGATAGAAGACGGCAAAGATCGTGAAGACGATCGTCGCGCTCGCTTCGATCCCGTCGAGTAGTGGGTCCTCCCGCCGCCTGGCCATCCGTTCCTGCCGTGCTACCCGATGCCGAACGCCTTGCGCAGCAGATCGAGGCTTTTCGGCACAGCCGTGTCCGGGTTCTCTTTTCCTTCGAACTCGAGCGACACGTATCCGCGATAACCCACGTTCGCGAGCATGGCGGCGACGCGGCGGTAATCGAGTTCCAGCGTGTACCATTCCCCGCCGCCGAAGTAGGTCTTGGCCTGGACGAAAATGGTCCGCGGGGCGATGCGTTCGAGCTTGGGGTAAGGGTCTTCGAGGAAATTGCCGGTATCCATCAAGACACCGAGCCACGGATGATTGATCGACTCGACGATGCGCAGGAGGCCTTCCGGCGTGCGGGTGAGGCCCCAATGATTCTCCAGCGCCAGGAGCACCCCATGCTTCTCCGCCTCGACGAGACACTCGTTCGTGGCGTCGATCGCCCATTTGAATCCTTCGTCTTCGGTCACTCCGGGCAGGATCGGCTCCACGCCCCGGTTCGCCATCAATTCGTTGAAGGACTTGATCGTATTCCAGCGGCCCGAATTCAGCCGGATGCAGGGGATGCCCAGGTTCGCGGCCAATCGGATGCATTTCACCGTGTGCTCCACGTTCTTGCGCCGCTCCTCGGCCGAGGGATCGACGAAATCCTGATGCGTGGAAAGACAGACCAGATCGACCCCTTCGCGAAAAGCCGCACGCTTGAGCTGGCGGACATAGGCAGGCTCCTCGCTATCCATCTGGCGATGCAGCACATCAACGCCCGCGACGCCCAAGGCTCCGGCCTTTTCGATGACGCGCTCGACCGACACTTTCGGCTCCCGAAAATGCCAGTACGAGTAGGTCGCGAGCGCCAGCTTCGGCGCCACCGCCAGGGAAGCCGGCTCCGCCGCCCGCGCGGGGCTGGCCAGGCTGGCCAAACCGCCGAGGGCCGCCATCTGCAAGAACTGCCGCCGGTTCGGCGAATCCGCTCCAGCCGCTTCGCGATGATGCGTCATAGTCCCGGCAACTTCTCCAAGAACTGACGTCCGCGCAACTTCGAACCCCAATCACCAAATCCAAGAGCCATTCAACTCCAGGTCACCCGCCCCTCAACGAAATCAACGGCCGCGCCCGCCCGCGCTCCGCGACCCCGTGATCGGATTAAACCAGCGCACTCCCTGAAATCGCGCGAAGTCCGCGTCCGCCGTATGCACCACTCCGCCCTGCTCCATCGCCACCGCCGCGATCTGTGCGTCCGTGACCAGATTCCCAGCCGTGCCCACTTGCTCCAACAGCTTCAACGCCTGCCCCACTTGATTCGGCCCGCCTGCCAGCACCTGCACCGAGGGCTCCGCCAGCCACGCTCGCACATGCCCCGCAGCCTCTTCCGGCTGCATCGGATCCTGAAAAACCCGCCCGCTCGTCGCAATCCGCACAAAACCGAAAATCACCACCGACGCCAGCCCCACCGGTTCCGGGCCGGATACACACTCCGCCCACCACGCCACCGCTTTCCGGTGGAATGGAGACCCCGCGTCATAGGCATAAATCAGCAGATTGATATCCGGAATGATCACCGTGTCGCCTTCGCCAGGAACGCCTCCGTCTCCAACTCGTCCGCCAACTGATTAAGCCGCGCCGGATCCGTCCCGGCCCTCAAGCCCAGCGCCCGCGCCTTGACCACGAATCGTTTCCGTTTCGCCCCCTCCCGTCTCTCCGTCAACCCGCTGCGAATCGCCGCGTTCAACGTCCGCTTGAAACTGCTCCGCGAACGATGCATCGCCTCCCGCAACAGCCGCGCCACATCCTCATCCAAAGTCACCGTCGTCCGCATGGAAGCATCATGATGCTATTCGCCCATGCTATCAAGATGAAACGTCCTTGCGCGAGCAACCGCGGACTCAAGCGCCCGTTAACCGCACGCGCTCTTGCCGCCACTCCGCCGCTGTGTAACTTCAGACATGTGCCGCGCAAGATCCGCCAGTTGGCTGCCGACCTCGTTCGGGCGGATTCGTCCAGGTTCCCGGAGGCAAAGGATCGCATCGAAAATTTCGCCACCCGAAATTTCCCGGCTCCTTTATTCTCAGTGGCCACGATGGCGACGACGCTCACCGTTACCAGGAAAAGCAATTGAACCGCGCACTGCTCGCAGCGAAAGAATGAAACCCGCCGATCAGTATCTCAAGTTTGTGCGTTGGGAGAAAGACGACGGTCTCTACGTCGGTTACTGTCCTGACCTCTTCCCTTGGGGCGGCGTATGCCACGCCGCCGCCGAGGTCGAGGCCTACTCCCAACTCTGCGCCCTCGTGGAGGACGAAGTCACCGACCTTCTCCAATCCGGTCAACCACTGCCTCCCGGCACCACCCGCGCCATGCGCGACGCCATTCCCGCTTAGCACTGGGTGAACGCGCCACCCCTTTGAACCAAGAACCGGCGCTGCACAACCAAAGGCACTGGGTACAGCTCGCCCCTCCCACCATGGCGTCCACCATTGGCTGCCGAATCGTTTAGACCCCGGAACGATTCAAGCGGGCTGAGCCGTCCTGCCCGCGCTCAGTCGTCGAGCGCCATTTCGAGGCCGCGAACCTCGCGGAATTGGCGGCTGCGGAGGATGGTCTCGACCGCACGGGTGATGCGGTAGTTGCCGGCTTTGAGTTGCGCCTTCATTTCCTTGAGCAGCGGATCGTCGGAAAGCTGGACGGCCCGGCCCAGCGAGTAGCCCAGCAGTTTGCGGCAAAACTGGCGGAGGAAGGCTTCGCCGCGATTTTGCAGCAGGTAGTCGCGCAGACCTTCGAGGCCATCGAAGGCGATGCCGTCCATGGCCTTGGTGCGGGTGTCGATCGCGCGGCCGCCCAAGTCCGTCTCGCGCAGCCGACCGATGGCATCGAAGCGCTCCAGCGCGTAACCGTAAGGATCGATCCGCACATGGCATCCCGAACACTTCGGATCGCTGCTGTGCTTCTCGACGAGTTGGCGGACGGTGAGGCCCTCGGTGTCCGCTTCATCCTCGGGCAGGCGCGGCACATCCTTCGGCGGGCGCGGGAGCCGCTCTCCGAGCAACACTTCGGACACCCAATTGCCGCGCAGGATGGGGCTGGTGCGGGAAGCGCCGGATTGTTTGGCGAGCGTCGTCGCCTGGGCGAGGATGCCCCCCCGCGAGTATTGGCGCAGGCCCTCGACCAGCCGCCAATCGCTGCCTTCCACGCCTTTGATTCCGTAGTGTTCGGCGAGCGGGCCGTTCAAATAGGTGTAGTCCGCCTCGAGCAAGCCGAGCACGGAGCGGTCGCGCTGGAAGAAATCGGTGAAGAACCGAATCGATTCCTCGTACATCGCGCCGCGAAGTCCGACAAACGAGGGGAAGTGCCGTTCGCTTTTTTCATCGAGCTGATCGAAATCGTAGATGTGCAACCACGCGCATCCGAATTCGGTGGCGAGCCGGCGCACCTTCGGGTCGCGCAGCATGCGGCGGCTTTGGGCCACTAGCGTTTCGGGATCACGAAGCCGGCCCGCCGCCGCCAGCGAGAGCAATTCGGCATCCGGAACCGAAGACCAGAGGAAATAGCTCAGCCGGGTGGCCAGCTCCCAATCCGAGACGGGCCCGGCCATCGCGCCCGCAGGAGGTTTTTCCGCCCGGTAAAGAAAGGCTGGCGCGACCAGGACGCGCGACACGGTGAGGCGGATGGCCTCTTCGTGCGCGATCTCCTGCTGGCGCAGATTCTGGTAGAGCTGGCGCAGCTCATCGGTTTCCGATGGGGCGAGCGGGCGCCGATAGGCGCGTTCCGCGAAATTCAGCACGGCCTTGAGATGGCTCGGCTGGGCCTCGGCCTCCTGTTTTCGGAACGCGGCGGCGCGCTGCTGAATCGGCTGCCGGAGCGGCTCGAAGGCTTTCGGATCCGCGTCCTGCGTGGCGTATTGCCACAGTTGCTCGTAGGCATCCACGAGGGCGAGGGCATCCTGGCTGACGAAATGGAGTTCATTCCACAAGCGATCCAGCCGCGCGGCACGCGCCTCGTCGAACATCAGGCGGGAAAGCTGATGATCCTCCCGATAATACAGAGTGAGGGTCACCACTTCGTCCACGGGAACGATCTTGTTGTAACACAGCGCCGCCGGAAACACGTCGCGGAAATCCGCGAGGGCCTTTTCGATCCGTTGGCGCGCGGCGCTGCCTTCCGCGGCCAGGATCGGCACGGAATAACTCACCGGTTTCTCGCCGTCGCTCCAGGTGCCCTTGCCGCCGACCACTTGAAACGCGCTGGCGACCAAGCGCGGCGGATTCTCCGGCCGCGTCGTGAGGACACGCGCCTGCACACTCCCTTCCGAACCGGTTTGCGGATGCAACGACGCCTCGGCGACAAATTCGCAACTCTCGACCAGATCGGCCGGGAGGCGAATCTCGATCATCGCAGGCGCGCGCACGCACAGGCTGGCCGGATCGACCGGCGCGGCGCTGTTCGGATGGCGACCGAAATCGGCGGGGTCGAGGCCCAGGTTTCCGACGTTCGCGGCGGCTGAAAGATCGGAAACCGATCGGTCCAGCGCTGGCCGCAGCAACGGCCCGCCCAGCGAGGTGATCTGCCGATGGAGTTTGGCATCCGGCGACTGTTGGTCCGACGGCGGCGCGGCGCTCAGGAGTTCCTGGAGTTCCCGCGCCAGAGCGCGTTTCGCTTCCACAGTTTGCTCCGCCTGCCAGCGCGCGAGCAACGACCCCGCCGGAATGGCCGGCCCGACTTCGCCGCTCCGATCCGGCTCGGTGTAAAAGTGCCAGACGCCGGCATGGCCGAAACGATCGGCATGCGGATTGGCGGCGGTCACATCCGGGGAGACATCCGCCGCCAGGTCCCAGGACCGGCTTCCTTCCGCCATGGGAGCGATCGTGAGATCGACAGCCGTCAGATCGCAGGAATGATTGCCATCGCGCGCACCAATAACCAGCGAGACGAGATCGCCCGGACGGATCGCCAGCCCGCCGATCGGCGGAGGTGTGGCCGGCTTTCCGCCTTGCGCGATCCCGGACGCGAGCCGCTGGCGCGTCTGGCCGCGGCGCAGTTCGACCGCCCAGGTTACCCCATTGCCGCATTCGGGATGGGCATGCTGAAGGCGAGCTTCGACCCGCATCGTGCCGGCCACAGGACTGAGCCAGCCGATGACGGCCGCGAGCTTCGGCGAAGGATGCACGGCGACGCTGTGCGGCTTCATGTTGCCGGGGATCCGGACGTGATTGTCGGAGGAATTGGCGGAAAGATTCGGCGTCTCCGAACTGCCCCAACCTTTCACAAAACTATAGCCCGCCGCGGAATCGAAGGAGTTGGTGAAGTAGCCGTCGATCACCACCGGTCCTCCCGAGCCGAGACCCAGGTAGTTCAACCAAGCCGTCAGCAATCCGGCATCCACCTTATGCTTCGCCGCCAATTCCTGCACATCGACGGGCGAGGAGGAGGCAGCCGCCTCAGCCGCTCCCTCAAGGGATGCCACGACCGTGGACAACAAACGCTCCCGCCGGGCGGTGAGATTCGCCACCACTCCACGAACATCTCGCAAGAGCAAATCCGGACGCCCGGGAGCGACCAGCCGGGGGCGATGCCAGACGACATCGTCATGCTCATTGCCATCGCCCGCGTCTGTCGCGAGGAGGAACAGAGAGACCTCGCCAGAGTCCGGGGCGGCGGGGAGTTTTACCCGGAGTTCCTGCTTCGGCTGAAGCGGACTGACCGGTTCCATCCACATCTTCGGGCCATCAAGCTTTCCGATGTGGCCGACGGGGTGGAAACGAAACAGGGCATGCTGCCACTCCGCCACGTATTGGGCCATGGCCGGTGCATCTCCCGGTTTCGCGGCGCGCCAGCGGGCGCGGAGTCCATCGAGCAGGAGAGAATCATCCTCCGCGGCCAGAATCCTGCGCAGGAGGGCCAGGTACTTTGGGCTGAAATCAGCCCCGGAGACCGGACGTCCCGTCGCGCGCTCTTCGAGCAAGGCGGCCAGATACTTTTCGACCGGCAACCGCCCGCCCTCGTTGGTTTCGAATTTGATGCCCTGGAGATTCACCGCCGTGCCGCCGGCGGCATCGGTGTATTCGCGATAGGCCTGCCGAATCTCCGCGAGCAGTTCTTCCGTCCAGTCGCGGCGCGTGGTCTTCGGCGAGAAGCGCAATCCATCCGGGAGGAGCATCAGGTGGCTGGTGACTTCCTTGGCCGCATCCAGATACTTGGTGATGAGAGCTGGCGACATCACGAGCGAGTTCCCGACATTAGCGAACCCTTCTCCCGAGGCGCTATCGACCGGGAACTCGTGCGCCGGATCAAGCGACTCCACCCCGGTCAGGTCGCGCAGGGTGTAGGTATATTCCGCGTTCGACAGCCGTCGCAGCACCACCGGTCCGGGATCCCCCGCGCGGGAGAGCGCGATGTCGTCCAGAACCGCCCCCACCCATTTCAGAAACTGTTCGCGTTCGGCGGGCGCGGGCTGCGGTTTATCCTTGGGGGGCATCTCGTTGTTCTGGATCTGCTCCACCACGGACTGCCACACCTTGGGGTGCTGGCGAATGGAGCGCAGGGTGGAAAACTGCTCCAGATCCAACTCCCCCTTTTGCTTCTCGGTGGAGTGGCACCCCACACAGTACTGCTTGAGGTGCGGCAAGGCGCGCTCGCTGAACTCGCGCTCGAGATCGGCCGCGCGGGGCACAGGCCACCCGCCGAGCCCGGCCAAGGCCATCCCCACCGCAATTTTAAGCGAGGCTCTAAGCCAGGATTTCGCGTATGACATTCGCTTCGACAACGCCCGTGAGTTTGTTTTCCAAACCGCCATAAAAGTAGGTGAGTTTTTCATGATCGAGCCCCATCAAGTGCAGGATGGTGGCGTGGAGATCGCGCAGATGGCGCGGGTGGACGGCCGCGCCCTCGCCCAGTTCATCGGTCTCCCCATAGCTAACGCCCGGTTTCACGCCCCCTCCCGCCATCCAGTACGTGAAACCTTTCGGGTTATGGTCGCGCCCGCCCGGCTTGCCGCCCGTGTTGAACGTTTCCGAGACCGGCATCCGTCCGAATTCGCCGCCCCAGACGACGAGCGTTTCCTCGAGAAGACCCCGTTCCTGCAGGTCGGTGAGCAAGGCCGCGATCGGTTGATCCACCTCCGGGCAGTGCAATTGCAAATTCTCCTCGATCCCGTGATGGCCATCCCAGGTGTTTTGTCCGCCGGCCGCGCCGCCGCCTGAATAAAGTTGCACGAAACGAACCCCGCGCTCGATCAACCGCCTGGCGGTCAGGCATTGCCGGCCAAACGGAGCCGGCCCTTGCGCCAGGGCGTGCCACGTCGGTTTGGGCTGGTGAAGGCCATACATCTCCAGCGTGCGCGGATCCTCCTGCGAGAGATCGAGCGCCTCGGGGGCCGTCGCCTGCAATTGGAAGGCGAGTTCATAGCTGGCGATGCGTGCCGCCAGTTCGGAATAGCCGGGGCGAGCCGCCAGGTGAACGGAATTCAGTTCGTTGATGAAGTCGATTTCGCGCCGCTGCATCTCCCGGCTGACTTCCGCCGGGGGCTTCAGATTGAGAATGGGGTTTCCCGCAGTGCGCAACACGGTGCCTTGATACACCGCCGGCATGTAACCGCTGGACCAATTGGGCGCACCGGTGGTTGGACCTCCCCGGGGATCGAGCATCACGACGTACGACGGCAGGTTTTGGTTCAGCGAGCCGAGCCCGTAACTCATCCAGGCGCCCAGGGACGGATGCCCTTGCAGGATTCGCCCGCTGTTCATTTGCAGGACGGCGCTGCCGTGCGCGAAAGAATCGCTATAGAGCGACTTAATCACGGCCAGCTTGTCCATGTGCTGGGCAATCCGGGGAAATGCATCCGAACACCATAGCCCCGATTGGCCGCGCTGACTGAACGTCCGGCGGCTGGCTTGCAGGGTCGCCTTGGTCTTCGTATTGCGGCGAAACTCGTTCTGAATGGTTTGGCCGTCGCGCTTCTGCAACTCGGGTTTGTAGTCGAAAAGGTCGAGCTGGGACGGGCCGCCGAACATGAACAAGAAGATGCACGACTTGGCCTTCACCGGCCGGTGCGGGGCCTTGGGAGCCAATGCATGGCCGCCCGGCAGAGTCGCGGCGTGGGACGCGAAGAATCCGTCGCTTTGCAGAAGCGAACTTAACGCCAGTCCCGCGAAGCCTGCCCCCATCTCCCACAGGAACTGGCGGCGCGGACGAAGGATGTGCTCGGACGGATTCATCTCAATCCACGTAAATCAGTTCGTTCGAGTTCAGGACGGCCCGACCCAAGCTGATCCAGGCAGCGCGGGTCGGATCGGTGCGCGACTCGCGGGCGGCGCGTTCCCGCTGGTCGGCGAGAAACCGGCTGACTGCGGCGGCTTCTTCCTCAGTCGCGGCCCGCTGGAACGCGTGTTGGAAGAGGCGAGTGACCCGCGCGGAATCCGAGTCGGCCTCCCGCCGCACTCGCTCCGCCAGGGCCGCGGCTTGCTGCTGCATGAACCCATCGTTCAGCAACATCAACGCCTGCGGGGCGGTGGTGGTGACCGGCCGCGTTCCGGCGGGCGAAGCGCTATTGGCGAAATCGAGACACTCGAGCAGCGGCGTCTTCAGCGCCCGTTTCACCACGAGGTAAACACTGCGCCGGTTTTGCTCCTCGGCCGGGCTGTCGGCCCAGCCTTTGCCGGAGGAGTCCTGCGTGCCGTGAACTTCCGGCGGCAGGGTCGGATACACGCCAGGGCCGCCGCGTTTGTCGTTCAATGTTCCGCTCACGGCGAGCATCGTGTCACGCACCGCCTCCGCCTCCAGCCGCCGCAGATTCTGCCGCCAGAACATCGAATTCCCTTCATCGACCTCGTTTGCCTCCGGCCGCTCGGCCATCGAGGACATCCGGTAGGCGCGGCTGGTCATGATGAGCGTGTGCAGCCGCTTCAAGTCCCAGCCGCTGGCCACGAATTCGGCCGCGAGGTAATCCAGCAATTTGGGGTTCAGAGGGCGCACGCCGGTCAACCCGAAATCGTCCGGCGTGGGAACGAGTCCGGCTCCGAAGTGGCGCTGCCAGAATCGGTTCGCCATGACGCGGGCCGTGAGCGGATTGGACGGGTGCGCGATCCATTCCGCCAGGACCCGCCGGCGTCCGGAGGAGGCTGCCGCCGCAGGACGCTCGGGGAGCGTCGGAGCCTCGGGCTGAAGGATAACGGGGAACCGCGGGAACACTTCCTCGCGCGGAGCGTGCGGGTCGCCGCGCGAGAGCAAGTAAGTCGGCTTGGCCTTGAGTCCTTGTTCGGCCACGGCCAGGGCGAATTCGAACGGCGCGGTTTCGTCACGAGCCCGGCGCAAAGCTTCTTCGATCTGTTTGCGCGGCTCGCCCGCGTTCGATTGCTTCAATTCTGCTTCGAGCCGGCGAACGCGCTCGGCTTTGGCCTTTTCCCACGCGTTCCATTCCGCTGCGGCCACGAGCGGGCGCTGGATGCGTCCGGTGCCGCGCCCGCCGCCGCCGGTTTTGTGCTGGCCGTAAGGATCGATGCCGCGAAAGAAACTCAGCAAGGAGTAGTAATCGGACTGGCTGATCGGATCGAACTTGTGATCGTGGCACCGGGCACAGCCGATGGTCAGCCCAAGAAAGGCCGTTCCGGTCGTGACCATGATGTCGTCCAAGTCGTCGTATTCGGCCGCGACCGTGCTGTCCGGTTCATCGTCCCAAACGTGCAACCGGTAAAAGCCGGTGGCGATGATCGCCTCTTTCCAGGCCGTCGCCGCGTCCGGCGCGCCAGCGGGCAGCTCCTCCGCCAACTCGTCGCCCGCCAGTTGTTCCCGGATAAAACGGTCGTACGGCTTGTTGGCATTGAAGGAATCGATGACGTAGTCGCGGTACCGCCAGGCGTTGGGCTTTGGGCCATCGCGTTCGTAGCCGTTGCTCTCCGCGTAGCGCACCAGATCCAGCCAATGCCGGCCCCAACGCTCCCCATAATGCGGCGAGGCGAGGAGCCGATCGATCAATCGCTCCCAGGCTTCCGCCGAAGGATCGGCTTCGAAGGCTGCGACGGCTTCCGGACTCGGCGGCATTCCGTGCAGGTCGAAATACGCGCGACGCACCAAAGCGCGCGGCGTGGCGGGCGGGTTCATCGTCAGGCCGCGTCGCGAAAGTGCGTCGGAGAGAAGCGAATCGATGCTGTCGCCATGCGACGATTTCAAGGGCTGGAAGGCCCACCAGGCTCGATCCGCCTCGGCGATCGCGAACGGGCGGGATCGCAGCTTGGGACCGGCTTCCGCAGCCACATTCGGCGGGAATGCCAAGTTGAGCGCCAGCCAGGCAAGGATGATCCACCGGGCGCATTTTGGCGCTGCCTGTGAGCCTAGCCTGCCTGTGGTTTGGAGTTCCGCGTTTACGCGGTCTGCGGTCGGAAAACTCCCGAACCGCGTAAACGCGGAACTCCAAACGGGGGCAGTGTCCCAACGCGCTCTGATCCACTCCGTTTTCATGCGAGAACCCCCGCGATGCGCTGGCCGGAGACATCGGTCAGGCGGTAATCGCGGCCGCTGTGGCGGTAGGTGAGGCGTTCATGATCCAGGCCCATCAAATGAAGGATCGTCGCGTGAAAGTCGTGCACATGAACGGGGTCCTTCGCGGGCCTCATCCCGTACTCGTCGGTTTCGCCGTAGACGATGCCCGGCCGCACGCCCGCCCCCGCGAGCCAGGAACTGAAGGCCCAATTATGATGTTCTCGGCCCTTCGCGTCGGCCGTGTTGTTGAACGGAGTACGCCCAAACTCCGTCGTCCAGACGACCAGCGTGTCTTCCAACATCCCGCGCGACGCCAGGTCCTGGAGCAGCCCCGCGATCGGTTGATCGACGTTTTTGGCCAGCCGCGCGTGGTCCATCATATCGCCATGCGAGTCCCAGTTACCCGAAGAACCCGTGTCGATCAGTTCCACGAAACGAACTCCCCGCTCGATCAACCGCCGGGCCACCAGGCATTGCCACGCAAAGCCCTTCGCGCTGCCCCGTTCCAGGCCGTAGAGGCGGTGCGTGGCCTCTGTTTCCCGCGAAAGATCGAACGCATCCGGCACGGCCATCTGCATGCCGAAGGCCGTCTCGAAGGTCTTGATGCGGGCGGCCAGGGCGGGATCGTCCGCCCGCGTGGCCAGGTGCAGGCGGTTCAACTGAGTCAGCGCGGTGAGTTCGCGCCGCTGCTCGTCCATCGCCACGCGTGGTTTAACGTTGGCGACCGGTTCCGCTCCAGGCATGACGAGCGTGCCCTGATGAGCGCCGGGCAAAAAGTCGCTCGCGAAAACCTGGGTGCCCGCGTAAGTCTGCGCCGGGGCGATCACGACGAAGGAAGGCAAATTCCGATTCTCCGTGCCCAGGCCGTAGCTCACCCAGGAGCCGAGGCTGGGCCGCGCAAAGGCATACGAACCGGTGTGCATGCCGAGCGTGGCATTGTAGTGGTTGGAGTGATCCGTGTGCATCGAGCGGATCAGCGCGATTTGATCCATGCAACCGCCCACCTGCGGAAAGAGGCTGCTTACTTCGGTGCCGCATTGGCCGCGCGGCGAAAACTCCCATTGGGGCCGCTTCAGGAAAATGCGCTCGTAGCCGGGCCGATCTTTGATCTCCGGATGGTTCAGCTTCACCTCCTTGCCGACATCGGCCAATAAGCGTGGCTTCGGATCGAACGTGTCCACATGCGACACTCCGCCAGTCATGAAGAGGAAGATGACGTTCTTCGCCTTGGGCGCATAGTGAGGCCGTTTCGGCAGCAAGGGATCGGTGCCGGAATCCGCCAGCACCTGCCGCAGAATGCCCGGCATCAACAGCGAGCCTGCGGCGAAGAAGCGCAGGAAGGAACGGCGGGAGGGGGCGAACGCGGCTGGAATCATGGGCTAATCGAGATGCATCAATTCGTTGCTGCTGAACAACACGCGCGCCAGGGCCGTCCAGGCTTCGGTGACCCGGTGCTCCGCAGGCTGGCCGCTCCCTTGCGCCGTCTGCTCGGCGAGGAAACCCGCCAGAATCTCCTGTTCCTCGCTCGAGGCGGCGCGACCGAACAAGGCGCGAAACGCATGCTCCAGCCGGCGGCCGGTTTGGGTCTCCGCCGCGAGAATCCGCGCGGCAAATCGTTCGGCCCGTTGGTGGATGAAAGCATCGTTCAGGAAGTAAAGGGCCTGGGTCGGCACGGTCGTCACATCGCGCTGAGCGACCGAGGCATTCGGATCGGCGCCATCGAATAGCGCAAAGAATGGGGTGCGCCGGTTCCGCTTTTGCATGATGTAAACGCTCCGCTGCAGCGTATCGTAATTCTCGGCGAAAGGGCCATGCTGGGTGTAGCTCCATTTGTCCTCGGGCGGGAACGGATGGCGGGCGCCGGGGCGGCGATCCAACTCCCCGCTGGCCATCAGGAGAGTATCGCGCAACTCCTCCGCACTCAGCCGCCGCCGCGTGAACCCGGCATATCGGTCTGGATTCTCTTGCGTGACGGCTTGGCCGTACGTCGCGCTGCTCATGATCAGCCGATGCATCGCCTTGATGCTCCACCCGGTTTCCCTGAACGTGGCGGCGAGCCAGTCGAGCAACTCCGGATGCGTCGGCGGCTGGCCCCGGGTTCCGAAATCGTTCGCCGTCGCGACCAGCCCCCGCCCGAAATGGCCCAGCCAGATGCGATTAACCATCACCCGCGCGGTCAGCGGATGGCCGGGATCGGCCAGCCATTGCGCAAGGGCCAGGCGTCCGCTGCCTTGCTCCGGCGGCACGGCCTGTCCTCCGAGCACCGCGGGAAATCGTCGAGGAACCTCGTCGCCCAGCTTTTCCGGATCGCCGCGAAGATGCAGCCGGGCATTGACCGCTTTCGTTTCGCTGGCGGCGTAAGCGACCGGAATCGCCGGCTGGCGCGCTGCGGCGGCTTCCCGTTCCTGTTTCGCTTTGGCGAAGGCCATGGCCAGGGGGCGTTCCTCCTTCAGGCCCGAGGCGAAGCCCGGGCGCTTCTCGAATCTCCACGAGACGCCATCCCCTCCTGGATCGATCTCGGCGATCCGCCCTCGAATCGCCACCGCGCCGTCGATCGGGCTCTCCCACGCCACCGCCACCCCGCCTTTCGGCCCCGGATGGACCGCCAAGCTCCGCCCCGGCAGGGTGACCGTCAGAAACTTTGCGGTTTGCGTGTTGGTGTTGACGACCGCGGACGGCAATCCGCCCGGCACCCGCCACGCGTGCAAGCCCGAAACCTTTTCCACGTCCCGGGCAAACTCGGACAACGCGCCCAGTCCATCCGCCAGATCGAGAAAGTTCCAGATGGCCTCGTTGCCGTAACGGTCGCGATGCTGCATCCCGGCTCCGCTCTCGTAAAAATCGGGCAATACATCGCGGGTGAGATTCCACACGCGTCCGGAACCACCGTCCTCAATGATTTCCAGCTCGATTAACGTGCTGTCGGCGCCGTGGTTGCCGCGCGGCAGAACGCTGAGCTGCAACATCTCGCCCCGGCGAACGTCGACGAATTTCTGGGCCAGATTCGTGCTGCCGATCGCGAATTCCTGAGACGTTCCCGGCGCCAGTTCGCCCGAGCCCAGGATCGCCAGCGGCGCACTGTCCAGCGACTTCCGCTGTTGAGTCAGACGTTGCTCCGCCTGGCGCGCCTCCGCCTCGAGCCGGGCCAATTCCCGACGGTGCGGCTCCAGCCGGCGTTCCACTTCCGCCGCGGGCAGCAGCGGCACCAGATCCTTGGGAAGCTGCTTGGGCTCGCACCCGGGAAACGAGAGGCGCGTGCTCTCCAGAATTCCCTGGAGCCCGTAGTAGTCCTCCATGCTCAGCGGATCGTACTTGTGGTCGTGACAGCGGGCGCAACTCAGCGTCACTCCAAGCATGGTCTTGCTGAGATTGTCGATTACATCTTCGTAGGTCAGATGCATGTCCTTCTCGATGTCGTGCCCGAAGCGCCGCGCGATCGCGAGGTATCCGGTCGCCACCACCCGATCGGCGAATTCTTCCGGCGGCCCTTGGGCCGCGACCAGGTCGCCGGCCAATTGATCGCGCAGAAACTCGTCGTAGGGCTGATCGTCGTTGAAAGCCTGAATCACCCAATTGCGATAGCGCCACGCTTCCGGGAGCGGGTGATCGCTGTTCTCTCCCGCCGTGTCCGCGTAGCGAACCAGGTCCAGCCAGTGGCGCCCCCAGCGTTCGCCGTAGTGCGGCGAATCGAGCAGACGATCCACCACCTTCTCGAACGCCTGCGGCGATGGATCGTTTCGGAAATCCTCCACCTCCTCCGGGGTCGGCGGCAGCCCAAGCAGATCATACGTGGCGCGGCGAATCCAGGTGCGGCGATCCGCGGCCGCGGCCGGAGCCAGCCCTTCCTTTTCGAGACCGGCCAGAATGAACCGATCGACCGGGTTGCGAGACCACCCGCCGTCGCGCACGCCGGGCAGGGCGGGCTTCTGGACGGGTTGGAAGGCCCAATGGTCTCCCGGCCCGGCCAGAGCGGCTCCCGCTCCGAGCAGTCCAACGAGAAAAGCCGCGCACGCCTTCAGGCAAAGACCTCCCGCACCACTCGGCCTTCCACATCGGTCAACCGGAAATCGCGCCCCGCGTAGCGGTAGGTCAGCTTTTCGTGATCGAGCCCGAGCAACGCGAGAATGGTCGCATGCAGATCGTGAACGTGGACTTTATCCTTCACGGCATAATAACCGTAGTCGTCCGTCTCGCCGTAGCTGAACCCAGGCCGCACGCCGCCGCCCGCCATCCACATCGTGTAACCCTGCGGGTTGTGATCCCGGCCATCGCCGTTCAGTTCCGTCACCGGCGTGCGCCCGAATTCTCCGCCCCACAGCACCAGCGTATCCTCCAGCAAGCCGCGCGCCTTCAAATCCAGCAACAACCCGGCAATCGGCTTGTCCACTTCCCGGGCGTTCTTGGCATGCTCGCGGGTGAGGTCGCCATGCTGGTCCCATTTGTAACTGTGGGTGACCTGCACAAAGCGCACGCCCGCCTCCGCGAACCGGCGCGCCATCAGGCATTGGCGTCCGAAATTCGCGGTGATCGGATCATCCAGGCCGTACAGCTTCTTCACCGCTTCGCCCTCGCCCGAAAGATCCTGCAGCTTCGGCGCGCTCATCTGCATGCGAAAGGCCAGCTCGAACGATTCGATGCGCCCCTCCAATGCGTGGTCCGCCCCGACTTGCGCCAGATGATGCTCATTCATCGTGCGCAGCAACCCCAACTCCATTTCCTGCAAGCCGGCCGGCTGTTCCCCTTCGTGCTTGATAAACGAGAAATTCGCGCGTTCGGACGGCGTGCTCGCATTGCCGACCGGCGTCCCCTGATGAATGGCGGGCAAAAAGGCGGAACCGTAGGCATTCACGCCGCCATGCGACAGCGTGGGACACACCGTGATGAAGCTCGGCAGATCCCGGTTTTCCGTGCCGAGTCCGTAACTGATCCACGAACCCATGCTCGGCCGGATAAAGGTGTCGCTCCCCGTGTGGAGTTCCAGCAACGCGCCGCCGTGCCGGGAATTCGAGCCATGCATCCCTCGCAAAAAGCAAATCTCATCCGCGCATCCGCCCACATGGGGGAACAAGTCGCTCACCCACGCGCCGCTTTCGCCATACTGGCGGAATTTCCAGGGCGACTTCAGCAACGTGCTCGTTTGCGACGAAAACACTCTCGGCTTGGCGAAGGGAAGCGGCTTGCCGTGGTCCCGCTCCAGCAGCGGCTTGTAATCGAAGGTGTCCACCTGCGATGGACCGCCGTGCATGAACAGGAAAATGATCCGTTTGGCGCGGCCCGGGAACAGACTCGAGCGCGGCGCGAGCGGATTTCCTTCGGCGTGGATGCTTCGCTCTCCCAGCAGGCTGGCCAGCGCCAGGCCGCCGAAACCCGCCGCGGAAAGCCGCAGCATCTCCCTCCGGCTGAAGGCCGGCGTGAACTGATGGCATCCGCATGGTTTCATGGTGAATGATGTCCTGTCTCGGCGTTACGGAATGAAGACAAATTCGTTCGCCGCCAGCGCGGTCCGGCACACGCTCTGCCAGGCGCGATGGTTCGCCTCGGCTTTTTCTCCCGCGCCCGACCGGTACCGCGCCAAATACGCCAGCGCCGCGGAGCGTTCGGTCTCGTCCGGCGGACGGCTGTAGGCGATGCGATAAATCTTCTCCAGGCGCCCGGCGTCGTCGAGCCCATTCTCCGCCAGGACCTCGCGCGCCAACCGTCCGGCCGCGTCGGCCACCAGCTTGCTGTTCATCATGAACAGCGCCTGCGAAGCCACCGTGGTCCGATCCCGGCGTCCGTTCAGCGCGCTCGGGTCCGCAAAATCGAACACCTGAAACACATTGTAGAGCGCGCTCCGAATGACCGGCAGGTAAACCGATCGCAGCGGCCGGGCGTAGATCGAAGCATCCTCTTTGTTGGCCGTGCTCGTCACGTAAGCCCGGTTCGCCGTCGGCAATTGAGTGCCTCCGGCTGCCGTATCGAGCCCGCCGCTGACGAACAAGATCGAATCCCGGATTGCCTCCACCTCCAGGCGGCGGCGCGGAAACTGCGCCAGCAGCCGGTTGTCCGGATCTTCCTCGCTCGGCGGGCCGGACGCGCGCTGATAGACCGCGCTCGCCATGATCAGCCGATGCATGGCCTTGATGTCCCACCCCGATTCGACAAACCGCCGCGCCAGCCAGTCCAGCAGCTCCGGGTGCGTCGGTTTTTCCCCGAGCAAGCCAAAATTATCCGGTGAACGGACCAGCCCCTCCCCGAAGTGCCAGTGCCAGATGCGATTCGCCATCACCCGCGCCGTCAACGGATGCTCGGGGCGCGCCAGCCACTCGGCCAGCTCCAGCCGGCCGCTCGCTCCGGCCGGGATGGCCGCGCCATGCGGCGCCCCCACCGAGCCCAGGAATCCTCGCGGCGAGGCCTCTCCGAGCGTCAGATGGCTCCCGCGCTTGTGCACCTTCAAATCCTGCGCCGCGCCGTCGGACACCGCCATCGCCTCCGGCAGCTTGGGCAGCGAAGACTCCAGCATCTTCAAATGTTCTCGAGCCCCGGCTAGCGCCGCGCCCTTCTCCTTCGGATAGTGCGCCTCGATCGTCACGGGTATTTGGAACGGCCCTTTCGGGTCGTCCACCAGTTTCGCGAAGGCTTCCGATTCCGGCTCCGGCAGGCGCTTTTCCTTGGCGAGGAGTTTAGCCCATTGCAGGGCGAATTCCGGGATCAGATCCCGTTCGGTGCCCGCGTCCTCGCCGTGCCGCACGAACAGGATTTTGTCCAGATGCGGGATGCAGTCCGCGCGCTCGATGCGCACGACATTCGTCCCCGCTTCCAATCGATGCCGCGCCGCGATCTCCCACGTTTGCGTGTCCGGATTCCAACTCCCGGTGACTTTCCCGGCCAGATTGGTCCCTGCTTCCTGTCCGTTGATGGAAAGCCCCACCGGCCGAGACGCCGCCGCCGCATACCGAATCTCGACCCGATACGTTCCAGCGTGCTCCACCGGCACTTCATACTCGGCCCAGTTCCGCACCCCGCCCTGGCCGTAGATGATGCCGACCCCCTCGCCGTAACCGCTCTGCGTCGCCACGATATTCTCGGAACGTTGGAACGACTCCGCTTCAATCAGCACGAATCGGCCCCGCTCATCCCGGCGCGGCCCCAAAACCGCCTGCCTCGGGACCGCCAGCCAATCCTCCAACTCCCGGCGTTCCTTCGCCGCTGCGAGGTACTCCCCCGCGCGTGCGCGGGCTTCCTTGAGCACCGCGGCGTTCGCCTCGTTCGTCAGGAGGGTAATCTGCTTCTGTTGCGCCTCGATCCGGGCCTGATGATGCGTCAGAGCCTCCACCTCAGCGGTGGTTCCCAGCGGACGCTCCTGCCAGCGAGCGACCACCTTGAAGTGATCCATCGTCTTCGTGCTCTTGAAAATGCCCGCCATCGCGTAGTACTCCGCCGTGGAAACGGGATCGTACTTGTGGTCATGGCAGCGCGCGCACCCGACCGTCATCCCCATGAACGCGCGGCTCACCGTGTCGAGCTGCTCGTCCACGATGTCCATCTCCATCTTCATCGGATCGTCTTCCGCCAGCATCTTCGGCCCGATGGTCAGGAACGCAGTCGCCACCACCCGGTCCAAATCGGCCTTCGACCGGGCCGGCCCTAAGAGATCGCCCGCGATCTGCTCTCGCAAAAACTGGTCGTACGGTTTGTTCCGGTTGAACGCGGCGATCACATAGTCGCGATACCGCCAGGCGCTGGCGTACGCGAGGTTCTCATCCATCCCGTTCGAATCGGCATACCGCGCCACATCCAGCCAGTGCCGGCCCCAGCGTTCGCCATGGCGCGGCGAGGCCAGCAGCCGTTCCACGACGCGCGCGAACGCCAGCGGGGAAGAATCGTGCAGAAAAGCCTCAGTCTCCTCGGGCGTCGGCGGAAGCCCGGTTAAATCAAAGGTCGCCCGGCGCAGCAAGGTAACTTTGTCCGCCTTCCCTCGCATCGGATGCCCCCGCGCCTCGATCTGCGCGAGGATAAACTGGTCGATGGGCGTGGCCGCTTCCGCGGGGTCTTTGATCGGCGGCGGTGTCGGAGTGCCGAGAGGTTGAAAGGCCCAATGGTTGCTTGTGGAATTCCCTGTTGATCCGGCTTCAAGCCACACGCTCGCCAGCACCATTAGAAACGCGAAAATCACAGACCGCCGATGGCGCAACCGGGCCATCGCACAGCCTCCTTCCGGGCTAATCTGAGCGCGCGGGTCGAGCGGCATTTGGCGATTCGTTTTCGAGCCTCCGGCCAAGGATCAGCCGAGCCTCGGGGACTTGTTAAACTTTTACGCCACAACCCCTTCCGAAGCAATCGCCAAAACCGGTCCTTCCAGGTGCGCTTTCAGTCGTTGACCGGGCCTGTCGGCGGCTCGCTCGATCCGTTGCCATCCCGGCCGCGGTTCAAAGCGGTCTCCTCCCCAGAACCCACCTCGCTCTCCAGGTCCTCCTCCGTTCCTTCACCTTTGCCGATCTTAATTCTACATTCCATGAATTCTTGATCGCACGCCACCCTCCAGCCTCATCCCCCACCGTCCCTTGCTTGCCCTCGCAAAACCTCATAAAAGCCCGTAATGCCTCTTCTTGCCCCCCAAATAAAAAACGCCTCAGCACCCACCGCACCCCTCGATGATGATACATTATATGAACACTCCATCCTCCAAGCCCTGCCCACTCCAGTCGTCGCTCCTAATCCTTTCCCTTCACCACTCGAAACCTTTTCATTCTCCATCACCACCCCCGCCCGTCCCGGCCAGCCGAAACCTCCCCTTCGGCCTCGGAACTTTTCCGCCCAACCCCTGTCCAACCCTCGGTGAGCTGCCTGCCTGTCATCGAACGCGAGTTGCGCGTCCAGTCGCGCCGTCCCGCGACCTACTGGTCGCGCCTCGGGTGGGGCCTTGCGGCGTGTGCCTGGATCTTCTCCCTCGCGCTGCTCGTTCCTCAGGCCGTGCAAAATGGCCGCAACATGCTCACCTATCTCCACGGCGCCTTGATCGTCATTCTCGGTCTCGCCGCGCCCATCGCCGCGGCCGACTCCATCAGCCGCGAAAAGCGCGAAGGCACTCTCGGCCTCCTTTTTCTCACTCCGTTGCGCATCTGGGATGTCATCCTCGGCAAGTACGCCGTCCACGGGTTCCGCCTCAGTTACGTGTGGCTTCTCCTGCTCCCCTTGATGGCTCTGCCGCTGCTGCTCGGAGGCGTCGGCCCAATCGACTTTCTCATCTCCGCCGCGATCCTCTTGTCCATCCTCCTCATCGGCCTGAGCGCCGGCATGATCGCCTCCGTCCTCTGTGTCGGAGCCACGGCGGCCACTATCTCCGCCTTGGCTTTGGCTATCCTCCTCTCGATGGCCTTGGCCGCTTTCGTGACCAACGCTTTATTCATCAGCTTTGCCGAACCGACCCGATTCGGCGACCCCCCTCATTGGGTCTATTTACTCGGACCCAGCCTGATGCTCCTCCTGGCTCCGATGGCGGAGGTGCGAACCATCGGAGCCACCCTTGGTCTCCCGGAGTTGCTCGATTGGACCGTCCTGACCTTGTTCCTCTTTGCTCTCTGGCTCACCCGGTGCAGCGTGCGGTTCTGCCTGTGGCGGTTGCGCTCCCAGTCCCGCGAAATGGGCGAAACCGTTCGGCAAGTCCGCTTCCGCCGGAAGTTCCTCACCCCGGTCATCGGCCGGAACATCCTCCGCCGCTGGCAGGGCCGAACCCTCGACCGCAATCCCCTGGCCTGGCTCGAGTACCGCACCGCCTGGTCCCGCGCCGGCCGCTGGGCGTCCTGCTTGCTCCTGATCGCCGTGGAAACTGGTCTGCTGGTGCTGTATCCCGGTTTGATGGACGGCACCATCCCGGCCGCTAGCCAGTACTTCCTCCTGAATGCCGTGCTGCTCCTCATGACCCTCAAATCGGCGAGCAGCTTCTGGCAGGAACGGGAACAGAACGCCTTCGAGCTGCTCCTGGTCGCGCCCATCCGCGAATCCCGGCTGATCCTCGGCCGACTCCTTGCTGTCTTCAGTTACTTTGCGCCCTTGCTGGTCACTCTGCTTCTGTTCGACATCATCTACTGGTGGCTTGGGGAAGGGCTCCTGCGCAAGGGGGACATGCAGGATGCGGTCCTCTACTGCACTGCGTGGTGCAGCATTGTCTCAGTTCCCCCCACCGGCCTGTTCTTCGCACTCCGCAGTAAATCCCTGCTGGCCGCCCTTGCCTGGACCGCCGGCCTTGCCATCGTCTTGCCTGCGATCCTGATCCCAGGCGTGCAATCGATGGCCTGGTACGCGGCCTATCAGTGGAACTGGGACATCGCCTACACCATCCATGCCTTCCTGGCAGAGAGCGGTATTCCGGGCCAGTTTTTGGTGGCCATCTATCACCTCACGCTGATCTGTGCGTGCCTTTGGGCCACCCGCATCGGCCTCGAGCTCCGGTCTTTCGCTCGTTCCGGCTGATTTCCGCACCCAAAACCCCATTCTCCCTCCCCGGCGACGGCACGGGACTTTCACGGGACCGCCATCTGTTCGTAACATTCGAAGGCGATGGTAGGAGCGGATTGGAATGCGGTTATGAACAGTGTCTACGCTCTCTCTCACGCTGAAGCGCCCTCTGGCGAGGCGGCTCTCCTGAACGTCGCGGAGCCGATCGCGCTGTTGCGCCTGGTCTACGAGGCCAATGCCGGCCTGACTTGGCCTGCTCCGGCCAGCGGCGCCGTCGCGGGGGTTCCGGTGGCCGTCCTGCGGACCCTCCTGACCTATTGTTATGCCGCGGGCTTGACCAGCTCCCGCGACATCGAGTTTGCCTCCGAACAGGATCGCACCGTGCGCTACATCTGCGCCAATCACACTGTCGATGCCGATGTCATCCGGCGCTTCCGCCGCGAGCAGCGCCCCTGGCTGGCCCGCGGTCTCGCCGCGGTCTTCTCCCTCGCCGCCCAACGGACGGACGGCTGCGCCGAAGCGAATTACGCGGCCAGTTCCGCCGCCCGCTGGAGCCAGTCCGACGAATTCCAGCTCGAAGCCGACCGCCGTCTCAAGGCCGCCGTCCGCGCCGACAGCATGGAACTGGACGCCTAATCCGCTCCGGCTCACCCCTCGCGCGCTGCTCCCGGCGTCGCGGGCCGCTGGCGCAGCACCTCCTGCAACGCCTTGGGACGAACCTCTTTTTCCCATCGGCTTACGGCCACCGTCGCGACGCCGTTGCCCACCAAGTTCGTCAAAGCGCGGCATTCGCTCATAAACCGGTCGATCCCCACCAGCAGCGCCAGCGATTCGATCGGAATGCCCGGCACGGCCGCGAGCGTCGCCGCCAGCGTTACAAACCCCGCTCCTGTCACGCCGCTCGCTCCCTTCGAAGTGATCATCGCCACTAGCAGCAATCCCAGTTGCTGTCCCAGCGTCAGCGGCGTATTCGTGGCCTGCGCCAGAAACACCGCCCCCATCGTCATGTAAATATTTGTGCCATCCAGATTGAAGCTGTAGCCCGTCGGCACCACCACGCCGACTGTGGAGTTGGAACAGCCCAGCCGCTTCAGCTTTTCCATCAAGCCCGGCAGCGCCGTCTCCGAAGAGCTGGTTCCCAGCACCAGCAGCAACTCTTCCTTGATGTAGACCAGAAAGCGGATGATCGAAAACCCGCACCAGTGCGCGATCCCCCCCAGCACGAATAGCACGAAAAACGCGGCCGTCAGATAAAACGCTGCCATCAGCGCCCCCAGCCGCGCCAGCGAACCCAGCCCGTAACTCCCGATGGTAAACGCCATCGCTCCGAAGGCCCCGATGGGTGCCAGCCGAACGACGATCCGCAAGATGCCGAAGAAAAGTTCCGAAGCCGACTCCACCAGATTCAGCAACGGCCGGCCCCGTTCGCCCAGCGCCGTCAGCGCTCCCGCGCTCAGCAACGCCACCAGCAGCACTTGCAGCAGATCCCCGGAAGCGAACGCGCCGAAGATCGTGCCCGGAATGATGTTCAGCAGAAACTCGACCGTGCTCAGATCGTGCGCCCGCTGCGCGTAGCCGGAGGTCAGGCCCGGATCGAGCGTCTTAGGATCGACATTGAAGCCCTCCCCCGGCCGCACCAGATTCACCACCACCAACCCGATCACCAGCGCAAGCGTCGAGACCACCTCGAAATAGAAGAGCGCCTTGATTCCCACTCGGCCCAGCTTCCGCAGATCCCCCATGGAGGCGACCCCATGCACCACCGTGCAAAACACGATCGGGGCGATCAACATCTTGACCAGCTTGATGAACGCGTCCCCGAGCGGCTTCAGGCTTTTGCCCGCATCGGGAAAGGCCCAGCCCACCGCCACGCCCAGCACCACCGCGGCGAGCACCTGGAGATATAAATGCTTGGCGAAGGCTCTTCTCACGCTCCGAGCGCCCCGGAAATGCTGGCCACGGGCAATAACGGCATCCTAATCGATCGGTGGAATGTGATCGATCAGGAATTTCTGCCACGCGTCTTTCGAAAGCTCGTAGAATTCCGCAGGCACCGTTTTGACCGTCCCGAATCCGCACGAGGGTGGGTTCGGATCGGTGCGGCCGATCGGGCTGAGGACATCCACCGGAAAGACCGGGCCGTGCGCATGCCAATGTGGCTCCGTGCAGACATCCGCCGGATTGTTCGTCAGCCGGAATTGGTAAACGGGATAGAGCAGATTATCGAGTCTCAGGCAGGGCACCTTCACCTTGTCCGGTCCTGAAGTGAGAAACTCTTCCGCATAGTTTCGCCGGGGATCGAAGGTCACCGTGACCGCCACCGGCTGGGTTTCGTACGGCCCGGCCACGATTTTATACCGGAAGACAATCTGCGGAATGGTCGTCAAGCCGGTAACGGTGATCTCCCCTTTTTGGGGATCCCAGACGAAGAGATCGGGGTGCAGCGCCGGTGGATCCACCAGGATGAATTGCGTTCCCGGCGGCACGGTGTCCCCGGCGGCAACGCTCAACGTCGTGGTGCGGGCCGGCGGAGCCACCAGCGAATCGCCCACCGCGACGGGAATGGCCCCCATGAACCGGTCGAAGTGCGGAGCCTGGCCATCCTTCATTTCCTCCTCGGTCGCGAAATGGGCATCGAGAAACGACTTCTCGATTTCGTCGATGGAAAACTGGCCGTCGCCATTCGTGTCCACCTGCCCGGCGTCCGCGGTTTTGGTGACTTTCGCCAGGATGCTCCCCGTGTACTTGCTGTGGACCTCATCGTTGCCGTAGTCGAAGTAAAGCGCGAGTTCGGTGGCGCCTGCCGATGTCTTGAACTCGGAGGATGACTCGAAAATATTCCATTCGACGCCCGGGGGCAGTTGCGTTCGGAAACGCCGCATCAATACCGCCAGCGCCTCGGAATAACACGTATCCATCATCAGGTTCAGCCGGCCGGCGGGGATGGCTTGCAACGTGGAGGTAAAAGTTCCCTGCCTGCCCGGCAGCCAGGACCACTTGGTGGCCGTCTGTTTATGGCCGGAGCCATAGTCGATTCGCGTCGGCGTGCTGTCGGGCTTGCCGTCGTCGTTTTCATCCACGAGCTGGGTGTGGGAGGAGAGATACACGAAAAACTTGTCGCACGGGCCCAGCCCCAGTCCCGCGGTTTGCAGCGCGGCCATGACCTGCAGCACCGAATTGGATTTCGAATTCGTCTCGGTCACGGTGAAACCGAGCCGCTTCAGCAGTCCGCTCATAT
Organism: uncultured Verrucomicrobiota bacterium; assembly: GCA_964478815.1. GTDB lineage: Bacteria > Verrucomicrobiota > Verrucomicrobiia > Limisphaerales > SXQI01 > DASVNK01. The sequence goes on from CAYZKY010000038.1 coordinate 33,426, forward strand.
CCCGCGCGTCGTTCTGAATTTCGTCATCCGCCCCGGACGCGATCACCACCGCGATCTTTTTGCCCGGAGTCTGCGTGCAATCGACGGTCAGCCGGCCGGTGCTGGTCGAACCGGCGTCGGCCAGCGCATGCAGTTCGCCCTCGGCGAGCCCAGCCGCTTCGCCTTCTTCGGGGAGAAATGGCGGGTACTCCACGGTCAGTGATTCGGCGAGGGGCGCGGCCGTGGCCAGATCGGTGGGGAAGAACCGCGCCGTTGGCTGCCAGCGCTCCCCAATCGTCGCGAGGTGGATCGCACCATTCACCACCGGCGGCGAAAACGATTGCATCACCCGGAGCGCGCCGCCCGCTCTCGGAGCCAGCACATACGTGAAGGGGTGGCCCAGCTTTTGCGCGGGGGCGTGGTCGATCACGAAGAGCCACGAGTCCGCCTCCACCGTCCAGTGCTTCGGGTTCTCCTCCGAGTTGGAGAGCGGTTCCAGAATCGCACCCGCCGGAACCGGCTCGGGCCAGCGCAAACCGAGCACCAGGTTCTGCTGCTCCGCCGGACGGATCACTTCCGTCACCACCCGCTGTTCCGCCTGGGCTTGCGCGGGATCGAGGGTTGCCGCGCGAATTTCCACCCGGAAGAAACGGGTGCTTTCCGAAGGCGTAAAGGACCAACCGATCGGGCCGGGCGTGGCGGTCGTTTGCACCGCGCCGGAGTTTTCCCAGACTCTTGGCTCGGCCAGGGTGCGAATCGATTGAAGCTGATAAAACGACCCGGGAGCGCCATCGATTTCCAGGCGCCCATCGCCCACCACTCTCAAAGTGTCCGCGGCTGCCGCTTGGAAAACCAGCAGGGCAGCGGCGAAACCGGCCAGCCCGCGACGAAATTTGGACCACACTTCCCCCACGGCTCTTATCATGAAGCGCATAAACCTCCCTCACCCCCCGACATTTCCAGCCCGCAGACCTGGCGGACGCTCGTCCTTCTTCGTCCTTATTCCACTGCTCGTCTCATTTTGAACGCGCCGTGGAATTAAGCCTGGCTCACCCGCGGCTTGGATCTCCAGCCCAGCAGCCGGGCCGGCAGCATCAGCACGGCGCCGACCAAGGCGATGACCGCCTCGACCACGCCTGCCACCAGGCGAAACGGCAGCGAAACCAGCCAGACCACGGGAAACACGATCAGCGCCAGGATGGCCAACGGCCACGACACCACGAAGAGCAGGCACCAGACCCCAAAGCAGATCAACGTTTTCACAGCTTTCGCATCATCCCCCCAGACGCCCTCCGTCGTCAACAGCTTGTTTCGCGCTTGTTTCGCGCTCCAGAATTGGAGAGTCCTAACCCGCCGATTTGGGGAAGCAATCCTCCATGCCCGGTCTTTGGACGCGTGCCACCGTTCAATACTGATCGCACACGCTCTTTCTACTATTGCCTGCTCCCGTGCGCGGGAAAAAGCCGCTTGACCCATTCGACGCCGTGCCGCTTAATCTGCGGCAGGTTTAGAGGATTTTGGGCGCGACCATTGTACTCTCCCTTGGCAGGGAGATGATCTGTCGCCACCAGAAAGGAGCACGGCATGCCAGCGAATACAAACGCGGTGGAGTACCCCAAGGCGGGTTGTTACTATCTCAAACTGCTGCTCGAAAAGCCCGTCGCCGACGTCGCCTTTTATCATGGCACGCTTCGCCTCGAGCGCCGCACCGTGCGGGACTTCGGGCTCAGCCAGGCCCTCGAATCCTCCGGCCTCTCCAAAACGCTCGCCGCCCTCTCGTCCGGTCCAGCCGTGCCTGGCCGGCCGGATCTCGCCAAAGGTGAAATCGAGACGCTTCGCGCCAGCGCCGATCTTTACGCCTTCGCCGAAAACCCGGCCAAGTCCGCCGCCGCCGCGCTCAACGACTTCTTCAAGGAATCGCAAAAGCGCCGCGCCGCCGGGGAGGCCGGGCCCATCCCCTGTTTCCCCCGCAAGGATTACTACGGCTACATGGAGGAGACCGCCGTCTACCGGGGCGGCCCGCCTCCCGCGTCGAATGCCGAGTCTCCCATGAGCCTCTCCACCAGACTGGTCGCCCAAAACTCGCCCGTCCGCTCGCCCGGCCGCGAAACCCTCGGGGCGCGCTTCCATTTTCATCGCTTCGATCACGCCACCCTTCGCTTCGGCAGCCAGGGCCACCTCACCGTCACCGTCAAACAGGATCCCGCGAACGACGATCGCTACGAGGGGCAGCTCATCAACGAAGACGGCGGCCAGATCGTGGCCCGGCTCGAAATGACCTGGCTCAGCCCGCACCTGCGCGAGGTGATCGTTCAGATCGATGCCGTGAGCGTGCCGCAAATCCCCGCGGAGAGCCGCCCGGGTCAGCCGGATTCCGTTTCTTGGGCCAAGGCCTTCGAGCCGGCCGGCTGGAAGGTCGTTCCCGACATTCGCCGTTTCCCGGAAGACGCGGAAAATCCGAAAGCCCCCGAAAGCAAGACGCTTCTGACCGAGCTTCGAAAACTCAAATTCGATCTCTCCGCCAAGTGGACCGATAACGAACTGCATGCCGCCATGTCCTTGCTCCGCGGCCAGGACTCCTTCGATTCCGAATGGCGCTACCATCTCCTCTGCATCGGCGAATTCGCCAACCCCCGCTACGAGCGGGGCGTCATGTACGATGTCGCCGGCGTCGATACCGACGAGGCCCCGCGCGGCGGCGCTGCCATTGCCGCCTTCTGGCCCATTCCCAAGAAGGCGCCGGCCCCTTCGGCTCGCGCCGCCCGGTCCGCCGCTCCCTCCACTCCCTCCACTCCGCCCGATCCGCGCGCCGAACATTGGGAAGGGGTGGCCGCCCAGTTCTTTGGCGACGCCACCGACCTCTACTTCCGCACCGCCATCCATGAAGTCGGCCACGAAATGGGGCTCGATCACAGCGGCGAAGACACCGGCTTCATGAACACCACCGACGAACTCGCCCGCCGGGCCGGAGCCGCCATCCGCGAGAAACGGGATCAGGCCATTCGTTGGGCGGTCGAGGGCCACTTCCTGCCCGCGCCGGGTGCGAAAGCCCGGGAATTCGCGTCCCGGCTCGCCCAGCGCCGCAAGGACCTTGCCGCCGACGCGGAAAAAAATCGCTTCCCGAAAAACGTCCGCTACGCCTTCTCCGAAAAGGACCTTCGCCGCCTCCGCCACGGCCCCGACGTCATGGTCCGCCCCGGCGCCTTCAGCAACGAAAACCTCCCCGCCTTCGGCGACGAACAAGCCGGTGCGCCCGACGGCCTCGAACTGCGCGTCAGCCCCTTCCATGCCGCCGTCACCTACGGCGCCCCGGTCCGCATCCACCTGCGCCTCACCAATATTTCCCACGAGGACCAGACGGGCTTCCCCAACTCCCTCAATCTCAAGGCCGGCTTCGTCAGCGGTGAAGTCATCGACCCTCGCGGCAAGAGCAATCCCTTCGAGGCCCTCCTCCGCAGCGCCGATGAATCCCGTCAATTCCCCGGGGAACTCAAGCCCGGCCACAGCCAGTGCCATACCATGACCCTGCTCCGCGGCAACCTCGGCCCCCTCTTCGGCCGCGAGGGCACGCACCGCGTCCGCGTCCGCGTCGAGTGGAACCGCTCGGGCCGCCTCGTTCGCGCCGAGCACGAGACCACCGTCGAAATCACTCCGCCCGCCGACGCTCCTCAGCGCGTCGCCGCCGTCCGCATTCTCAATACCCCGCGCGCCCTCTTCGCCCTCGCTCTCGGCGAAAACCAGGACCCCGATACCGAAGCCGCCCTCCTCGAGTGCTGCAACGATCGCTCCCTCGGGCCCCACTACCGGGTCATCCAGCTCAAGCGCCGCATCCGCGCCATCAATAAGGGAAACGCCGGCACGGAACTCGCCAGCCTTCTCGAGATGATCGACCAGGCCGTCCTCAGCGTCTCCGAACTCCTCGCCGTCAGCCGCCTCCTCCACGAGCACCATGAGTATGCTCGCGATTTGGACTCCTATCGCGAAGCCGCCCTCCTCTTCCGCGACAAACTCACCGCCCTCTTCCGCCGCGAGGTTAACGAATTCTATACCTGAGCATTCCTCGTGGGCGCATCTTGGCACGCCCCCGTTTGGAGATCGCTCGGCGGTGAATTTGTCGAAAATAGGGCTTGCGCGGGGGCGGGTTGCGGCTAGAGTTTACGGCTTTTCGGAAAGAGAAGTGTTATGGCCAAGATTTGTGAGTTAACTGGAAAGGGCCCGATCAAGGGCAGCATCATCTGGCGGAGTGGTAAAGCCAAGAAGCAGGGTGGGATCGGGACGCACGTCACGGCCATCACGAAACGGCGCTTCTTGCCGAATCTGCAACGGGTGAAAGCGGTGGTGGACGGGCAGGTAAAGTACATCCGCGTGTCGGCGTCGGCGATCAAGAAGGGGCTGGTGCAGAAGCCGGCGAAGCGGACGTGGCGCAAGAGCGCGCCGCGGGCGGTGTAGAGCGCCGGTTTTTTCAGAACGATTTCGCGGGTGGAGGTTAACCTCCACCCGTTTCATTTTTGGCGGGGCGAACCGTCCCGGTGGCTGGCTTTCGGGTGCGATGATTCAGGCAGGCTCTCGGGCAGTTGTCTGGCTTCGCCCCCTCCTTCCCAACGGCCCGGCAAAAAAAAGACCTCCCCTTGCGCCTCCGCCTCCCCGGCGGTATCCATACTCCATGATCGCGAACCCGAACTCGCGGTCGCCCGGATCGATTCCGAACAACAGGCGCGAAATCTTCGCCCCTCCTGTTCCGATTCTTCGCCGCGCGACCCCGCCGCCTCGCCGTGCCCCTTCCTCCGGGAAGAGCCCCGGAGGGATGTCCCAGGCCCGAATGGCCCTGGTCGCCCCCCTCCCGGCGCACCCCGTCCTGCCACCGCCAAGCCTGCTCGCCGACCCTCACGAAACCCGCGTAAATAGGACTTCCTGCGCGCAAAATGACCCGTCCTTAAGCCTTTCCAACCCCCTGCTCGTCGCCCAGGAAGTCTACATTTCCACCACCCGAATCACCCCAACCTCCACCCCCGCCCACCCTGACCGAAAACGGTTCGACGGTCCCCTCCGGCTGTCGGCTTCGCCTTCACCTCCACGGCCCGCCCCGAATAATCGCACTCCTTGGCTTTTTTCCGCTTTCGCGGGGGCAGGCCTTTGCGGTAACACGGCGGCACCAAGATCTATGCGCAACGCCTTTACGTGGTTTCTCACGGTCGGGATCGGGGCCGCTTTCGGTTTATCCATCGGCGCCTGGGTGGCTCCCGCGGCGGAGCGGATGGTGCTCGTGGCCGGCGGGGGGCCCGGGGTTTCGAACGTGCCGGCCACGCACGCCACGCTCAGGAATCCTTTCGGCGTAGCGTTCGATGCCGCCGGGAACATGTTCATCGTGGAGATGGCGGAGGGGGAGCGCGTGTTGAAGGTGGATGGGGCAGGGGTGCTGACCGTGGTGGCCGGGCGGCGCGAGAAGGGTTTCGCGGGCGACGGCGGGCCGGCGGCGCAGGCGCTCTTCAACGGCATGCACAATCTGGCGATCACGGCGGCAGGAGATTTATTGCTGGCGGATTCGTTTAATTACCGGGTGCGGCGGATCGACGGCCGGACGGGGCAGATTTCGACCATCGCGGGGATGGGGCGGAAGGCGTTCAGCGGAGATGGGGGACTGGCGGCGGCGGCGGACTTCAGCAGCACGATCCAGATCGCGCTGGATCCGGCGGGCCAGAATCTGTTCGTGGCGGATATCGAGAATCGGCGGGTGCGGAAGATCGAGCTGGCGAGCGGCGTGGTGACGACGGTGGCGGGCAATGGCGAAAAGGGAGTGCCGCGGGACGGAGCGGAGGCGACTTCGGCCCCGCTGGTGGACCCGCGGGCGGTCGCGCCGCTGGGCGACGGCAGTTTTTACGTGCTGGAGCGGGGCGGGCATGCGTTGCGCCTGGTGGACGCAGCGGGACGAATTCGCACGGTCGCGGGGACGGGCCAGGCGGGCTTGAGCGGGGATGGCGGGCCGGCGCTGGAGGCGACTTTTCGGGGGCCGAAGCATTTGTGCGTGGACCGGGATGGGAGCGTGTTGATCGCGGATGAGTCGAATCACGTCATCCGGCGGTATCTGCCCAAGGAAGGGCGGGTGGTGCGGGTGGCGGGCACGGGGAAGCAGGGGAGCGCGGGCTTGGGCGGCCCGCCGTTGCAAGCGGAGTTGAGCGGACCGCATGGGGTGACGGTGCATCGCGATGGGACGATTTACATCGCGGATAGTTACAATCACCGGGTGTTGAAGATCGCGCGATAGGAGCGAGGCATGGAAATGGGCATGGAACTGGATGTGGAGCGCGTGGGATTCAAGGAACGGTTGCGGGCGGGGCCGCCCCTGGTGGGGACGATCGTGACGACGCCCGCGACGGAGGTGGCGGAGGTGCTGGGGCAGGCGGGGTACGACTGGCTGATGATCGACCTGGAGCACGGGTGCCTGGGCTTTCCGGATGTGCAGCGGCTCGCACAAGCGGCGGCCCCGTATTGCGCGTGCGGCGTGCGGGTGCCGGCGTGCGACGGCGCGTGGATCAAGAAGGCGCTGGATACGGGGTGCGAAGCGGTGATCGTGCCGCAAATCAACACGGCGTCGGAGGCGCGCCGGGCGGTGGCGTTCGCGAAGTTGCCGCCGGTGGGGTCGCGCGGGCTGGGGATCAGCCGGTCGACGGGGTTCGGGGCTCGGATCGAGGAGTATGGGGCGAACGCGAACGAGACGGTGGCATTGATCGTGCAGATCGAGCATCGGACGGCGGTGCGGAATCTGGACGCCATCCTGCGGGTGAACGGGATCGATGGGGTGTTCATCGGGCCGTACGATCTCTCGGCGAGCATGGGGCTGCC
>CAYZKY010000039.1:0-40228 GCA_964478815.1 uncultured Verrucomicrobiota bacterium
CAACAGAGCCGCGACGACTTGTCCAAACGCCTGAGCCCCGAGGCCATGGAAGAGTATCTCCTCCGCTTCTCCTCCGGCTCGGAGACTCTGCGCCAGCAATTGCGCGGCTTCGGCGCGGACGCCGAGGAATTCCGTTCGATCTTCCGCGCCCGCGATCCCTACGACCAGCAGCTCTCGCTCCTCTCCGGCAACGACGAAGCCACCCTGAAACGGCGGGCGGATATCCAAAAAATTCAGGATGAGGCGATCCGCCAGGCCCTCGGTCCCGAGCGCTACCCGCTCTACCAGATGACCCAGAACCCCCTCTTCCGCGAAGCGCAGGAGCAAGCCGAATCGAGCGGAGCCCCGCCGGAAAAAGTCCTGCCGATCTTCGAAGTCAACCGCGTCACCGCCGAGGAAATGCAGCGGCTGCGCGTCGATGCCACGCTGAGCGAGGAGGAACGCCTCGCCGCCATCGAGCAGGTTGAGATGCAGCAGCGCGCCGCCATCCGCCGGCTGGTCGCGGGCGAGCCGCCGCCCCCGCCCGTCCCCCAATAGCGTTTCGAACCCGCTACTCGAGAGCGGCCTGAATCTCCCGCGCTCCGGGCGGGATCTCCTGCCGGGTTACTTTCCCGCCGGGCCAGCGCACTTCCAATTCCTCCGGCTGAGCCCGGCTGCCCAGCACCGCCACGGCACTGTTCTGCGACCAGTAGCCAGATCCGGCCTGAATCTCCCGCGCCGGCCCCCAGGTGGACCCGGTCCGCACCCTGAGAGCGGCGCCGACAGCATGCGGATTGGCCGGCGAACCTCGGAGCCGCACGCGCAGCCCGGCCTGCGCCGTGCGGTTCTGCCAGAGCGTGGTGGCCGCGCCGTTCTGCGCCACGGCCAGGTCCGTCCGCCCGTCGCCATCGTAGTCGCAGACCGCCGCCCCCCGTTGTTCGCCGTAAATGGCGAGCCCGGAATCGAGCACCGGCTGCCAGCCGCCCTGTCCATCGCCGCGCAAAATCAACCCGCGTCCCGCATCCAGCCGGGGCTGCTCGGGGCGAACGGGAAAGAAATTCTGCCCCAGGAAAGCGTCCTCGAAGCCGTCATTGTCGAAATCCGCCACGCACACGGCGAACGCCGGAGCCCATTGGGCCGCGGCGGGCAGCACCCGCGCCTCGAAACGATTCGTTCGGTTCAGGAACATCGTAACCGCCAGGTGGCGCGCCTCGAGCCGGGTGGTGGGAGTCTGCAACGCGGCGACCACCTGGTCGATCCCGGCTTCGCTGAACTCCCGGTGCGAGCCGAAGCGGGCATAAAGCGGCGCCAGATTGAGCACATCGATCCGTTCACGCGGGACGAACATCCCGCGGGCCGGATCGGGAAGGGACTCGATCAGACTCGTCGCCACCCGGCGCGCTCCGCCCCAGTAGTCGACTCGCACCGGGCCGGCGGCATAGGGCGAATTCAGGCCCCAATTGGCCACGAGCAGATCGGGACGGCCATCCGCATCGAAATCGCCGGTCGCGATACCGCTCCACCAGCCGGTGAACTCCGCCAAGCCAAAGGCGGCGGTGGCATCCGACAGCACCCCCCCTCGATTGCCAAACACCCGGATCGGCCCCGATTCGCACGCCAGAATCAGCTCGGGAAAACCATCCAGATTCAGGTCGCTCCAGACCGCGCCCGCGACAAGCCCGACATTCGCCAAGGCCTGCCCGGCCGCCGGATCCGGCACCCAGGCGCCCTGATGATGGCGATAAAGGAACGAAGCCACCGGCTCCGGATAACGGCCGGGCAAGACACGGGAACCGAGAAACACATCGAGATCGCCATCGCCATCGAAATCCGCGAGAGCCAGCGGGCCGGTCGACGCCTCGGAAGCAGGAATGCCCACGGTGGGTTTGCCGGAGGCGAGATCGTATTCGAGCATCGCGAAAGCATTCGTGCGCCGTGATTCGTAGTTCGCCATCCCGGCGAGGAACACGGCCCGGTCAGGCCCGAGCCGCATGGCCACGATCCCGGCCAGTTCGCCGCCGGGGCCGAAAAGATCCTGAGGCGGAGCGAACCGCCCATCCCCGAGATTGCGGCACAGGGCCGGAGGCAGACTGCCGACGAGCAGATCGTCCCGGCCATCCCCATCGGCATCGAACCAAGCCAGCGCGGGACCGGCCTGGCTGTGCTTGCGGGGGAGCCCGGGTTGCCGTTGGAAATCGTCGAATGAAATTTCGCGATGCCGGTGGGCCAGGCGATCGGTGCGATCCTCGAACCACGCGGGACGCGACGGGGCAGGCGTCTCATCCCGTGCGGCCGAATCGGCTTCATCGACGACATAGAGCCGATTCGGCTGAGCATTGGTCAGCGACGTCAGGCGGCCACTCCGCCACCGAACCTGAAGCGCGATCGGCCCCTGAGCGGGGGCGGCAAATGCGAGTTGAGCATCGTATCCGGACAGGTAACGTCCGCCGGAGAGCATCTCCTGCTGCTGCATCGGCAAGCCGGGAGCGCGGATTTCGACGCGCGCGCCGATGCCCTGGGTGTTCGGCGGCTGGCCCCGCAAACGAACCGCGATCCGGGGAGCGGGGCTATCGTTGCGATATAACCCGGCGGCGGCGTTGAGGTTGTTCACCGCGAGATCGAGATCGCCGTCGCCATCGAAATCCGCGAGGGCCGCGCCTTGATGCACTCCCAGGTCGCCCGTCCCCCAAACCGCCGTGACCTCCTCGAACCGCTGCCCGCCGACATTGCGGAAGGCGACGATCGGCGAACGGAGTTCCGGGTACATGGGCGCGTGCGCCATGATGTCGCGCGTGAGCGATTCCTGCATGACCCGGGGATCGGTGGTATTCGGACGAGGGTGCGGAAGCGCGCGGATGCGCTGCGTGGCATCGAGATCCTGCGTATCGCGCGTGTGCCCCGACGGGATCAACAGATCCTCGAAGCCGTCGAGATCGACATCGAGAAATATAGGCTGCCAGGACCACTCCGACGCCGCGACCCCGTAGAGATCCGCCAGATCGGCAAACGTGCCGTCTCCGCGATTGAGCTGGAGGGAATTCCGCATGAACTGCGGGCGCTCGGCGATCTCGCCGGGAGGAATCGGCGGGCTGGTCTGGGCCAGAATCTGGCGTTTGCGAGCCGCATAGTCGCGCGCCAGCATGTCGGTGACGAAGAAATCGAGGTGGCCATCGCGATCGACATCCGCGAACTCGATCCCCATCGAATTCTCGCTCGTGTGGCGGAGGGCGACGCCGGGCGCCAACCGGAAGGAGCCGGAGCCGTCGTTCAACCAGAAGCGGTCGGGGCTGCTGTAGTCGTTGCAGACGTAGAGATCGGGCGCGCCATCGCCGTTCACATCACGAAACGCGGCGCTCAAGCCCCAATCCAGCGACGGGCCGCCGAGCGGCCGGCCTTGCTCGTCGCGAAAGCGGCCTCCTTCCCACGCCAGCGGTGCAAACCGGCCGCGCCCATCGTTCAGGTAGAAGACATCCGGCTCGCCCAACTCGCGCATGTTGCCATCGACGAACACGAGCCGCCCCGCGAACTCGGGAGGGACCATCGGCTTGCCGTTCACGTACCGCACGGTGACCGGCGGCCGGTCACGAATGTCATCGGTGCGGTAGGTGGCGAGGTAGAGATCGAGCGTGCCGTTGCCATCGATATCGGCGAGGGCCATGGTCATCGCGCCGAGACGGTTCGTCGTGCCGGCGAGGGCGGTGGCGTTGGCAAACGCGCCCTGGCCGTCGTTTAAAAAGCAGAAGATGCCGCGGCCGGTGGCGGAAACGAGGAGATCGAGCGCCCGGTCCCCGTTCAGATCGGCGAAGACGGCTCCCCGGCACGGAACGCCTCGCAGGGCGAGCGGCGTTCGCGCCGTGACATCCTCGAACTTCCAGCCGCCCAGATTGCGGAACAGCCGGTTCTCGCCGCGCAGGCTGGCGAAGAAGAGATCGGGGCGGCCATCGTTGTCGTAATCGCCCGCCGCCACGCCGCTGCCGTTCTCCAAGGTCCGATTGGCGGCGCTGGACCAGGCGTCGAGCACATTGGTAAACAGGAGGCCGGTGTCCGTCGAAGCCAAGCGGGTAAAACCGGCTTTGGCTGGCGAGGAGATGTCCGGCAGCGCCGCGCCGACAGCGGCAAGTTGAGCGCCGGTCGCGGAAAGGGACGCCAAACTCAAGAGGAGCGCCCCGATGCTCCCGACGGTGGTCATCGCGGAGTTCATGCAGTGAGCTGGGGAAGACAACCGAACGGACCACCGATGCGGCGCCGGTGAGGCGAACGCGGCGGCAGCCCGGGTTGGGATCGGATGCTTCCCGCTGGAAAGAAAGAGGCCGGACTTGCGTCCGGCCTCTCTGCGAATCAAGCGCTAGTTGGCGCGGAATCGATTAGGGCCGGCGGGCGCGCGCGAAGCGGGCCGCCGTATCCGGCGCGATCGTCAGCGATCCGGTCACACCTTGCAGGACCGTGTAAGGCCCATCGACCTTCTCGGCGATTTCGAGGACGCCTTCGAAGGTAACCGTGAGGCTGCCATTCGCGTTGCGCGCGACGGACAGCGTGGGCGGATTCGGGTTGACGACCGGAACATCATTGAAGTCCCAGTGCGCGAGCAAGCCAGGGACGGTGCCCGGGGCGGCGCCGCCCGCGAGGCTTTGCACCTGCGCTTCGGTCAGCTCGCCGTTGTAGATGACGAAGTCGTCCAGATATCCGTGCAGGATATTGTCGGCAATGCCGGGCCCGCCGCCGATCACGAGATCGGTGAGGTCGAGGGGCAGCACGTTGGCGCTGGAGCCGACGAGGAAGCTCTGGCCGTCGATCCAGATGTTCTTCACGTCCGCCTTCTTGGAGAAGACGAAGTGGCGCCAGGTGTTCCACCAGGTCGGATCGCCCGAGTAAGCGGGGAAGTCCGCGATGTTGGCGTTAATGCGCTGGTTCGAGCCATCGCAGCAACCGACGGTATCGAAGTAGATGGTGCTATCGCCCCACGGCGCATGGGCCTGGAAGGCGCGGTCGCCCGCGGAGGCCAGCGAGTTGATCCAGAAGCTCGAACCGTTCGAGACATCGGTGCGCTTCTGCCAGAAGGCGATGGTCATTTCGTCGCCGGAAGCCGCATTATTCAGCAGATCCGAAGCGGTGACGTGGACCGAGCCCGCCCCACCCGAGCCGAACAGCATCGAGTAGTCGCCCGCGGTGCCGGTGCGCCCGCCCTGATCCGGAGAGTAGGCGGCCGTGCCGGTGATGTAGCCGGGGATGGCGGCCACCTTGTCCTTGGTGAGCGGCGGCACGCGGAAGGTCCACGTATGCGAACGCGGGGTGCCCGCGGTGAATTCGAGGGTGGCGCTGTTGTTGCTCGGCACCGGGAAGCCGGCGGCCGGCTTGTAGGAGACCGTGGTGGTCGAGCCCACCGTATTGACGGTCGGCGTGACGGAACCCCCGTTGACCGAAAGCCGGATCGAACCGGCGTCGAGGGCCGGCGTGCCATTCTCGATCACGAGAGTGATGGTGGCATCCGGCGCGGTCTCCACCTGGCCAGGCAGCGGCGACACGCTGGTGACTTTGGTCGGCGTGGCACCGGTCTGCGCGGCGCGATAAGCCTTGACGCCGCCGTTCGCCGTGTCGTTGACAAGCACCTTGGTTACGCCGTCGGCCGCGACCGTGAGGATTTCGATATTGGCTCCGCCGCCGCCTTCATACCAGATGGTGCGGAAGGGATAGACGCCTGCGCTATCCACGAAGATGGTGAACGGAGTGTCGGAAGCGCCGCGGCCGCCAACGAATTCGCCCGCGAGCTGTTCCTTGAACGCGTCGCCCAGGAGACCGGTGGTGGTGCGGAAGCCGTCGTCGCTGTTGACGATCATCGTCGTGACGCCTGCAGGCAGTTCCACGTACGTGATGATTTCGGCGGCGATGCCGTCCGCCAACCCTTCGATGCCCGGGATACCGGGCATCTGTTCGTCGGGCGTGGCGTTGCCGTTAGCTTCATCAGCCGTCTGGCTGAGGTTGATAACAGTCGGAATCTCGTAACGGACCGCCGCGCGGTCATTCGCGCCTGGGACACCCGGAGCGAGCGCCGGCCCTTGCACCGTCACATCGACGTGGTTCACACCGAGCAGACCGGCCAATTGTTGAACCGGGCGGGTGTTGTTATTCGCCTGAAAGGCGGCGTTCTGGTGCACATTGAAGATGAAGCCGGGCTTGCTCGTATCGGGCGTGGCTTTGTCGGCTGCCGTAAGAAGCGCATAGCGCGGCGTGGTGAACCGGCCGGCATCCCGGACGGTCACACCGGAATTGTCGGTGACTTCAACCTCGTAGGTGTGCTCGACACCCGAAGCGTAGGGGCTGGCCGGGGTGAAGTTGTAGGTCGTTTCGACCCCATCCTTGGTCGGCGTGACGGCGGCGATATCGACGCCATCGATCTTCAGCTTGAGGGAGGCGGGGTTCAGCACGGAGGCCCCATTGTCGCGGATGCGGAGGCGGAAGAAGTTGATGCCGCTCTCGAAGCCCGCGACGAAGATCGTGTCGCCGACGTAGTTGCCGAAATACTCGATTTCGCCCAATTGATGGAGCGGTTCCGGCGTGTGGTAGGCGATGTAACGAACCCAGTTGTAGGCCACGCTCGGCAGGTCGAGGTCGAAGCGGAGGACTTCGAGGCGATCCGTCCAGAGCGACTCATCGTTGTTGTTCCGGCTGTAGATCGGGTACCAAGTGGTGCCATCGTCGGAACCCTGAATCTGGAAGCGGTAGGGATCACGGCCCGGAGTATCGTTGGCCGAGCTGATGGTAAAATGGGTCAGGCTAACGGCACGCGGAAATTCGACCGCCACCCAGGCAGGAGAGGCATCTGTCGCGTCGTCGCAGCACCACTTGGCATCGCCACCGCCGAGAGTGTTATCGAAGATGTTGAAGGCCCCTTCCGGAGAACCGAAGTTTGGCTTGTTACTTGCGCTGATGCTCTTCCAATTCCAGGAAGTATCACCGGCCCCGGCCGTTTCATTCCCGTTGTTCTCCGGGTCGGTCAGGTCGCCGCCCAGGAGCACTTCGGTGCCGATGCCCAGGCTGGTGACCGTGACGGACGTTTCCACCAGGGTGATTTCAGCGGTCTCGGACGGAGACTTGCCGAAGACCAAGGCGTGGGCGCCCAAGCCGCCCCAACCGCGCTGGCCGTTCTGGCCTTCTTCGGCGTCGCCATCGTTGATGGCCATGCCGAGGCCGAACTTGTCGCCGACCTTGAAGGCGCTGAAGCCCATCGAGGCGGCCGGCATCTTGATCTCGTAGTACGTCTTTTTCTTGACCGTATCGCGGCGCACGACGGCTTCGGTGCCGCCGGGGCCGGCTTCGTGCATAATGATCGTATCCGGGGAAAGCTCCTCCTCGATGCCACCCAACGCGTAATTATAAAGGGCGGTTTGCGAGGAACGGTCGCCGCTGGCGATCATGATTTGGGCGGAATCGCCGTTCCAGGCGCTCACGGCGGCGTTTTCGTGGTAGTCGTCGGTCACGACGATGCCGATGTAGACGGCACCTTCGTCCCACGCCACTTGGACGGAGGAGGTCTGGTCGGCCGGGCCGCTCCAAGTTCCGCCGCTATACTCTTCGAAAAGCACATAACGACCGCCCGCGCCGGAGCCTTTGGGCAGGGCGAATTTCGGATCGGTCAAAACGCCGGGGCCGGACCATTCTTGAAGATTGCCATCAAGGACGATGGCGGCGTCGGGACGGGGCGCCTTGTAGCGCTCCTTGGTAGGTTCGATGTCGTTGGCACGCAAGGCCACTGGACCGAGGCAGGCCGCCGCGATCAGCAGACGCGTGATTCGTTTGATGTTCATAAGCTAGTTCGTTCTAATCCGTTTGCTTTGCAAAACGTGGTTCGGCGTCGAGTGTCGCAGAGCGGCAAATTCGTTGTAAAGCTTTTTCGCAACGCCGCTTCGGAGGGGGGCAAGCCGAGAGTCAAGACACCTGAGAATCGAAGAAAACGGAGTTGCTGGAATGGCGCGTTCGGACGAAAGGCCCGAACGGCATGGACTGGAGTGGTGGTGGAGAATGAAATGGATTTTGAGTGGTGAATGGTGGTGAATCGCAGACAAAAACACCGGGATTCAAGAATGCAATATGTTGAAGATCAGCATCTTGCGTCTGATATTCAGGCCGAAAAGGCCAGTGGAGAATGAGTGGTGAATTGTGGTGAGTTGTGGAGAATGGCGGTGAATTCTGGAGCGAACCACTCGGAAATCACGCCTTGCTACCCGGACGGCGGGATAAGCGACAAATTCTGGCGGCGGCGCAGGCGCATCTGCTTCGTTGCTCACTGGGTCAGAGGCCACGGCGGGCATCCTCCCGCGTTCGCGCCTCGCATCTGCACCTGCGGCGCTCGTCAGCCTGTGTAGCCTATCCCGCCGTCCGGGTGGCAAGTGAGGCCAGCAGCTCCCGGGCACGGGCCTGGCAGGCGTAAAAGGCGTAGCCGAGCCCAGCTCCGAATCCCAAGCCGTAAAACAACCCCCAGGAGAGCTTGGCGGCGAGCGGAACCTGACGGATGAGCGCGGCCTCCACTACGCCCCCGATAAAGTAGCCGGCGGCATTGGAGACGAACAACACGCCAGCCACTTTCAGGAAGACGCCCTTGGCCTCGAAGGCGGCGACCAGGATCCAGCCCATCGCCACCGTGCCGGCCAGCAATCCCGCGAGGCTGCCGGGATGCCCACGCAGGAGCATCCAACCGGCGATCCACCCCACGGAGTAAACCGCAAAGGCCAGGCCGAACACTTTGTAAAACCGCGACATCGAGCCGGGACCGATAATCAAGCGATGGAGCAGCGGCCCGCTCAACCCGATGAAAAGCGCCGCACAGGCGATGTACATTCCCACTTCGCCGGAGTGGCGATAAAACCACCGGCCGAAGACGGCCCAAGGCACGAACCCCGCGATGCTGACCACGGTAAAACCGATGGTTCCGCGGCAGAGGGATTCCGTTAATGACGGCACCCTGGCACCCGCTGTCCGAGCCCGGGCGGCGAGGGCGGACGGATCCAATTGAAACCAGCTCATGGGGTTAATCTAAATCGGCCAAACATGGCTGGAAACCGGCGCCAAATCTTAAGCTCCAGCGGAAGGAGCCTGAGTTTACCGGGCTGCTGGCGGGCTTTCATGGATGGCGAGGGTCGCGCACCACAAAACCAGAAGCAACGCAAAACCAGGCAACTCCAGCGGTCCAGCGGCTGCTTGCCTTCGCGGTCCCTCCGCCACTACCCTGCGGCGAGACGATGCCAACCCTCGCGGAGAAAATCGAGCAAGACGCCAAAACGCGCCTGGTGCTGCCGCCCAACCGGCTGCCCCGGGAGGAAATTCCCCGGTACAAGGCGTTTTTGAAGCTCGAACACGAACGGCTCCGCATGGTGCATCGCGCCGGCGCGGGAGGGCGGGAGGTCTGCCGGGCGCGGTCGGCGCTGCTGGACGTGCTGCTGCAGTACATCCTCGAACCGGTGGTGAAATCGCTCACCGAGCCGAAGGACGAGCTGGGGCCATTCGCTTTGATCGCGATCGGAGGGTACGGCCGAGCGGAACTGAATCCGTTTAGCGATATCGACATCATGTTCTTGCATACCGGCGACCTGAACGGAACCGGCAAGAAGAAGGGGCCCATCGGAACATTGACCGATGCGCTGCTTTACACGCTCTGGGATCTGGGGCTCAAGGTCGGGCATTCGGTGCGCACGGTGCAAGATTGCGTGCATATCGCGAACAGCGACATGCAGAGCAAGACCTCGCTGATCGAGGCGCGGCGGGTGGTGGGGGACGCCGCGTTGTTCGACCGCATGCAGGCCAGCGTACTGGCGCGGTGCGTGCGGGAGCAGGACGACGATTACATCGCGCTGCGTCTGCTGGATCAAGCCGCCCGCCGGGCCAAATTCGGCAATTCCCCCTTGATGCAGGAACCGAACATCAAGAATGGATGCGGCGGATTGCGGGATTACCAGAATCTGCTCTGGATGGCCTTCTTCAAGTATCGCGTCCGCTCCCTCGCGGAGTTGCAACAACGCGGGCTGATCCGCGAAGCGGAACGCAAGCAGTTGGATACCGCCTACGATTTCCTGCTGCGCACCCGCAACGAGCTGCACTACACGGCGAAGCGCGCGGTGGATGTCCTCACCAAGAGCGTGCAGCCGGCGGTGGCCACCGGCCTCGGCTATGCGGAGCGCTCTCCCAGCGTGCGCGTGGAGCAGTTCATGCGCGTGGTCTACACCCACTTGCGAAATGTCTACCTGATCACGCGGACGATCGAGGAGCGGCTGGCCCTGCTGCCGAAGGCGACGCGCTTCCCGCGCCTGGCGGCCTTCATCCGGCGGGGCACCACCCGATCGACGCGGCAGACGGTGGACGGGTTCGTCATCGAAAACGGCCAGATCTCCGAGACCACGCGGAGTTTCAAGGAACAGCCGCGGCGGTTGATGCGGCTCTTTCTCCACATGCAGCAACGGCGCGTGAAGCTGCATCCCGACCTCGCCCAGGCCATCCGCAACGAATTGCGCCTGGCGGATCGGGCCTTCGCATCGGACCCGCACGTCCATCACACCTTTCTCGAGATTTTGAACCAGCGCGGGAATGTCGCCCCGATCCTCCGGGCGATGCACGAAATCGGCTTGCTGGGCAAATTCATCCCCGAATTCGGCCGGCTGACCTGCCTGGTGCAGCACGAGTTTTACCATCAGTACACCACCGACGAGCACACGCTGGTCTGTCTCGAAAAGCTGGACCGCATCGGGTCCGGCGGCGATCCCGCGCTGGCGCGGTACACCGAGCTGTTCCACCAGGTCGAGCGCCCTTTCGTGCTCTACCTCGCGCTGCTCCTGCACGATGCCGGCAAAGCCGACTCCGGCGGCGACCACTCCGAGGCCGGCGGCCGGCTTTCGCTTTCGATCGCGCAGCGCTGGAAGCTGGATGGCAGCACCGCCCACAGCTTGCGCCTCCTGATCGAGAATCACCTGCTGATGGCCCAGATCTCCCAACGGCGGGATATGGACGACCCGGCCGTGATCGAGAACTTCGCCGAGCAGGTGCAAAGCCGCGAGAACTTGCGCATGTTGACGCTCCACAGCGTGGCCGACGCGATGGGCACGAGCGACCAGCTTTGGAACAGTTTCAAGGACTCGCTCCTGTGGACCCTCTACGCCCGCACCGAAGCGTTCCTCGGCGGGGCGCGCGATTCCTCCGAGCAAAAACAGGCGGAGCTGCTCCGGGAATCGGTGCGGGCTCTGCTTCCCCACACATTCAGCCCGGATGAGATCGACGCGCATTTCACGCATTTGCCGCCGCGCTATTTCCATATCCACTCGGCCAAGGAGATTGCCTCCGATCTCACCCTCGCGCATCGCTTCATGCATCTGCAATTAAGCGAGGAAGACAAGGCGCTGGAACCGGTGGTGACGTGGCATAACGAGCCGGACCGCGGCTACACTTCGGTGCATATCTGCACCTGGGATCGCGGAGGGCTCTTCGCCAAGATCGCCGGATCGCTCAGCGCCGCCGGCTTCAACATCCTCTCCGCGCAAATCTTCACCCGCACCGACGGCGTGATCCTCGATACGTTTTACATCACGGACGCGAAGGGTGCCTCCCTGGCCAAAAAGGAAGGGAAGGAACTCTTCGAGAAGATTCTCGTGGATGTGTTAACCGGAAAAGCCGTCGATCTGCCGTCGCTCATCCGCAAGCAAGCGCGCCAGGCGGCCGCGTATCAGGCGCACGAAGGGGAGCGCCTGCCGACCACGATCCATCTCGACAACCAAGCCTCGCAGACCAACACGGTAATCGAGATCTCCACGGAAGACCGCGTGGGGTTGCTCTACGTCATTTCGCAGAAAATGGCGAATCTCGGGCTGGATATTCAGTTGGCGAAAGTCCTCACCGAACGCGGCGCGGCCATCGATACGTTTTACGTCCGCACCTGGGATGGACAGCGTATCGGCGAGGGCGATCAGGAAAAGTACGTGCAGGCCCAGTTGCTGGAGGCCCTCGCCACTCTGCGCTGACGCAGACTTCAGAAATCGATCGAGAAGAACAGAAATCCGCGGGCTCGGGGCGAGCGGTCCTCGTAAAGGATGTTTTTATAGTCGCTCTTGGGATCGACCGGCTGGCGCAGGCTGAAGAACTTTTTCTTGCTCTCGGCCCGGCGCACGTCCATCAGGAATCCGCTGTAGGTCACGCCCGGTTTCTCCAGCGCTTTCACGGCCCGCTGGCGCTCCTCAAGGCGCCGCTCGGCCTCTTGCTTGACCGTGGTCTCGAGCTTGACGCCTTCGGCAGCTTCTTTCCCTTCGGCAACGGGCTTTCCGCCGGCCGCCGGTTTCTCCTGCGCGCTCGCCAGGTTCAACCCCGCCCCACCGATCCCGATCATGACCGCCGCCAAGAGAGTTTTCATACGCACTCCATGTGCCACTACACTGTCCACACCCCGTACGCCATGTCAAACCGCGCTACAACGGGCCGTGCCGCGCCAATGCCTGCCGCCGTCTGTTTATTTCCAGAAATCAGCGACAATTCTGTACAATTTAAAAAGCACACCAATCAGGAGAATCGGCCAAAGCTTGGATAAGAACCCCCGGGCCAAGAGCCCTTGTCCCAACCGGATCCTCGCGGCGCCGTTTCTTCGACCATCGATTGAACGCCCACACCACGAGCAGGGGAAGCAGTGCCATCGCCACGAGAAAGATGTCTTCACCGCGATTCATCGTCCACATTAGCTGGAATGATTCTGATTAGAATAAAGTCTGCTTCACTCCGGAGGGGCTGCCGGACCGATCGGATCATTCTCCGGCGGTTCAGGAGCTGGCGGGCCGGCCACCGGAATCGGGCCGAAGCGGGGCGAGGGAAGTCCGTTCGGCCCCCGGACGACATTTGTCAGGTATTGATCCACCGGGGCGGAAGCCGCGGCGCCATAGTCGACCGTGCAAGGGCCGACCGTGGCGCCGGCCAATTGCAGGAGCACCCCGGCGCCCGATTTGTCCCGCTCAGCCGATGCGATGTCCAACAGACGGCCCTCCTCGAACACGCGGAATTGGCCGTGATATCCCTCGAGGCTCGAATTGATCGCCGTCGAAAACCGGACCAGCACCCGGTCGCGGTTCGGCGAGACAAATTCCGCCCCGAGCGGGCGCGGTCCCGTCCCATCGACCGGCTCGCCATAAACATGCTGGCGCATGGCCAGGGCGAAGCGGCCGCCGAGGATTTCGTAAGCCTCGGCGGAGAGATGAACGTGATCGGCCAGCGGCAGATCGAACGTGACGACCAGATGATGGCCGGGCCAGTTGGTTTCGAGGCGGCGCTGGTGCTCGGCGGTGATGTGCATCTGGGCATTCTGGGCCTCATTCAAGGCCCGGCCCACCTGGGCGTGAATTATCGGGACCGGTCCCGCTTCTTCACGCCAAGCTGCCACGAGCGCGGCCCAGTCCTGCTGATAGGTGGCGTTGCCCAGCACGCTGGCACTGCTTTCGTGGCCATACCACCAGATGGCGGCCAGCCCCTGCGGCGCGGAGAGAGCCCACCGAACATTCGCCTGGCCGAAGAGGCTCGACATCGCAAAACGGTTGGGACCCGGCAGCCACTGCGAGAGCGCGGTTCCCCCGATCGCCACGGGGATCAGCAGCCGTTTGCGCGGCACGGCCGCCGCGAGTTCGATGGCCGCCGCCGTGGCAAAGTTGTAGCTGTAGAGCGCCGGAGCGTCCGGATTGCGCCGGGAAGGCGCGCGATACTGGAAACTGGCGTCGACATAGAGGGTCGAATCCGCCTTATCCGGATAGGCCAGGTCGTCGTAGAGCAGCGCATTGGACTGCCCTCCCACCATGATGGCTTCGAACAGCCGCAACGGATCGCGCAGGCGCGCCTGCAAGCGCAGCGGAGGCAGATCGAGCGCGCCTTCGAAGTAGAGGCGTTCGAAACCGCGATAATCCTCCGACAGCACTCTCCACTCCCCGGCTGCCGCGTCGAAGGTTTCCAGCGTCGCCGCCAGCGCTTCCGGAATGCGGGAGAGCACGGAAACCTCCACTCCGTTGGTCCGAAATTCCTGATGCGCCTCGATCCGGGCGGGAACGAGCTGGAACCCTGGCTGTTCCAGCACCCGGAAGAACCGGGCGGGCGCGGGGGCGGGCACCGAGACACGGCCGGAATCGTGCGGGGCTTCGGGCAGCGCCAGCCAGGCGGGCGCACCCAGATCGTCGGCCGCCTGCACCTCGTACTCTTTCCCCTCGACCACGTCGTAGGTGAGGGTGATGCTCGCGAAAGTTCGTTCGAGCCGCGGCGCCGCCGCCGCGGAGAATTCGTAAGGGACTTGGGCCGGCAATTCCGCTTGCCGGACCGCGAGCGATCCCAGGGCTGCCAGGATGGGCAGCGCCGTGACCCGCCAGCTTCGGCACAGCCGCTTCGCGGGCCCTGACTTAATCGACTTCCGGCGAAGCAAAGCTCTGGCTTCCATCCACACAGTGAGGCAACCGGAGATACGCGCAGACGGGACGGCGCGTCAACCATTTCTCCCGGCGGCGGACAGGATTGACGCGGGCCGGAGGGGTGCGCGAGCATGGCCGGATGGAGCACGCAGTCGTCACGCCCAATCCCTGGATGATCGCGCCCTTCGTGGCGCTGCTGGGCGCCATTGCCCTGGGCCCGCTCTTCTTCGGGCATTTCTGGCACAGGCATTATCCCAAAGTGGCCTTCGGGCTGGCCGCGGTGACCCTGATCTACTACGTCTTCGTCCTCGGCCGCACGGACAAGGTGGGGCACGCCGCCCACGAGTACATCAGTTTCATCGCGCTGATCGGCTCCCTGTTCGTCGTCTCCGGCGGGATTCACATCACGGTCAAGGGCGAAGCCACGCCGCTGCAAAATGTGCTGTTTCTGGCGTTCGGCGCGGTGATCGCCAATGTCCTGGGAACGACCGGCGCCTCGATGTTGCTCATCCGGCCCTGGATCCGGATGAACAAGTACCGCATCACGGCGCACCATATTGTCTTCTTCATCTTTGTGGTTTCGAACGTCGGAGGGTGTCTGACGCCGATCGGCGACCCGCCGTTGTTCATCGGGTTTTTGAAGGGAATTCCCTTTTGGTGGGTGGCCGAACATTGCTGGCCGATGTGGCTCACCGGGCTCGGCATTCTCCTCGCCATGTTCTTCGTGGTGGACTACCTGAATTATCTCAAGGCCCCGAAAGCGGTGCGCGCAGAAATGGCTGAACCCAGCGATCAATGGGCCTTCCGGGGCGGCATCAATGTCCTCTTTCTCGGAGTCATTCTGGCGGCGGTGTTCATCGACCGCCCCCTCTTTCTCCGGGAAGCTCTGATGGTCGCGGCCGCGGTGGCCTCTTACTTCGCCACTCCCAAGCACATCCACACCTCGAATCAGTTCAATTTCGAGCCGATCCGCGAAGTGGCGATTCTGTTCGTCGGCATTTTCTCGACGATGCTGCCCGCGCTCGATTGGCTGCAAGTCAACGCCAAGAGTTTCGGCATGACTTCCCCGGCCTTTTTCTACTGGGGATCGGGGATTCTCTCGAGCATCCTGGACAATGCTCCCACCTATTACAGTTTCCTGACGGCGATTTTCTCGGTCTTCATCGATCCGAATATCGCCACGCAAGTGCAGCAATTCGTCCAACAAGGGCGGGAGTCCTGGGGAGCCATCGCCGGACCGGATGCCGAACAAATCCGCACGACGCTCGCAACGCTGCAACAGTACCACCCTGCCATGATCGCCGCCCGATCCGCCACCTTGGAACAGGTCGAGATTGCCTACCTGCTCGGCCAGGCTCACCTCAACCATTACATCGTCGCGATCAGCATCGGAGCCGTTTTCTTCGGTGCCTGCACCTACATCGGCAACGGGCCGAATTTCATGGTCAAGTCGATCGCCGACCACCAGAAGGTCGCCGTGCCGGGCTTTATCGGCTACATCTTCAAGTATGCCCTGCCCTTCATGCTGCCGATGCTGGTGGCAGTGTGGTGGATGTTCTTCCGGTAGCAGGGTCGCTCGGCGCCTCAGGCCCGGTAGGCGCGCGCGACTTTCTTCACCGCCGTCGCGGCCGACTGGATGTACTCCTCGGTCATCGCTTCGTGCAGCGTCAGGCGCAGGCCGGTCTGGAGAATCGCTTCGGCCTCGGGACAGGAGACCTTGGTATAATCCATCGCGGTTAGCCCCATCTCCTTGACCGGCCAGCGGCCGGCAAAGAAGCCGTGCTGCTGGAAGACGGGATTCCCATAGAGAGGCACCGGGATGTAGCCGGCCGAGCATTCCACGCCTTCCGCGGCCAGGGCTTTGTGAAACTGCGCGCGCGAACAGGTCAGCACCGCGGGATCGATCCGCAGGAAATAGAACCAGAACACGCACCGATCCTCCGGATGCACCGAGTGGGGCAGGATGCCGGGCACGCCCCGGAGTTGGTCGCTGAGCAGTGTTCCCAATTTTGAACGCGTCGCGGCGATGCCTTCCAGTTTTTCCAATTGCGCTTCGGCGATGGCCGTTTGCGCCTCGGTGATCCGGTAATTGGTCGCGAAATGATGGAACAGCCCGGGTTGCAGGCGATCCATCCCCTTGTCGCCGAAGCGCTGGAGCAGCGGGCCGAATTTGGGATCGTTCGAGGCGACGACTCCGCCATCGCCGCAGGTGACATGCTTGGAATTCTGGAGCGACCAGCAGGCCAGGTGGCCGGTCGTTCCGATGGACTGGCCCCGATGCCGCGCTCCCCACGCCTGGGCGCAATCCTCGATCAGAATGAGCTTGTGCCGATCCGCAAGGGCGCGGAGCGCCTCCATGTCGCAGGGATTGCCGCACAGGTGAACCGCAATGATCGCTTTGGTCTTCGGCGTGATGCGCCGCGCGACGTCGGCGGGATCGAGATTGTAGGTGCTCCGCCCGAGATCCGCGAAGACGGGCACCCCTTGCTGGTAAATCACGCCGATCACCGTCCCGATGTCCGTAATCGGCGACGTGATCACCTCATCGCCCGGACCGATCCCCGCCGCCGCCGCCGCTATGTGCAGGGCCGCCGTGCCTGAGGAACACGGCATGACATGCTGCATCGGGCAAACCTGCCGGAACCGTTCCACGAAAGCGGTGGTGCGCGGCCCTTTCCAATAGAACAGCGTGTCCTGCCCGACCAGCGCTTCCAGCCGCGCGCGTTCCGCCGCGCCCCAACGACGGGGCAATTTGGGGACGGCCCGCACCGCTTTCGGGCCCCCCTCCACGGCGAGCTTTTCGGAAGACTGTCCACGCACTTCGAGCCCGCCCGCCAGCACCGTAGCGGAAGTGGCGGCCAAAAAGGTTCGACGGTTGACGTGGGCTTTGACGGGCGTTCGAGATGGATTCATATCCTCATCTTCGCTCAATTCGCGGAATTAGGCGAGCAGTCGCCGCGCGTTTTCGAATCGGATGGCTTGCAACTGCGCGGAAGTGAGTTCCGATTCTCGAAGTTTGAGTTCCGCCGACTCGAAATAGAACAGCGGCGCGTGCGAGCCGAACAGCACGCGTTCCGAGGGGATTCGTTCCAAAAGGTTCGCCACGCCGCCGACGCCTTCGAGCATGGAGATTTCAACGCCGGCCCCGGCGTCCATCACGGCGTCCAACACCGCTCCACGCACCGTGCGCAGCGCGTTGATGAAGACGAGGCCCGGCGGCCTCGCCTCGCGCAAATAGTTAAGAAGGGGCGCCACATCCACTGGCTCGACCCGCCATTGCGGATGCATCATCCGTTCGTCCTCCATGACCAGCGCGATCTGAACCACCAGCCGACGCTGCTTCGCCCGTTCGAGCAGGGTGGCGACGCCCGGATGATCCAAGCGGTAGCCGTGATAATTCGGATGCAAGCGCAGGCCGCGGAATCGATGCACATCGACGCACCGGCGAAACTCCTCCTCCCAGTCGGGCTGGGTGGGGTTGACCGAACCGAACGGCAGGAACAACCCCGCGCCGTGCCGCCGGCAATCTTCGGCGAGGCGCGCATTCACTGCGGCCAGATCCTTGTGAAGGAGCGCGTCGAAGCTGCCGGCCCACGCCTGCGTAACGCCTTTCGCGCGCAGTTTCGCCGCGAGC
This sequence comes from uncultured Verrucomicrobiota bacterium, assembly GCA_964478815.1. Taxonomy (GTDB): domain Bacteria; phylum Verrucomicrobiota; class Verrucomicrobiia; order Limisphaerales; family SXQI01; genus DASVNK01. The sequence goes on from CAYZKY010000039.1 coordinate 18,016, forward strand.
GCAGCCGGATCGTCCCCGGCCAGCCGTCGCGACGGCCACCGATGCAGGCTTACGTTGACATCCACAAGCCCGGACTCGGGTTGGGATTCTGCGGCTGGCATTCTCGATTGGGCCAGTGCCGCCGCCGCGATGGCGGTCCCCTGTAACATGCGTCGCCGCGAGAGTTTCAAAAGTTCACCCCTTTCTGCCGCAAAATGGGTCCAAGCAGCCGCTTCAGGTTTCCGGAAAAAATCGCCTGCTTCGCGGCCGCGGACAGCTCCGCCCCATGCACCTTGGCGAGTTGCGACGCGAAGCTCCGTCCCGGCGCGTCGCTGCCGAACAAAACCCGTTCCGCGCCCAGCTCGCGCACCGCCATCTCGGTCTGGCCCGCCATTGGATCGCCTCCGGCCAGATCGGCGAACACATTCGAAAGCGGACGAATCGCGCGCAGCCCGATCTCCCAATCCCCGCCGCTATGCCCGCAGACGAATCTGGCCTGCGGGTGGCGCGCGGCCAGCACGGCCAGTTCCATGGGTGTGGATTCGCCCGGGAGGTTCCCGGCGATCTTGAGCCAAGTGTGTTGAAAGATAAGTGCCTGCAACTCGGCGGCGCGCGTCACGAGCGGATCGATCTCGTCTTCATCGCATCGCTTCGCCACCCAGAGCTTCACGCCCACCATCGGCCCGTCGGCCACACAGCGGTTCAACTCGTCCAGGCTCGCTTGGACGTGCTTCGGGTTGAGATAGACAAAGCCGAACGCCCTGTCTGGATGCGCTCGAATCGCCTGCAGCACCTGGTCATTGGCCAGCCGAAGCTGCTCGGGCGAAGGATCGTAGTGAAAATCCATCCCCATGTAGACACAGAGGCGCGCAATGCCCATGCGATCCGCGTAGGACAGCAGTTTGCCGAGGCGCGCCTCGGGAGTCTCCCCCGCGATCCCGGCCAAATGCCCATGCAAGTCCCAGATCTCCATGCGGCTTAGGGATCGCCCGGCCAGACGGGCCGATGGCGTGGAATCTCCGACTTGAAATCGCCGAGGCTCGACCAATACAAGCGGTGTCCCAAATCGACCTCGGCCACGACGACCTCTCCCCACCTCCTGGCTTGCGAGAGAACCCGGCCTTCCTGATCGTAAACCGCCGAGATCATCCAGTTGAGGGAGGCATCGGAGTAGGTGCTGCTCACCAAAAACACATGGTTCTCGCAGGCCCGCGCCGCCGCCAGCATCGGATTACAGCCCGCCACCGGGAACGCGATGATCTCGGCTCCGCGCAAGGTCAACTGCCGCGCCGGTTCGGGGAAAAAGCCATCGTAGCAAATCATGATGCCGATCCGGCCCAAGGCCGTCTCGAACACCGGGTATTCATTCCCCGGGGCGATGCCGGCCTCGATCTCCGTGCGCGGCAACGCCACCTTGCGATACTTCCCGATCAGTTGGCCCTCCGGGCCGATCAGCACCCCGGTGTTGTAGATCAAGTGGCCGTCGCGCTCCACCAACCCAACGACCAGGTGAATCCGGTGTTCGCGCGCCAGGGTTCCGAAGTATTTGGTCGAAGCGCCGGGAATCGGCTCCGCCGCCTGGAAATAAGAGAGGCCGTTCCCGGTCGCGGTGAGCGTTTCCGGGAGGACGAGCAAGTCCGCCTTTTTCGCGGCCGCCTCCGCGATGAAGGGCGCGAACTGCCGACAGCTATCCGCCGCGGATTGGCCGCCTTTCGGCACGTAATGCACCGTCGCGAGGCGAACGCTGCGGCTCGGCGGCGGAGGAATTTCCTCGAGTGCGAGGCCGCTCCATTCCACCCGGCCATTCGGCGCCCAGCGCAGGTGCAATTCCACAATCGCTTGCGCCGCCACGGAGGGCACGCGATAGACTCCGGCCAGCATCGCGCCATCGCGCGAATCCACCGGGTATTCCGGCTCTGCCACCGGCCGTTTACCGCCCGCGTAGCTGTGTGCGCCCGGTTCGTCGTGCGTGACCGGATGGCCGGCCGCGTCGCGCCAGTGAATTCGGGCCAGCGCCGACCGGCTCGGGGCCGCGACATTCTCGACGCGCCGTTGCACCGTGAAGCGATACCAATGCCCGCCTTTGACCGGAAAGGCCTTTTCCCAATGTCCGTCCAGCCCGGGCCGGGCATCGGCGCGAATGACCAGCCGGCCCTCCGGCTCGGCCACGAATTCCGGCCGGATTTCCTCCCGGACCGCCACGCCCCGCCAAGTCTCCGCCGCCGCGGCGCCGGCCGCGATCTGCCAGGCCGCGCAAACCCAAGCCAAGCGAGCAACGCTCTCTCTAAGGAGACTCTGAATCAAGGTGAACTGGTTCATCTCCCACTCTCCGTGAGTTATCGGGCTTCCGACCCATCCTGCCACACCACGCGAGGCCTACTCAAGCCGGTACCGCCACAGCTCGGCCTTCGCCCCGAAGTAGATGGCGTCGTCCACAAGTGCGAAACCGCAATTCACGGTCACCGGCGCCGGCTCGTGGATCGGCGGGTCGTCCCCATCGATGCGAAAAGAATACGCGCCTTTGGCGGTCAATCCCGCTACCCGGCCATCGCGGAGCCGGCCCAGCGAGATTTCCAGTTGATTCCCAGGCAGCGCGAAGTTTCGCTTGACGGCTTTGGTCGCCGCGTCGAGGACGAACATCCGGTTTCCCACCGGCACGCAGATCGACCCATCCACCGCCAGCAAAGCCGGGTAACTTCGCGCTCCAGGCACCAAAGCTACCTCGAACACCTTCTTCTTTTGCTTCGGATCGAACGCAAAGAGCACCGCCTCCTTCTCCGCCGGCTTCGTCCCGCCGCCGCCGAAATTCCCGCTGCCGCCGAAGATCAATCCGCTCTTCGGCTCCCAGGCCAGGGAAACGATGCTTTGGTTCCGGACGATCCCGCGATAATTCTCGATCGTGCGGTTCTGTCCCGGATCCCAAACGGCCATCGCGCCGCCCAGCTCCCCGTACGGTGGCTCGCTGCCGATGTAAATCATCCCCTCCGGCCCATCGATCATGGCCCGCGGCCGCAAATGCCCGTCCCCCACCCCGCCGAAGGAGACCGGGTTCGCTTCCGGCCCCGTACCGAACTTCCAAAAAGCCTTGGCCGGATCGTACAAATTCATCACCGCTCCACCGTAGTAGCAAAGATAGAGTTTCCCCTCACGCGGGAGCATCGAATAGACCTCGCCCCCGGGCATATTGCCCAGATGCTCGCTCTGCCGCGTGCCGGGATCGTAACGGAACACTTCGAGCGGCATGGCGGTGCTGCCGTAAACCTGGTTCGAAGGCCCCACCCCGAGGGTGAAGATGTAATCCCCCTGGCCGGCGTATTGGAACGTTCGCTCCACGGTTTGTCCCGTTTGCGGATCCTGCACACGGAACCGGCCTCGTTCGAATGAACGCACGATCTTTCCATCCCGCAGCTTCAGGGCGGCCCGCGCCGGAGCGGACGCCACGCGCACCGGAGTTTCGTCCTCCAACCGAAAGATGTTCGGCCCGAATTCGGCATAGACCTGGCCATCGCTGCGCCGGGATACTTCCACGGTTGTCCAACCCTTCGTGCCGGCCAGGCCCTCCGGCAGGATGCTCCGGTGTTGCTTGGTGGCAGGATCGAACACGACCAGATCGCCCTTCGCGGTGCCAATGCCGGCATAGACCTTGCCGTTGGGCCCCGCCGCCACGCTCCGCGCGTACATTTCGGTGGGATGCATCCGCCCCAGATCCTCCATGATGCTGGTCCGCGGGTCGATCCGCACCAGCTTCGCCTGCGGATAGGTGCAGCCGTAAATCCATCCATCCGTGCCCAGGGCATACTGCCAGATGTAATCCTCGCTGGCCGACGGCTGGCCCACGACTTCGATTCCTTTCTCGGGTGTCTTCGGATCGAATCGCAGAATCTTTCCGCCGTCCCAGGTGCCGAGATAAATCCGCTCGTCCGGGCCGGCCAGCAAGGCCCAGGCGCCGGGCCCTTCCGGCGCATTGAACTGCCGCGCGGCGCCGGTCTCGGGGTTCACCTGCACCAGAAACAGTTTTCCGCTGATCTGGTTGAAGTTAAAATAGAGCGCTTCCCCGCCGCGGCCATCCGGCCCCACGATGCAGCCCATCAACCCTCCAGCGCGAACCGGCACGCCAAGCTTTTCGTAAGTGCCTGCCCAGGCCCCGCCGGCGAGGGACAATTGAAGTAGGACGAGGACTGCCGGGAGCGCTCGCCGAAAACTCGGTATCGCTGGGAGTTGAAACATGGTGCTCGCCCGGGCAGGGCCGATCCCGCGCGGTCTTCCCACGCTACACACTTCGGCGCAACAGGAGCAACGTTATATCGTCCTGCAACACGCTCGAGCCGCTGAAGGCAGTCACGCGCCGGTGGATCGCCTCGGCCCAGGCCGGAAGCGCCTCGGCCGGGGCGAGTGCGCCGAGCAGTTCCTGCAACCGGGCCGTTCCGAACATCTCCCCGGTCGGCGCCGCCGCCTCGGTCACGCCATCCGTGTAAAAGCAGAGCGAATCGCCCGGCGCGAGCTGCAACTCGCTCGAAGGCCAGGCCGATTCGGATTTGTCGAAACCGAGCAATTGACCGGTCCGGCTGGCGATCTCGAAGACCCGGCCGCCGGCGCCCCGCACGTATCCCAGGGGATGCCCCCCCGAAGCCAGCTCGACCCTCCCCGTTTCGGGATCGAACAAGCCCAGCGCCATGGTCACGAACAATCCCCGGGGATTGTCGTTGGCCAGCGCGTTGTTCAGCCGCTGCAGGATGACCCCGGGCGCGTCGATGCCCTGCGAGGTATGCCGCAGCAGGGCCCGGGCCATCGTCATGAAGAGCGCGGCCGGCATGCCTTTGCCCGAAACATCCGCCACGGCGAACAGCAGCTTCCCATGGTCGTGCGCGAAAAAGTCGTAGAAGTCGCCCGAGACTTCGAGCGCTGGATACACGCAACTATAGAGCTCGGCCTTGCCCGCGCAGATCTCCGGAACGGCGGTCGGCAAGAACCCCTGCTGGATGTCCCGTGCCACGGCCAGATCGCGATCCATCCGCTCCTTCACCACCAATTCGCGGTGCAGCAGTGCGTTTTCGAGCGCCACCGAAATTTGCAGCGCGATGGTGGCCAGCAGATTCAAATCTTCCATGCCGAAGGGCCGGCCGGGCGTCGACCGATCGAGCAGCAACGCGCCGAACGCCCGCTCCTGATGCGCCGTCAGCGGCACGCACAACAGCGAACGGATGCCCATCGAACAGAGGCTCTGCGCGCCGGCGAAGCGCTCGTCCTCCCCCACGTCCTCCGCCACCACTCCGATGCCCTCTTCGATGACGTGCCGGATGACCGACTGGCTGAAGTTCTCCGCCGGCTGGCCGGAACTGGTGCGCGCTTTGGATGCCCGCGTCACCAGTTTTTCATTCTCCAGCATGACAATGGCGGCGCGGTCCGCTTGCTTGAAAATCTCCAGCACCTCATGCAAGACTTTGGCCAGCAGCACCTCGAAATCGAGCGAACGGGAGAGTTGATGCGCCAGCCCGAGGATGATCTCGACCTTCTCGGCCGCGCGCTCCTTGAAGAGTTCGCGATTCGTCGTCCGCGCTACGGTGCGAGCGCGGATTTGCATGTCCGGTTTCGCCTCCGCCTCGAACCGGAAGACATAATTCCCCACCCGAACCGTGTCGGCCGCTCGCAACTCCGTCCGCTTCTCGATCCGCTGGCCGTTGAGAAACGTGCCGTTGCTCGACCCCAGGTCTTCCAGCCAGACCGCTCCCCCTTTCACCACGAAACGGGCATGCCGCCGGCTGATATTCGTGCCGGCCAGCCGGACTTCCACCCCCGCCTGGCGCCCGAGCACCAGCTCGGGTTCGGTCAGGGCGATCGTCTTGGGCAGGTCGGGCCCCTGCAACACGCAGAGTTGCGCCATATTGGCCACCCTACCGGATCACCCGCCCCCGTGCGAGCAAAAGCACCACGCCACCCGCGGCACTATTGAATTACCAGGACTTCGAGGACGCGATAAAAGCGCGTGGCCGCGACCCGGGCCGGCTCGAAAATGGAAATGACTTCACCGGTCCCGGCTTTCGGTTCGCCGAGATTGGACCACGCTTCCGGGCTCAGACGGTCGGCCCATTGCACCTGGTAATTCCGGTGCAGCACCGACAGCCAGGAGAGTTCCACCGCCGTCTGGATTTGCAGCGGAGCGCCCGGCGGCACGATCTCCACCACCCCGCACACCGGCAGGCCCGGCGTGTTGAAATCGTCGTCGCGCACATTCCGCCACTGCCCCGGATACACGCTGTTCGACCATTCCAGCATCACGTAGTCCGCATTCCCGATGGGATCGACGGGATAGGAGCGCCGCCAGTTCTCGAACGTGAGCGCCTCTCCCGTGCTCCAACGGAACGTTCCTTCCTCCGCCGCATCGTTCAGCCCGATCCACAACGCGCAAGGATCGCCGTCATAATCGCTGAAGGTCTGCGTCAGCCACAGGCTCTCCGCCAGATCGTTTACCGTGGCCAGATGACCTCCCATCGCCGACGCTTCGGCCGCCGCCGCCGTCCAGGAGCTGGCCGCGAGCTGGTAGTAAATATGCCCGTTGGCCGGATTAACGACGGGTCCGCGGGCCACCGCGCCTTGAGACGCCGCGAACGCCGCGCACACGCCGAACACCGCCAGAATCGTTCTCATCATCGCGTATATTTTCGCCGATGCGGCTCCAGAATAAATGCCACCGAAGTGGCATGCGGCGCGTCACGGCGCGGCCGCTTGCACCTGCGCCGGCAACACGGGATCGTCCGAAAGCGGGCATCCGAAAGCGTGTGTCGCCGGGCACGCCGGGGCGCGGCCCTGCAATGCTTCCTCCACGCTCGCCTGGCCCAGGTTCTCGCCTTCATGCCCGCGCCCAGCGGTAATTCCGCCGTGGAATGCGAGTGTCCCGTCCGCGTAATAAAGCGCCACCGTTCCTGAAGAGAGCAACCCCAGCGAACGCGCCAGCTCTCCCTCCGGATCGATGCGGACCTCGCAACCCATTTGCCGTGCGCTCGCCAGCAGCGAGGTCTCCATCCATGAATCCTCCGCGTTCAGCGGCTTGAAAAACAGAAGGATCGGGTTTCGATCCGGACGCGCTCGCGCGAGGATGCGCGCCAGTTCGGCCAACGTCGCCCGCGTGCAGGGACAACGGGGATGCACCGCCATGATCAGCGTCGGCGCGTCACGCATGCCCTGGCGAAACGGTGCCGGCAAGATGCTCGGTGGAGGAGCGGACGGACTTGGCTGGGCGGCTCGCGACCACAGCAGGGCCAGGCAAAACAGCACGGAACCGAGCCAGAGCGCGACCAACCCGGTCAACCCCACCTTCGGTGACGATGCGGGCTTCACGCGCAGGCTTGCGCCAGAGGTGCTCGCCGGGCGTGCGCCGGGCTCCAGCGATCGAGCGCCTGTTCGATGGCTTCCCGCCGCACCGGCTTGGTCAGGTAATCGTCCATCCCCGCCGCGAGACACTTTTCCCGGTCCCCGGCCAGCGCATTCGCCGTCAGCGCCACGATCGGCAACACCCGGTCGGGATGGCGGCGGCGGATCTCTCCGGTGGCCGCGAACCCATCCATCTCCGGCATCAGGCAATCCATGAAAATAACGTCGTAATCGAGCTGGTCGCACATCTCGACGGCTTCCCGCCCGTCCGCCACGGCATCCACCGTGCATCCCAGCTTCGTGAGTATTCGCAACAGGAGTTGCGAATTTACCTTGTTGTCCTCGGCGATCAGGATCCGCCGTGGCCGTTCCGGCGCGTGCGCGGCCACCGAAGGAAGCGGCAGCACCGCCGCCCCTCCGTTTCCATCCGCCGACGTCGCATGGGCCTGGCTCCCCCCGTTATGCACCGCGCGCACGAGCGCTTCCAATAACTGCCGCGGCCGAACCACCGGCTTGATGAGGAACTCCGCGAATCCGATATCCTTGAACCGCGTCATCTCGTTCCGATGGCTGCCCGACGTCAGCAGCACCAGCGACGTGCCGCGCAGCGCGGGATCGGCCTTGATCCGCTGGCCCAGCTCCGCGCCGTCCATCCCGGGCATCAGAAAATCGAGCAGCGCGATCTGGAACGGCTGGCCCTCAGCTTGCGCCGCCTGCAATTTCTCGAGCGCTTCCGCGCCCGACGACGCCGCCTCGTGCGGCAACTGCCACGAGCGAAATTGCTCGCGCAACACCCGGCGATTTAATTCGAGATCGTCCACGATCAGGACGCGCGTCGAGCGCAGCGCGCTGAGCGGCTCCGGCCCGGTTCCCAGGGTGTCGTGGCTCGCCCCCACTTCCCCCAGCGGAATCGTGAACGAAAAGGTCGATCCCTGCCCCAGCTCGCTCGCGACCGAAATCGTTCCGCCGAGCAGCTCCACCAGCCGTTTCGTAATCGCGAGCCCCAGCCCCGTGCCCCCATATTTGCGCGTGGTGGACGCATCCACCTGGGAAAACTCCTGGAACAAGCGGCTCTGCATGTCGCGCGGAATGCCGACCCCGGTGTCCTGAACGGAGCAGCGCACGGCTTCTCCAGCCTGCCCGTCGGCCGCACCGCACGCTTCGACGCGAACCATCACATGCCCCCGCTCCGTGAACTTGATCGCGTTGCCCAGCAGGTTCATCAACACCTGCCGCACCCGCCCCGGATCGCTGCACAGCCAGCGCGAGGCCTCGGGCGAGAATCCCAGCACCATCTCCAGCCCCTTCTGTTCCGCCTGCGCCGAGAGCAGATCCATCACTTCCTCCACCGCCTCGCAAAAATCGAAATGGACCTTCTCGATCTCGAGTTTCCGGGCTTCGATTTTCGAAAAGTCGAGAATGTCGTTAATCAGGCCCAGCAGCGCTTCGCCGCTGCCCCGGATGGTCTTTGCGAAATCCCTTTGCTCCGGCGTCAACGGCGTCTCGAGCAGCAGGTTGGTAAACCCGATGACGCCGTTCATCGGTGTGCGGATTTCGTGGCTCATGACGGCCAGGAAATCGCTCTTGGCCCGGTTGCCCGCCTCCGCCGCATCCTTCGCTTCGATCAGTTCCCGTTCCGCGCTCTTGCGATCCGTGATGTCCTGGCCGAAGGCGATCAGGCCCGCCGGCTCGCCCCGCGCATCGAGCGTGCGGGTGACATTCCACAGCACCGTGTAACTGTCGCCACGGGTGGAGACGACCTGATTCTCGTAGTTTCGCGTCGGATCGCCCGCGAGCACCTTGCGGATATCCTCGCCGACGCGTTTCCACTCCTCCGGTGGGAGCGCGATCCGGAAATAGTCCTGGTTCAAGGCGTCGCTCCGGGGCAGGCCGAAAATGCGCTCGGCTTCGTGGTTCCACTCGAAAATGGTGTGGTCCGGCCGCAGGCCGATCACCACGCAGCCCGCGTTCTCGATCATGGAGACCAATTGCGTCTCCCGCTGCCGAAGTTCGTCCAGCGTGCGCCGGTGCTCGCTCGATTCCTCCTGCAACTCCTGCGTGCGCCGATCCACTCTTCGCTCCAGTTGTTGGGCGAGCCGTTCGTTCGCGCACTGCTGTTCGCACCGCTTCAGCATCTCGCGTTGCGACATCCAGCAGGCCCAGAACAACACCACATCCTCGAAGACCACCCATACCACATGCTCGAGGACGCGCCACGGCGTCGCCACCAGCACCCCGTAAACCGACTGGGGAAACCATAATCCCCGCACCAGGTGATCCACGGCCACGAGGGACGTGGCCGTCACGAGCACTCGCCAATCCCGATAACAGGCCAGAAAGGCGAGCGAACCGAACACATGAAAGTGCGTCTCGATCCGGCCTCCGGTCAGATGAATCAACAGCGCGGAATAGCCGACTTGCCCGGCGGCAATCGCATGCCGCGTCTGCCATTTCCCCGGAGAATACTGCGCGAGCAGGATCGGTGGAATACTGAACAGACCGCCGAGAATAATCGCGGCGTACACATGAAAATGAATCTGGCTGGCCGCGCCCTGCCACGTCTGCGGCGAAATGACCAGAGCCAGCCCGATCGCCACCAGCCATTGCACCGCCAGGAGGATCTGAAAGAGCCGGTCCGTTTGCCGGTAAACGTCTTGCTTGGCCTCAGCGTAGAGCACATCCACGCGCCGGTCGCGGGACGCTGCGTCTTCGATGGAATTCACGATGGTCAACAGGCTTACGCCAAGCCGAGTCTCCACGATCGTGCGCAGAAGCAGATATTATCCCCCCTAGTTCGCCCCGCTCGCGCCGAGATTCCGTTACCGCCGAAGGAAACGCCCGTCGCGCCTCCCAGCCAGAGACTCGGCCGGTCAAGGGGGTAATCGGCAAAGCCTCGGCTCGCTTGAGCATGCCGATTCGCGACACCGCTCCGCAGATTTTCGATTCTTTCTGAAAGATTGCTCCCTGCCCCCACGTAGAAGTCGATGCAAGCACTCGCATCGAGGCTTGCCGGCCGCGGCGAATGGGCCGCGGCTCGAAAAAGGAGCGGCTCAGGCATCACCCCCTACGGTCGGGCTGCGCCTTCGCGGGATTACCATGGATTCGAGCACAAGGAGTGAAATTATGAACGAAGAAACGAAAAAATCAGGCAAGGTCGTCACGGACAACCCAAAGGCATTCGCCCGCGAACGCAGCGGCTTTAAAGCCCTCCTGCTGGCCAACCCGAACTACTTCGGCAATCTGGCCGAGAGCCCCTTCAAGGCGGTGCAGCCGATCGCCGGAAACACCTTCTACGAGGAGCTGGTCTGTCTCGGCTACCAACCGCAGCAGGAACGGCTCGAAGGAGTCATCCACATCTATCAACCCGGCGGCTACGGCACCGGCATTTGCGGGCCGGGCACCCCTGAGTTCGTCCGGTTCTACCTGTCCTACGACAATGGAGCCACCTGGCAGGATCAGGGCCTGTCCAGCTTCCAGGCGCACGACATTCCGCAAGGCACCGCGGGGGCGCGTCACCTCGAATTTGCCGTCTCCCATCCGGTCAACCCGGTGCGCAAATTCTGCACGGTCAATCCGTTAATCAAGGCCCGCGCCATTCTCTCCTGGAACAATCCGCCGCCGGCCAATCAACCCGACTGGCCTCCCATCTGGGGCAATCGTCTCGAGGTCAACATCCTGGTCGAACCGTTCCGGCTCATCCCGCCCATCGATCTCTTCGATCTCGCCAAGATCAAGCTGCCGAAAAACCTCGCGGACCTGCTCGATTTGCAGACGCCGCTGCCCGTCAAATCCAAAAGCCTCGAAGCCGCGGAGCTCGCCGTGCTCTACAAGGACAAGGGCGTTCCGCCGCATCGCTTCGCCTTCAAGGAGCTAGCCAGCTTTGCCACCGGTCAGGCAACTCTGAGCGCCACCGATTTCACCGCGGCCATCCCCGGCATCAAGATCGACCCGAACATCCTCGATCTGCTCTTCCCGCAGACCGATGGCGACACGAGCTACGAGGAGCTGACCTGCGTCGGCCTCGATCCCAACGTGCCGGACACGCTCGTCGGCATCATCAAGGTCAAGAAGCCCTCCGGCTTTTCCGGCGGCCCCTGCACCCAGGGCAGCCGTGAATACGTCACGTTCTGGGGCGATTTTAATGGGAACGGCACGTTCGAAACCTGCCTCGGCACCGCCAGCGTGCAAGCGTACGATCTCGCGTCGATCCCGGCCGACGGCGTCCACTACGCCGTGCGCTTGCCGGTGGATCTCAGCCGGTTTCGCCGGCCCTGCCTCGAAGGCCCGGTCCTCGTCCCCATCCGGGCGATCCTCTCCTGGAACGCCCCCGTTCCCTGTTGGAATCCGAACAAGGTTCCGACATGGGGCAATCGCGAGGAAACGCTTATCACCATCGCTCCCACCGGCCAGGGGCAAACTCCCGGACGCATCGCAATCCTCGGCGGCATCCCGGTCGGCCATATCCACGATGTGACCGGCCTCACCACACCCACCGCCGTCTTCGCCAAGAACAATCTGGCGCCCGACGCGTTGGGCCGGCCGTGCCCGTTCGGCGGACGGATCAGCGTGCAGGGGCTGCCCGTGTTGGGTCACACCTACCTCGTTGAAGTCAGCCAGGATGGCATCAACTGGACTCCGGTCCTGAACAACATCGTCACCACCGACGGCGATGGCAACACCACCACCCGGTCGCCCAATCCGGTCACCCACCGCTTCAGCTATCTCGACTTTGAGGACAACGTCGAGAATCTCCTCGCGCAGTGGGACTCCGTGGGCGATGCCCGCTGGCTGGTGCGCCTCTCGGTCTTCAGCCCCGGCAACGTGCTGCAAGGCACGAATACCCACGCCATCCAGCTCGACAATACGTGGCCCGAGGCCTCCATCGTGATCACCACCGGCATCGGTAACTGCGGCAAGTTCCCCATCGGAACGAATCTCGCCGGGACCTTCGTCGCGCGCGATCTCTACTTCGGCGGTTACAGCCTGGGGGTCGAACCTGCCGTCAACGATCCCGGCGAAGCCATCGTGCTTCCATCACAGGGCAATGTGCAGACGTCTCCAGCTCCGGGAAATGCCTGGAGCCTCAACACCGCGGGCATGATCCCGTGCGGCTATGTCGTCCGCGTGGTCGTCAGCGACCGCGCCATCGTCGATAGCGCGTCTGTCGGTCATCATCGTTCGGACAGTGCCGGCCTCTGCCTCGAAGAGGCGGCCGGCTAATCCGCGTTTTCCCGAGAAGGCGGAGCGGGCTGTCGGAAGCGTCACCCTTCCGGCGGCCCGCACTTTCTCATCCAATCTCTCATGAACGAATTCTCGCCCTGGCTGAAATTCCTGCTCGGCATCCTCGCCGTGTGGCGCGTCACCCACCTGTTGGCGCGCGAGGATGGGCCGGGCGAGTCGCTCGTCTGGCTGCGCCGGAAGCTCGGAACCTCCTTCTGGGGCCAGCTCATGGATTGCTTTTACTGCCTCAGCCTGTGGGTGGCGGCCCCGGCCGCCTGGTGGGTCGGCGCCGGCTGGGCGGACCGCGTGTTCGCCTGGCTGGCGCTGTCGGCCGGGGCCATCCTGCTTGATCGCCTGAGTCGTGAACCCGTCGTCATTCAATCGCTCTCCAAGGAAGAATCATGAAATGTTGTGGACAAGCCCGGGCCGCGGCCGGCGGCCAGCCGGACCGATCATCGTCTCCACCGCCGTCTCCACCGCCACCCTCGCCCAACCCGCGTCCCGGGGCCGCGCTCGGTCTGCCGCCCTCTCCGCCGGGGGCTGGAAGCACGTTGCTCCGCTGCCAGGCCGAAGGTCCCATTCTCGTGCGCGGCCCGCGCACCGGGCGTTCCTACCGCTTCTCGGCCGCCGATCCCGTCCAGATTGTGGATCGCCAGGATCTTGAAGCGCTTCTCGGCACCGGGCTGTTCCGCCGGGCGTAGCGAAGTCTCAGCCCTGCCGGAGAATCTCGAGGGGCGGCGAATCGAGCACCCCTCGGTTCGAGAGCAGCCCGACGGCGACCGTCAATGCCGAGACGGCCCCGAAGCTCACCACCAGCGGCAGCACCGGCAGGCTGAAGCTGACCTTGAACAGGAACGTGGCCAGCGCCCACGCGCCGCCCACGGCCAGCAGAATGCCCGTCGCCGCCGAGAGCAATCCGAGCAGGAGATACTCCACCAGCAGAATCCGCTGCACTTGCTGCCGCGAAGCCCCCAGCGTTCGCAGCAAGGTGCTCTCCTGCACCCGTTGGAATCGCCCCGTCATGATCGCCGCCACCAGCACGATCACGCCCGTGACCAGCGTAAACAGCGCCATGAAGCGAATGACAAAGCCGATCTTGCCCAGGATCGCATCCAGCGTATCCAGCACCAGCGCCAGGTCGATCGCGGAGACATTCGGAAATTTCTGCACGATCGTCCGCTGCATCGCCGCCGAATGTTCCCGGGAATCGAGCCGCGCCGTCAAAATGTGCGTGCCGGGAGCGTCTTGCAACACCTTCGGCGGAAACACGAGGAAGAAATTCGGACGCATTTGCCGCCAATCGACTTTCCGGATGTGCGCGATGGTGTTGGTCATCATCACCCCTTGAATATTGACGACCACCTCATCGCCGAGCCCGAGTTTTAGATCGCGCGCGATGTCCTCCTCAATGGAAAGCGGCGGTGAATCGGGCTTCGTTTCGGCCGCCGGCCACGCCCCAGCGACGGTTTCCTCGCCCGCCGCCAGTGTGTCCCGCCAGGTGGAACGATACTCCCGCCGCAACGCCCAGCGCGGCAGGCCAGTGCGCGGCCCGCGCAAGAGCCGCGTCACCGTCTCGCCCTTCAAGGCCGCGAGGCGCATGGTCACGATGGGAACGTGATCCAGCACCGTCACGCGCTGTTCCGCCAGCGTCGCGCGCACGCCCTCCAATTGATCCGGCTGGATGTCGAACAGCGCGGCATTCGGTTCGCTCTTTCGGCTCTCCGGAAAGAGGTCGGTCGTCAGGGACCGATGGGTCAGATAAACGGTTAACACGAGAAACGTCCCCAGGCCCAGCGAAACGAGAAGCAGCAGCGTCCGGTTCTGCGGACGATACAAATTCGCCAGCCCCTGCCGCCAGATATACGGCCAGCCCCGCCCAACCAGCCGCCGCGCCGCGCCGCGCAACAGCTTGGCCGCTCCCGCCAGCAGCGCGAAGCTCAGCGCCAATCCGCCCGCGAATCCGGCGGCTTGTTCGATCCGGTGCGTTTGCAGCCACGCAAACCAGAACAGCCCCGCCAGGATGGCCAGCCCCAGCACCATCACCGCCGGATCTCGCCGGCCGGCCTCCTCGGCGAAGGGATTACGCAAGACCGCCAGCGGCGTGATTTTTCGCAATCCCAGCAGCGGCCACAGCGCAAACATCAGGCAGACCGTGAATCCCACCCCCATCGCCTCCAGCACCGGCCACCAGTAAATCTTCAACTCGACCGGAAACGGCAAAAAATCGCCCAGCGCCTGCGGCAGGACCGCCTGCACGAAGAGCCCCAGCGCGCCGCCGCACAGGGCTCCGAATACCCCGAGCGCCATCGCCTGCGCCAGATACACCGCGAAGCTCGCGCTCACGCTCGCGCCCAGGCAGCGCAATACCGCGATCGACGGCGCCTTCTGCTTCACATGCACCTGGATGCCGCTCGCCACGCCGATCGCCCCCAGCAGCAGCGCGATGAATCCCCCCATGTTGAGAAAGTGATCCAGATTCTCCAGCCGCCGCCCCACGCTCCGCTTCCGCTCCTCCACCGTGTCCACCCGCAACTCGAGCTGCGTAAAGCGCGGCCGGTACTTGCGCACCACCGCCTCCACATCCGCCCCCTCCGGCAGTTTGAAATAGACATTAAACCGCGCGAGGCTCTCCCCTTGAAATAACTGCGTCGCCTGCAGCGCGCTGAACGGGATGTACACCCGCGGCGCGATCGTGGCGAAGACCATCGTCTCCCCCGGCACTTTCCGCAGCGCCCCCGCAATCGTGAACTCTCGCTCCCCAATTTTCACCGCATCGCCCGGCTGCGCCCCGTACTGCAGCAGCATCGTTTCATCGACCAGCGCCTGCCCCGCCCCCACGAAGTTAGTCCCGGCCGGCGGCGGCTCGGTCTCGAACGCGCCGTAATAGGGAAAACCCTCCCCCAAGGCCCGCACCTGCGCCAGCCGCGTGCCATCCGACTTCGGGAAATAGACCATCGACGAAAACAGCACCTCGCGCGTCTGGCTGCCCCCGATCTCCGCGAACAGCTCCTCCATCTCCGTGGTGAACGGATCCCGCGCCGTCAGCACCAGATCCGCCCCGAGCAATCCCTTCGCCTGCTCCCCGATGGCCGACTTCAGGTTCGCCCCGAACGACCCCAGCGCTACCAGCGCCGCGATCCCAATGACGATCGACGACGCGAAAAACACCAGCCGGCGGCGGCTCGCCCGGCTGTCATGCCACGCCATCCGCCAGGTCCACGCCGAAAACAAGGCCCGAAGAAACTTCATACCTGCGCCGTCCTCGCGCACCTGGGCACTGCCCCTGTTTGGAGTTCCGGCTTTAGCCGGTTCGGGAGTTTTCCGGCTCCAGGCCGCGTCAACGCGGAACTCCAAATCATAGGCAGACGAAGCTCTGGAGCAGTGTCCAGATGCGCCCGCGCCATCCTCCGCCCGCGCGCCGATCTTCGACATCCCCGCGGGTTCGTGATAAGTTTCATCCCATGGCTGCATCGCTGACCCATCCAGCGCCGCCGAGGGGAACTCTCGCCCCTCCCCCGCCGCTCGAAAACGGATTGCGCCTCTCGGCGGCGGAATTCCTCCGCCGGTACGACGCGATGCCGGAAACCAAAAAGGCCGAATTGATTGGCGGTGTTGTTTATATGGGTTCCCCCGTCCGCTACGACCAACATGGACAGCCGGATCATCTCCTGCAGGGCTGGCTCTTTACCTATCAGGTCGCTACCCCCGGCGTGCGCGCCGGTTCCAATGCCACGCTCCGCCTCGGCCCCGCCCATATTCCGCAGCCCGACGCCGTTCTCATGCGCACCCCCGAGTGCGGAGGCCGGACGCGCCTGGACGAAAAGGGCTATCTCATCGGACCGCCCGATTTGGTGATCGAAATTGCCGCCAGCTCCGCCGCCATCGATTTCCACGAAAAGCGCGAAATCTACCGCGCGGCGGGAGTCTCCGAATTCCTGCTCTGGCGCACGGAGGATGAGGAGATCGACTGGTGGTCCTTGCAGGAAGGAATCTATCGCGAATTGCCCGGCGATGAACTCGGCGTCATTCGCAGCCGCATCTTTCCGGGACTCTGGCTCGACACCCGCGCCGCCCTCGCGCGCGACCCGGGAGCGCTGGTGCGCACGTTGCACGCCGGCCTGGCCGCGCCGGAGCACGCCGCTTTCCTCGCCACGCTGCGCCTCGCCTAAGAGCCCGCTCACGGCACGGCCTCCTTCACGATTTCATCCTGCACCATCGCCCCGCCCTTCAACTGGATGATCCGGCCCGTCCGCCGGGCCAGGTCCAGATTGTGGGTCACCAGCACCAGCGCCGTGCCTGAAGAGCGGTTCAACTCGAACAGCAACTCCACCACCCGGTCGCTCGTCTCGTTGTCGAGATTGCCCGTGGGCTCGTCGGCGAAGAGAATCTTCGGCTTGTTGATGAACGCCCGGGCGATGGCCACGCGCTGCTGTTCGCCGCCGGAAAGCTGCGCCGGATAGTGATGCAACCGGTCGATCAATCCCACCCGCTTCAGCAGGCTTTCCGCCAGTTCGTCGATATGCCGCTCCCCGCGCAATTCGAGCGGCACCATCACGTTTTCCAACGCCGTGAGCGTCGGCAGCAATTGGAAGTTCTGAAAGACAAACCCCACCGCCTCATTGCGCAACGCCGCCCGCGCGTCCTCGCTCAAGCCGCTCAACTCCTGGCCCGCGATCTTGACCGACCCGCTCGTCGGCCGGTCCAGCCCCGCGCACAACCCCAGCAGCGTCGTCTTCCCGCTGCCCGAAGGACCCACGATCGCGCACGACCCGCCTTCCGGCACCGCGAACGACACCTCCCGCAGCACCGTCAACTGCCCCGCCCCGCTCGCGAATGTTCGCGTCAGCGCCGAAACTTCCAGAATCGATTTCTTCACGGCAGGTTCGGTGCGTCGGTCGCGGAAAAGCGCTGCTCCAGCCACGGATCCGCGTGGTTCGAATACCCCCTCAGTTCCCAGTAACCCAAAATATCCCGGTCGAGAAACACGATCTCCCGCACGAATTTCGCTCCTTTCCACGCATACCGCTTCGGCACGATCAATCGCGCCGGCCCGCCATGCTCCACGCTCAGCGGCTGCCCGTTCCACCGATGAGCCACCAGCACATCGTCGTCCAGGCACACCTCGAGCGGATTGTTCGTCGAGTACCCGTCGTAACTCTTGAAGAACACATGCCGCGCCGCCGGCTTCGGCCGCACCAGCTCCGCCAGCGTAAAGAAGGCGACGCCCTCCCACTCCATGTCGAACTGGCTCCAGGTCGTCACGCAATGAAAATCGCTCACATCCTTGAACTGCGGCAGCGCCAAAAAATCCGTCCAGTTCAGCGTCACCGGATTCTCCACGCATCCGTGAATATTCAGCTCCCACTTATCGAGCGGCACCTCCGGCCGCAGCCCCAGATCGAGCACCGGAAAGTTCCGCACCTCATGCTGTCCCGGCGGCAGCCGCCCCTCCGCCCGCACCGTGCGCGGCTCCTTCCCCGCCGCCTTGCGGGCCCACCGCTCCTTCCGCGCGATATAGTTCTCGTTATACTGCTGTTCGCTCATCGGTCCGTTCAACGCATCCTAATCCACTCGACTCAAAATGAAAACGCCGCTGCTTCTTTTCTGCTCAAAACACCGCTTGAACACCAAAGTCTCCGCCAAACCTCTCTTCCATGTCCTTTTGCTTGCCCTTGCCCCCGCCTTGCCTTCCCCGTAAAGGAGCGCGGTGTTCTGGACCATCCTCTTCTCCCTCTCCGGCGGCATCTACGCCTTTTTCACCCTGCGATCTCTCTGGTGTCTCCGCTGGGTCCGGCGTCTTCCGCCGCTCGCCGCGCCCCCAAGTTCGCCGCCCCGGGTCAGCATCGTGTTCGCCGCTCGCGATGAAGCCGCCCGCGTCGAGCAAACCGTTCGACACGCCTTGGCCCAACGCCACATCGACCTCGAAATCCTCCCCGTCAGCGACCGCTCCACCGACGGCACCGACGCCATCCTCTCCCGCCTCGCCGCCGCCGATCCCCGCGTCCGCCCGCAGCGCGTCGATATCCTCCCCGAGGGCTGGCTCGGCAAATGCCACGCCTGCCACCTCGGCGCTTCGCGCGCCACCGGCGATTGGCTCCTCTTCACCGATGCCGATTGCTGGCTCAAGCCTGATGTCGTCGCCCGCGCCATTGCTCAGGCCGAAGCCGCCGGCGTCGAACACATCACCCTCACCCCCGGCGTCGCCCCGCATACTGCCGCCGCCCACGCCTGGCACGTCTCCTTCCTCCTTTCGGTCGCGGACTGGATCGCCCGTGTGAATCGGGATCATCCCCGCGGCCACCTCGGCGTCGGAGCCTTCAACCTCATCCGCGCCGAAGGCTATCGCAAAACCGGCGGCTTCCAGGCCCTCCGCATGACCGTGGTCGAAGACGTGAAATTCGGAAAACTGGTGCGCCGGGCCGGCATGCGCACCCGCGCGTTCATGGGGGGAGATGACGTCGAATGCCACTGGGGCTGGACCGTCCCGGGCATGATCAAACTGATGGAGAAGAACTATTTCGCCGCGCTGAATTTCTATATCGCCGCCGCGATCGGCGCCGGTCCCGTCTGCATGCTCCTCTGGGCCGCCTGCGTGGCCGGTCCGTTCACCGGCACGGCCGCCGGGCTTTTCGCCGGTGCCGCCTTGCTCTCATGCATCGTTCCAGCCGTCGTCGTGACCCGCCGGCTCCGCTGGCCTTGGCGGTATGCGTTGTGGGTGCCGTTCGTCTTCGTGACGCTGAATTACGCCATCCTGCGCTCGGCCTGGGTCACCCTTCGCCAGGGCGGCATCCGCTGGCGCGATACTTTCTACCCGCTCGCCACGTTGCGGGCGGGCAATCTCAAGTAACTCGAACCGGTCGATCCGTCGCTCGTCAACGATTCGGCTCCACCGAGCGAAACCCGAGCGCCAGCAATTGCGAGAGCCCCTCCAGCGTCTTGCGCGGCGGATACTCCGGATCGGCCACCAGGCTCCGGCCCCGCTCCACCACGTCGGCCCGCACTTCCGGCACTTGCTCCAGCTCCGCCTGAAAGGGCGCTTCCGGGCTCCCGATCGACTCGAGAGCCAGGTTTTTTTCCAGCGGGTGAGCTTCGCTCGCCGGTCGGGCGCTGTTCGCCGTGCGCGATACGGATTCGTAGTGAATATTCAGTCGGACTTCCATTTTCGTGTTTTGGCAGACACGAGTTTTATGTACCTAGCCAATCGACCGCCGGGCGGAAATTTTGAAGAGGCAGAATTCGCCGATCGCTTGCCTGTTCGCGACAGCCGTGCCTTTTGAGTGTTATGGCCGGGAACCTGCCCGCAGTCGGGTCACCGCCCCGGCAAGGTCGCCAGCACCGTCTGCGCCGTGTAACTCCCGAATCGCGCCGGCGATAAGAGGATGCTCCGGGAATCTTCCAGCGCCGGCTGGTTCCGCAAATGCTGGTTCGAATACCGCCGCGCCCCATTCACCACCGCGCTGTCGCCGGCATCGAACACTTCATCCACGCTCCACAGCACATTCGCCGATTTCGCGTCCACCAGCGCCAGCCGCCACCCCACCAGCATCGGCGGATAGGCCCGGAACTGGCTCAAATCCGGGAACAGCACCCCGTCGCAACCCGCCCGCTCCGCGATGGTCGCCAGCAGATCCTCCGGCAATTCCTCCTGCACACTCCACGTTTCCCGCCCCGTCCACGCCCGCAGATCTTCCGGCCGCACCGCCACCAGCTCGAACCGTTTCGCCTTCGCCAGTTCCGCCAAAAGAACCGGCTCCAGCATCTCGGCTTCCGCGGAACGCTGGCGTCCCGTGATCAGCGGCAGCACCGCCACCCGACGGAAGGTCGGCGGCAGGTTCGAGCGGACGAGGAACACATTCCCGGGCTCGTAGCTCGGACCCAAAATCGGATCCATCAACGCCACTTTCGTCGATTGACAACCCGCTCCCAGCAATCCGAGCCCCAGCCAAATCAGGCCCGCCGCGATTCGGGATCGTCGCATTCCTCTTCCATTCATGTTCTCAGGACCAGCCACCTACTCTGGCCTGTAATCGACACTCGCCGCCGTCGCTTAACGGCTAATCATCGCCCCCGCGCTCGCGTCCTATTTTTTCTCGACGGGCGGCTCGGTCGGCGTGCTCCCGGTCTTCTCCGGAGTACGCGGGATGGCCGGCCCCGGCAGGGGCTGCGGAGCGCGCAACTTGTGGTAAATCCACCCTTCCAGCGGACGCAACGGCCGCAAAATCCGGTAAAACGGCGAATACACCAGCCGCAGCCGCACCACAGAAAGCAGGATGCCCAGCGATCCCTTGTTCAAATGAATCGTCGAGCCGATCTGATCCCGCCAGATCGTCGGCACCTCCCGGATGCTGAACCCGCTCCGCTTCAGCGAATAGAGCAGGTTGATGTCGAACGCCACATCCGCGATCCGCAGCGCCGGCAAGATCGTCTCCACCGCCCTCCGCCGCATCACCTTCGCCCCGCACTGCGTGTCCTTGATCCCCATCCAGAACAGCAGCTCCACCAACACATGGAAACACCGGCTGAAGATTCGCCGCTTCAACGACTGCGCCTGCTCGATCACCGACTCCTTCATCCACCGCGAGCCGATCGCGCAATCCACCTCCCGGCAATGCCGCACCAAATCCAGAAAGGCCTCCGGCGGCGTCGCCCCGTCCGCATCCACGTACCCGATGTAATCCGCCGAATGCGCCAGCCGCAGCCCTTCGATCAAGGCCCCCCCCTTTCCGATCGGGTTCACGAACTCCGCCCATCGAATCTCCGGATATTCCGCCGCCGCCCCTTCCACCACCTCCCGCGTCCGATCCTTGCACCCGTTCAACACCACCAGAATCTCGACCTTCCCCCGGTAACTCTCCCGGAAAAAAGCCGCGTACCGGCGCAACACCGGGCCGATCCGCCCCGCCTCGTTATACGCCGGGATCAATATCCCCAGACTCGGTTCCTGTCCTTCCCCCATCACCCTCCCCCAGCGCGCGTCAATTTCATCCGCGCTCTATAGGCCACCCCGCCCCGTCCCGCAAGCCCGCCCACAGAGCTGGATCAGGCGGCGGCCTGCATGGAGGGGGGCGGAGGCGATTCCGAGGGCGGGCAGGCGGCGGCGAAGTGGCGCGCCAAGCCGGACCTGAGCCGGGCGAGAGCGGCTTCGGCGGCTTCGGCGCGATGCTCGGCCTCGTATCGCCGGGACATGCGCCGATAGAAACTGCGGAGGGTGGAGAGGCTGACGCGGGTGTCGAAGCCGCCTTCGGCGCGCGGTTTGGCGAGTTGGGCGGCGATCTCGGCATACGATTTGTGGAGGAACCACCGGTAGATGGTGTCGAGTTCGGCGCGAGTGAGTTCGCAGAAGCCGGCTAATGGTCGTTGTTTCATAGGTATCCTGATCCGTATTTTGATTTTTATTTATAAATGTAGACTTTTAATCGGCACGCACGCGTCGGATTTGGCCACGGGAACTCGCATTAACTCGCAGGAGGGCCGAGGCATCTCGCAAAAACTCGCAGAACGGGAGTGTCCGAGAGGTTCTCCCGCAGGGAACTGACAAAAACTCGCAGTAAGGGGCTCCGAGCAGTTTTCCGCAAGCGCCGCCCGAAAATTGGGTGTGATCGGAAGTGGCGGTCAGTTGTGAGCGCAGGCGAGGTTCTTCCAGTAC
>CAYZKY010000040.1:0-39712 GCA_964478815.1 uncultured Verrucomicrobiota bacterium
CACTTCCTCCCCTATGCCAGTCGTCCCTCCAAAGCACAAACTTCCCGGAAGAACCGTTTTCATTCAGTCCTATTTATCGCCTAGCCCATAAGAATCGAGACGCATCTCGCGTCCAATGTGATTTCCAAAGGCCTCGTCATGGTTCACCGCACCCCCCCGTGAATATCGCAAGGCCGATTTGAACAAGCCACGCTTCCTGGTTCGGAGTTCCGCGTTTACGCGGTCCGTTGAGGGCAAGTTGTGTCCAAAGACACCCGATCCAGCGTCAAAATTCCAGGCCCTCCCCAGCCCGGCACCAAATGTCGAAACTCCAAACAACTCCCCTATCGCCATAGTTTGGAGTTCCGCCTTTAGGCGGTCCCGCTAAACTCCCGCCATGCCCCAACCGGAATACCGCTGGCGTCAAATCTCCCCCAAGCAGCAGATGGAATTGCTGGCGTGGCGCAAAGAGCGCGGTCATCCGTGGCACTCCCCGCCACACCGCCCAAACTTCGGCCGGTTGCGTTTCCTGATCAGCGCAGCCTGCTACGAGCACCAGCCACACATCGGTCGCAACCTCATGCGCATGGACGCTTTCGCGCGCGAATTGCTCTCCGTCTTCAGCGCTCACGCCAGTCAGACCTTCGCCTGGTGCGTGTTGCCGAATCACTACCACGCCCTTGTCAAAGCCCCGGATATTCTTGCCCTGCTTCGAGAGCTGGGCCGTTTCCATGGCCGAACCTCCCACGCGTGGAACGGAGAAGAATCTGCGCGGGGCCGAAAAGTGTTCTTCCGCGCCGTCGAACGCGCCATGCGTTCGGAACGGCATTTCTGGGCCACTCTCAATTATGTGCATCACAATCCCGTCCACCATCGCTACGTGGCACGATGGACAGACTGGCCTTGGAGCAGCGCCTCCGAATACCTGAATCAAACAGGGCCGCAGGAAGCGAAACGTCTCTGGCATGAACACCCGCTCGACGACTACGGCAAAGACTGGGACGCCCCGGAGCTATGAGCGGCTCCGACCATCGTTTGGAGTTCCGGGCTCATGCGTCTCGAATTCTGAATGTTTGGAGTTCCGCCTTCAGGCGGTTCGGTAGTTTTCCAGCACCAAACCGCGTAAACGCGGAACTCCAAACGATACGCCAGCCTGGCTCGGGGACATCGAGATTCATCGCAAAGCTATTCTTGGCGCCAGCGATCGTCTTCTTCGTGGTCGGCGCTCTCATCCTCGTGGGCGATGGCCTGTTCTTCCAGAAATACTGCGTCGACTACAACGATGCCGCCTTCGTCACCGCCAACGGCGACTTCGCCGATTGGCCAAGCGGCGAGCGCCCCGGATACGCCTGCCTGCCAGCCTGGGTCTACGGCCTCGCCGCCTAGATTGCCGCCGGAGCCACCCTCCTCGTCCGGCACGCAGCCCGCGCCAATTACCCGGGCCGCTCCTCCGCGGAGCCGAGTGACCCAATTTGCCCCGCCACCCCCCCCTCTCCCTTGCCCCCTAGCGACACATCCTCCTCCGGCCTGATCCAACGAGCCTTCACCATCCGCTACCATACTTTACATTTGGTAAAACTATCTGCATAGTATGGTAGCATGATCGAACGATCGTTCTGGCGGCAGCGCATCGAAGCGGCGTGGCAGGAAGCGCCCATCGCGTGGCTGTGTGGTGTTCGCCGCAGCGGCAAGACCACGCTGGCCGAGAGCCTTGGCCCGGAACGGATGCTCTATGTGAATTGCGACCTTCCGTCCGTTGAAGACATGGTGCGCGATCCGCAGACCTTCTTTCGTAGTTGCTCCAAGCCAGTCGTGGTGTTCGACGAGATCCATCAACTGCGCGATCCCGCGCGGGTCCTGAAAATCGGCGCGGATGGTTTTCCCAAGGTAAAAATACTCGCGACCGGTTCTTCCACCCTGGCGGCCAGCAAGAAATTTCGCGACACGCTCACGGGCCGCAAGCGGGTGATCCAGCTCACGCCAGCGCTGTGGGATGAACTGCCGGCTTTCGGCGTGCCATTGCCGCAGCGCTTATTGCACGGCGGTTTGCCGCCCGCCTTGTTGGCCGCGGCAAAGAAACCCGCCTTCTACCGCGAATGGCTGGATTCGTTTTTCGCGCGGGATATTCAGCGCTTGTTCGGGTTTCGGGACATGAATCGCTTCAATGCGATGTTTGAGTACGTGCTCCGGCAAAGCGGAGGCCAGTTCGAGGTGACGAAGGCCGCCACGGCGCTGGGAATCACGCGGCCCACCGTGGAGAGCCACCTGCGCGCCCTCGAAATCACACACGCCGCCACGCTGGTGCGGCCCTTTCACGGCGGTGGCCAGAATGAACTCGTGAAACAACCCAAGGTCTATGCGTTCGACACCGGCTTCGTCAGTTTCGCGCGGGGCTGGGAACCGCTGCGCGCCGAAGACCTCGGCCTTCTCTGGGAGCACCTCGTCCTGGAGCACCTTCAGGCGCACCTGCCTGACACACCGGCGCGTTACTGGCGCGACAAACAAGGCCGGGAAATCGATTTCGTTCTGGCCCACCGCCGCGACGAGGTGGATGCCGTCGAATGCAAATGGAACAGCGATGCGTTCGAAAGCAGCGCGTTGGAAGTATTTCGCAGCACCTATCCCAAGGGGCGCAACTATCTTGTGACGCCGTCCGGGGCCACCCCCTACACCAAAAAATTTGGCCGCATGGAAGTAATCGTTTGCACCCCGGCGGAAATTCACGGCCCCTCCTCTCTTCACCACAAACTGTAGATTCCACCTTTTCGACCTCAAAACCCACGTAATTCCGCAATTCCACTTCCCTCGTTCCCCCGTCCAGTCCGCCCCCACCCGCACCCGGACCAGTCTCAACCCTGACGACATTTCCCCTAACTGATCCTCGAAGCCTCGTCTCTCGCCATAGCTCAACGCATTCTCGGATCGTTCAATCGAACCGTCGTATGCGTCTCATCGGAAAGCTCTTCCTGGCCCTAACGATCCTCCTCTTCGTGGCAGGCGCATTCATCCTCTTGGGGGATGGCCTGTTCACCCTGAAATACGGTGTCGACTACCACGATGCCGCCTTCGTCACCTCCAACGGCGATTTCGCCGATTGGCCCACCGGTGAACGCCCCGGATACGCCCACCTCCCTGCCTGGGCCTACGGCCTCGCCGCCTGGTTCGCCGCCGCAAACAATCGCCCCTCCCATTGCCTCACCCACACCCGGTTCTTGCTCAACCCCAGGACGGAATACACTTGCTCCTCGCCTTCGCAGAAACCCATCAGTTCTTCGCGACAGAATCCGCTGTCGCCGCGCGCCAGGATTCGCGCCCGCCGACACCGCCGCCGAATCGCCGGAATAATCTCCCGGAGTGCCGCGACCACATCCTGAAAAAATCTCGTTTGGTGCCCTCAGAATGGATTTGTGGAGTTAGTTGCGTCAACTCGACGATTTGGGGCGCGGTTGAGATCGATTGGGTTCCGTTTGATCCATCGCTGAGCACAGGCTACCAACATCAGTCAGATCAGCTAACTGAAATCGTCCAGCGGGAGTTGGACATGGCCATACACCAGCTTCGAGATGTGATAACCCCATTGATTTCCATGCGCTTACAACGCACCCCAGCCTCATCTGGTCTCGGATGTCCGCCATCCCCGAGCGCGCTGAGTTTCGAAAACCTTCGCGAAGTTCTTGTCCGCGGCCCGGGATCCTGTTATCTCCTCGCCAATGAAACGAACGCTTTTGACTGCCGCTGCTTTGCTCATTTCGCTCTGCGTCGCCCGCGCCGCCGATTCGGAGGAGGGCTTCGTCAAGATCATGGATGGCCAGACCTTCAAGGGCTGGAAGATCGGCGACGCCTCCGCCAACGCCTGGAAGGTCGTGGACGGAGCCTTCGTGGCGAACGGCACGCGATCGCACCTGTTCTACGTGGGCGACGAGCAGCCCTTCAAGGATTTCGAACTGAAGGTCGAAGTGATGACCGAGCCGAACTCCAATGGCGGCATTTATTTCCACACCAAGTATCAGGACACCGGCTGGCCGAACTACGGCTTCGAGACGCAAGTCAATGTCACCCAGGGGGACTGGATCAAGACGGGCAGCCTCTACGGCCTGGTGAACATGGCCCTCACCCCGGCCAAGGATCGGCAGTGGTGGACGCAGCATATTATCGTCAAGGGGAGCAAGGTCACCATCAAAATCGACGGCAAGACCGTCCTGGAATACAACGAGCCCGCCGGTGCCCAACCCGGCAAGGACTACACCCGCAAGCTCGACCAAGGCACGTTCGCTCTTCAGGCCCACGACCCCGGCAGCACCATCCGTTACCGCAACATCCGCGTGAAGCGCCTGTAAGCGCACCGGCTGGCAAGTTGGCCCGAAACTCGCTAGGGTGAGGGCGTGGAGTCATTGCGAAACGCCCTTGCCGCCCCGGCTCGCCTCGCGCCGAGGGCTGGCTGGTGCATTCAGTTCCGCACGCTGCTGTTAGTTGTTGCGCTAACAGCATTTACGACATCTTTCGCCCAAGCCGCCAGCTTCCGCCCCGATCAGATTCTCATCCTGCCCAAGGGCCCGGCCGCCTCGGCGGAATTGGCCGCCCGCCATCTCAACAGCGGCCGAAAGACTCTCCGGCGCTTCGATTGGGCGGGTGGCGTCGAGGTGCTCAAGCTCCAGAAGGGCGAGACGGTGGCTGAAGCGATCTTCGAGCTTCGCCAGTCCGGTCTGGTGGCTTACGCCGAGCCGGACTACACGCTGCGCGCTTCCGCCCTCCCTAACGATCCACAGTTCAGCTCCGGCAATCTCTGGGGCCTCCGTAACACCGGCCAGAACGGCGGCACCGCCGGCCACGATATCTCGGCCGTGACCGGTTGGGATACGCTGCACGATGCCCCGAATGTGGTCGTGGCCGTGATCGACTCCGGAGTGCGATACACCCATGAAGACCTCGCGGCTAACATGTGGATTAATGCCGACGAGATTCCGGCCAACGGGGTCGACGACGACCGGAACGGCTATATCGACGATATCCACGGCATCGACGCCCGCACGCCCGACAGCGATCCGCTCGATGAAAACGGGCACGGGACGCACGTCGCCGGTGTCCTCGGCGCGGAGGGCAACAACGGCATTGGGGTGACCGGCGTCGCGTGGAAGGCGCGGATCATGGCGTGTCAGTTTCTGGATCGCATCGGCAACGGCGACACCTCGGATGCCATCGCCTGCATCGGCTACGCCCGCGCCAATGGCGCGCACATCATCAATGCCAGTTGGGGCGGCGGAGCCTTTTCGACGCCGCTCTTTAATGCCATCGCCGCTGCGCGCAATGCCGGCATCTTGTTCATCACCGCCGCCGGCAACGACCTTCAGGACCTGGACGCGAACCCGAGCTATCCGGCCAGCTACGATCTCGACAACATCGTGGTGGTGTGTGCGATCAACCGCAACGGCGTGCTCGATTCGAGCTATTCGAGCTACGGCGCAACGACCGTGGATGTCGCCGCGCCCGGCGGGAACATCTACTCGACCTGGGGAACCGGTGATCGGAATTACACCTACCTCTCCGGCACCTCGATGGCGACGCCGTACGTCTCCGGTATTTTCGCGCTGTTAAAGGAGCGTTTTCCCTCGGAGAGCTACCGGCAATTGATCGCGCGCGTCCTGACCAGCGTGGACGTGGTGTCGGCGCTGGCCGGCAAATGCGCCACGAGCGGACGCGTGAACCTGGCGCGGGCCTTGGGACCCAACTTGGCGGCCGAGTTCACCCCCTCGGCTCGGACCGGTGTCGTCCCGCTCTCCGTCACATTCGCGAATCATTCGTTCGGAGAGATTACGGGCTATTTTTGGGACTTTGGCGACGGTACCGACATCGTGACCAATCCCAGTCCCACGCATGTCTTTGCCGAGGCCGGCGAATTCACGGTTTCGCTGACGGTGGTAGGGGCCGACCGTCGGGTGCATCGCGTGCAGCAAACCCTGCGGGTGAACCGAAACTACGAATTCGTCGACGAGCCGTATGCCTGGGTCGATCCGTCGGACATGACGCCGCTGGCTCTGTCCGACAACGGAGTCAGCCCGGCCCTGCCGATCGGGTTTCCGTTCACCTACTACGGCCAACGCTTCGAGATGATTCACATCGCCGCGAACGGGGTGGCGGGCTTCGGCACGGCGGGGCTGAACTTGAGCAACAACGAGGAATTGCCCGCTTCGGATATCCTGAACGGACTGATCTGCCCGCATTGGGACAACTTGAACCCCACCGCGGCGGACAGCAGCGTCTTCTACGGCACGATGGGGGAAGCGCCGCGCCGCCGCTTTGTCGTGTCGTGGGTGAATGTGCCCAAGAACTCGAACAGCGCGCGGATGACCTTCCAGATTCTACTCGAAGAGGGTTCCAACGAGATCGTCTTTAATTATCTGGAGGTTCAACCGAACGGCACGCGCGGCGCCGGCCGTGCGGCCACCGTCGGCATTCAAAGCCCCGATGCAACGCTCGCGGCGCAGTATGCCTATAATGGCGAACCGGTTCTGTTGAGGAACGAAATGGCGATCCGGGCACGGTTGAAGGATTACTCCTACCTGCGAGTGGCGCCGCCCGCGTTGACGCCGTTTGTTTGGATCGATGGCGAGGTTCTGCCCAGCGAAGCGAGGTTTGTGACGCTCAAGAATCCCGGCACCCAGGCGCTGGAATGGGCGATCACGAACCGGCCGGCGTGGGTGAGCGTCGAACCGGCATCCGGATCGCTGGCGGCCGGAGCGTCCGTCCGCGTGCGTCTGGCGTTGGGGGAAGCGGCGCGAGAGCTGTCGGCGGGACAGACGTCTGGTTTATTGGAGCTGGCGAATGTAAGCGGGAGCCTGGCCGATCCGGCTCTGGAAGTTCAATTGAGCCGGGAGGCGCCGAATCCCGGGCTGGCTGTATTGGAGGTGCCGGAGCCCGCGTTCAGCGGTGGTTTCGGCGGCCCGTTCGAACCGGCCCAAGTGGAAATGTTGCTTGTGAACCCCGGCAATCGGGCCACCGAGTGGAGCCTGCGCTTCACGGCGGACTGGCTCGTGGCGGAGCCGGATGCGGGAACGGTAGCCCCGGGGCAAACGAACGTCGTGGTGCTCACACCGGCCAGCGGAGCCGCGTTATTGCCGTCCGGGCTTTACATAACGCCGGTGCTGGTCGAGAACCGGACCGCCCATACGCTCCTGAGCCGCGACATTTCGCTGCAGGTTCGAAGCATCGTGCAGGCTCAGGCGCAGGCCCTGGCCGGGATCGAAGGGGAGCAACTCAAGCTGACCATTCCGGCCCAGCCGGGGCAGTCCCTGGTGGTCGAGGCGTCGACGGATCTGGACACTTGGGTCGCGTTAGGCACGCAGACGGCAGATGCCGGCGGCATCGTGACCTTTTCCGAATCGATCCGAGCGCAAGAGCACCGCTTCTTCCGCTTCCGGCGCAGCGAGTAACCCCGACCACCGGGCGGGCTGAGGTGTCCCCTCCCCTGCCCCGCCCTCAGGGCTGGGCGGCCGGGGCCACCACCGCTGCGGGGATCACGACGGTGGCGGGCGTGCGATTCGCTTTCATCGAAGTCGGCAGCCAGCGATCGAGCAGTTCGAACTTCCAGGCTCCATACAGAATCGCGAGGACGACCAGCAGGCCGATGATGAGATTGCGCGTCGAGTTATCGTCCTCGTAAGGATCGGCCAGGTTGCGGCGGGCGCCTTCCGGCAGGACGGCTTCACGGGTGAGTTTGCGGCCGAGGCTGAGGGTCATGCGGATGCGGCGGTTCACGGCCCAGCCGCAGGCATTCAGGATGGGGGCGAGATCGCGCGCCCGGAGGCGGAAATAGGCAAGGACGACCGACGGACCGGAGACGGCGAGGATGACACCGGCCACCCCGGCGAGGATCTGCCAGAGTTTCAGCGAAGGCAGCAGATTCATCATCTGGCCGGCGGCAGCGCCGAGGAGGCCGACGGCGATACCGATCGCGGCCACGGACGAGGCGATGGCGGCTCCATCGAGCTTCGGAAGCGGGGGCACGGCGGGCTTGCCGGCTTCGACCGTTTTGCCCGCTTCCTCGACGCCCTTCGCGGCGGCGCTGAGGGCGGCGGCTTCCTTGGCGGCCATAACCTTCTTGATCTGCTCGGCGACCATGGCGGCCATTTTCTTCCACGGCATCCAGAAGGCCTCCTTGAGGCTGATGGTGCTCTCGACGACCTTGACGATGGTGGCATCCCAGTCGTTCCCCTGGCGGTCGTAGAAGAGGCCGTTGCGGCCGACCCAGAGCGTTTCGGCGAAACCGGCGGTGAAGGCGGCGCAGATGGTGCGCTTGGGCTGGCCGGGGCGCGAGGCCTCGCAATAGGCCAGGTAAATCTTGCTGGCTCCGGCGAGGGTGGAGTGCTTGCCCGCGTCGTCGACGTGGAAACACAGGTCGCACACGCGGGCATCCATGTAGAGCCGGCCCGTCTGGAAAACCGCGATGGCCTTCGGATCGTAAAAGTCGCGGAAGTTAACGTAATTGCGGATGAGTTTTACCAGGTCGCGGTAGAAGTGGATGAATTGATCGACCTCTTTGATCTGGGCATTCTCGGCTTCCAGTGCGGCGTCCTTGGCAATGAGCGCGCCGATCTTCGCTTTGGCGTCGGTGGCGAGGATGGCGCGGAGGCGGTCGACGCCGAGCTTTTCGACGGGGGTGGCGGGCTTCGCGCCCTGCCAGGCTTCGAACGCGGCGAGCTTGGCCTGGAGAGCCGCCCACTGCGCTTCGGTCAACGACTCGATCGTAGCGCCGAGAGCGGGCGCGACCGCCTGGCTCTTGAGAGCGGCGATGGCTCCCGCCCAGGCAGGATTGACCTCCCCGGTGAGGGGCAGCGGTTTGCCCGGCTGCACCCGGGCCAGCGGCAGGCGCGCGATGTCCTCGGAACTCAGGGTCAAATCCTTCGGGGCGAATTGCGCGAAATCCCCCTCGGCGCGATTCAGCGCCGCCGTGGCCCGGGAGTCGAACTCGGCGACCCGGCAGCGGGCGAAGTAGTCGTTCACCTTGGCGCGGACGGCGGCGAGCGCGGCGAGCGCGGGTCCGGTGCCTGCGGCCAGCGGTTGCACCGCGGCGTCTTTCGTGCCGGCCCCGGCCCAGTCGCACAGGCTCTGAGCCTGTTGAAAGAAGGCTTCGAGACGGGCGGCATCGATGCCCGGCTGGCCGCTGCGATCCGGCGTGGAACCGACCGTGGCCATGATCTCCTCGATGACTTTGGAGGCGGCAGCATCCTCCGCCGAAGAAGCGGGAATGACGCCGTCGCCATTGAACTTGGTGGCGGCGAAAATGCGGTTCGTGTCGGCCGTGTCGTCGAGCGTGATGCTTTTGGCGTCGGCCTTGCCGAGGTTGGCCAGGATGCGTTTCGCCCCGGCCTGGAGCGCGGCTCCGGCGGGAGAGGATTCGTTAAAGGCTTCGATCGGGACTGCCGCAGAGCCGGCGAGGAGGTCGTCCGACTTCTTGACACGATCCAGGGTCCAGCGCACGGCGTGGAGCAGCTCCGGGGCGCGGATGCGTCCGTCTTTATCGGTATCGAGCAGATCGAGCGTCTTCGTGTCGAATTCGATGCCGCGCGTCGGGATGCAGAGCGCCACCCAGAGTTCCTGGGGAAGCTCATGGAGGCTGGCGAGATCCGCGCCGGAGCGGATGGCGGTCTGATCCAGCCCGCCTGCGCGGAAGAACTCGAAGGAGTGTTTGGCGTTGGTGCTCATGAGTCGGTATTTGGGTTCACGATCCGCCGATCGGCTACCGCAGGGGCTCGGGCAATGACGGATCCGTTATGGCGATTACTCCAAAAGCCCAGCGCAGAGGCAAGGCAAAACCGAAACGAAACCGAGGCTCGAAGCGGAGCCAGGCTCACCGGTGTCATCGGATCGTTGACCGAATCGGGCGATATCGCGGAGGGAATCGGCTGGCCAAACCCAGGAGAAGAAAGTTGTATTTTCGTGCAGTCCGCTAAAGGAAGGTCGCGAGGGACTGGAGGTTAGGGAATCGAGCGAGATAGCCCTGAGATGCAAGAGCGGTTGCAGGGGGATTTGCGGGATTACGGGCATTGTAGTTGGAATGGGGAAGGGATCTCGCGCCGGGATACTGAATTCGTGATTTGCGCGGCGTGTCGCGACGAGCATTTCCTTTCGGCATCGAAAAACTAGGCGAAATACGCTATCTTAAGATCTGACCGCTTCTTGACCCCTTTTATGGATCGAAACAAGCTTTACGTGGCCAGCATCACCGTCACACCCATCGCCAAAGAGTAAAATGAGCGCAGGTCAAAGGGTCAAAGCACGAGAGCAAGGGCTTCATTTTGATTCAGGCCTCCTCCAAAAAAACATGTTCGGCAAGAATGTCCAAACTTGATCCACCTGAAAAAGTGATTCTGTAATGCTGCAGGTTGAGATTCTCCGAGAAACCTCGAATGGAATCTGTAATCATTTCCGAGCTGCTCCAAACCTCGCTGTGATCGATTAACTCCCGGTTCACTCCATATCCCAATAGATTGGAAACAATGCGCCAACACCGCCTAAAAGTTAATTTAACTTGTTTTGTTGAGATTCCCGTTTGAATGCAAGCGTCCTCAAATTCATCTTCATGCCATTCAAATAAAATCTGCAAGCTGACTTCTCCCTGTTCTGACGAATTAATTACGAATGAAAAAACTTCCGCATCATGCAAAAGCAAGGCTGCGAATTTCTGTGCAGACAAAGGTGAGTTCATCAAAGGGGTCAGACTTTAAGATTGGGTTTCCATGGAGCGGGAATTCTTTCCTCCCGTTGCTCCTGGCGGATGATGGAAGGGGTGCCGGACGCGGGAGGATGGTGGCGCATCCAACGATTGAGCGCGGTGGTGGCGCATTTTACAATGCCGAGCGAGATAGCGGCGGCGATTTCCCTGGTGCTCAGGATCGTCCCTCGGCGGAGCCGCGCGGCTAGGGCGAGTTTGGCGGGATCGTTCTGGCGATACTGGATGCGCGGCTGGCGCGGCATGATGCGCGGAGCATTTCCTTTCCCCATCGAAAAGCAAACCAAATAGCAGCCCTCTTAAGGTTTGCCCCCTTGGCTGGGGGTGGAGGGATAACGATTGGGCAGCTCAGGAGCGGCGGTGCCTGATGAGGTCGAGGAACTCGGCGCGGGTGCGGGCGTCGTCGCGGAAGGTGCCGAGCATGGAGGAGGTGAGGGCGTAGGAGTTCTGTTTCTCGACACCGCGCATGGCCATGCAGAGGTGCTGGGCTTCGATGACGACGCCGACGCCCTGGGGATGGATGAGGCCATCGATGGTGCGGGCGATTTCCATGGTCATTCGTTCCTGGACCTGAAGCCGGCGGGCGAAGACCTCGACGAGCCGGGGGAGCTTGGACAGGCCGACGATCTTGACGGAGGGGACGTAGGCGATGTGGCACTTGCCGAAGAAGGGGAGGAGATGATGCTCGCACAGGCTGAAGAAATCGATGTCCTTGACGATGATCATTTCGTCGGACTGGACGTCGAAGAGGGCGTCGTTGAGGACTTTGCGGGGGTCCTGCTCGTAGCCGCGCGTGAGGAATTCGAACGAGCGCGCCACGCGATCCGGGGTTTTGAGCAAGCCATCCCGGTCCGGCTTTTCGCCGAGCAACTCCAATTGACGGCGCACCAAGCCGGCAAATTCCTCCCGTTGTTGGTCGTTCATTGAACCTTTATTGTAACGAGGGGGCGCGGCGTCTGCCACGGAAATTCCCGGGATCGTGCGATGGCGGGCGCAGCTTGGCTGCCCCCCCGAGCGGCGCCGGCTGTCGATTCGGTTCCGCCGTTACGCGGACTGGAGCCGGAAAACTTCCGGACCGCGTAAACGCGGAACCCCGAATTCCAGGCCTTCCACACCAAAACCCCTGTAATTCCACACATTCCACCTATTCCACCTCACACCATTCCACATTCCACATTCCGCTCCCCGCCCCGCCGTTAGAGCCTCCCCGGCCCGTGCCCCCCCCCCAAAAACCCACCAAAAAAACCCGAAATCCCCCACAAGGCCCCCAAAAAATCCGGCCGCCCGCCTCCGGTCGGATTGCGCCAAACTGTAAACGGATCTGACACTTTCCCGAAGTTTTGCGCCGATCCTCCAGCTTCCATGAGCCCCAAGCCATTCCCCTGCAATACCTTAGGATTACTCCACCTGGCTGGCACCGCTCATGCTGCACCTTTGCCGAATGAACACTAACCTCCTTGCTTCAGCCCTTGCCCTCACCGCCCTTGCCTCGGCGCAAGTGGACTCCTTCGGCAGCACCGCCCTCTACGCCTCCACTGGAGGCGCCAATAGTTCCGGCGGCGGCCTCATTTACAAAATCGACCCTGTCACCCAAACAGTCACTTTAGTCGGCGATACCGGCCTCAGCCAAACCGGTGGCCTTGCCTTCGACCCCAGCGGCGATCTGTACCTCTCCAATGGTGGCTCCGTCGGTCCGGCCTCCCTCTATACCATCGATCCCAACAACGGCAGCGCCACCTTGGTGGGCGGCTTGGCCGGCATCCAGGGCGTCGATGCCCTCGCGTTCGACGCCGCCGGCAACCTCTACGGCGGCGGCTGGAGCGGAAGCGAAGGACGCCTCCTCGGGATCGATCCCTCCGACACCAGCGTCGACTCGAACATCGCCATGTCGGGCACCGGCAATAGCTTTGTCCCTGGGCTCGCCTTCGATCCCTCCGGAGTGCTTTACGGCTCCCGGGGCAATTCCGGCGGCCACACCGAAGACCTGGTTACGATCGACCTCGGCACCGGCGCGCTGACCGCCATCGGCGGAACCAGCCATGTCATTTCCGACATCTGGTTCGCGGCGGACGGCACCCTCTACGGCGGTTCCCCGACCGGCGACCTCTTCGAAATCGATCCCGGCACCGGCGACAAGACCTTTCTCTTTAATACCGGCGTCCGCATCTCGGGCCTGACCGGCATCGAAGACAACACCGCCGTGCCTGACGCCGGGGCCACCTGGGCGTTGCTCGGCTTGGCCTTCACCACCCTCGGCCTCCTGCGCCGCAAAGCCAGCCGCTAAACCCGCGAAACACCGCAACGCCGGTGATTGCACGATGCCTTTGCCGCGGCCTGGTGAAATCCACCAGGCCGCCCATGTTTAGCCACCTCGCTGCTCCACGCGAGCCACTCATGGGTTCGCCCATCAACTCTTTTCATCTTGACCATTTTGCCCATATAGCTTGAGGATCGTTAATAACCGATGAAAAGCGATTCAACCGCGCTTTCAATGGGACCATCGAACGATGGCACGGCGACAAACCAACCTGACCAAACTCAACGGAACCATGATTCCGCGATGGCTTATAGGCGTCGCGGGACACCACGGAGGAAATATGCAAAAGATACGTAATCGGATGCTTCGCGAATTCGGCGGCTTTACCTCGATCGAGTTGCTGGTGGTCATTGCCATCATCGCCGTCTTGATCGCATTGCTCGTCCCAGCCGTGCAAAAGGTGCGGGAAGCGGCCAACCGTTCGAAAGCAGAGGTGAACCTGATCGAGGTGGCGGCGGCGGTGGCGGACTGGAAAGCCAGGAACGAGGGCAAGTGCCCCACGGACTTGGGCACGCTCTGCGACATTCTGCCCAATTATTGCGGCGGACTCCGCTCCGGCATCCTCAAAGACGGATATCGCTACGCGGTGGCGACCGATCCCCAGACCGGCGAATGCGTGGTGATGGCCGAGCCCGTTCTGCCCGGCAAAACGGGGCTGATGAACCTGACGCTGGACCCCGACGGCAACATTCACGAATCCATCCATCCGAATGCGCTCGAGGAACAGCGGAAAATGTTCGAGGCCCTGCAAAAGAAGGGGGGCGACGTGATCGACGCGCTGCTCGCCAAATCGCCCGCGCCGTGGTTGCGTTACAAGAACACGCGCTTGCTGACACCGGCCCGGGTGTTCCACCGGCTGGATGCGGACGGCAACAACCTCGTCACGGTGGAAGAAATCGAAAGCTTCCTGCCGGCGAACGACATTCCACCGCTCGGGGAACTGCTCGACGTCCGCGGGATCATGGGCCTCGGCGTGGGAGGCGAATCGTTCCTGGACTTGGGCGTGGGGCTCAGGGGATTGCTCGGCACGGATCGGGGCCGGCCATAACCGGACCGTTCGCAGCCTGCAGCCGCCGAACCGGTTCGGTTTGGCGGCGCCCGTTCCGCGACCGCCTAAGCCAGCAGCGGCCGGAGGAGTTCGCCGCTCACATCGGTGAGGCGGAAGTCGCGGCCCTCGGATCGGTAGGTGAACTGCTTGTGGTCGATCCCGAGGAGGTAAAGAATCGTGGCGTGCAGGTCATGCACGTTGACGGGGTCCTTGGCGATGTTGTAACCGAACTCATCGGTCTCCCCATAAACGAGACCGGACTTGATGCCGCCGCCGGCCATCCAGATCGAGAAGCAGCGGGGGTGATGATCGCGCCCGAAGCTTGATTTGCTGATTTCACCCTGGCTGTAAGCGGTGCGGCCGAATTCGCCACCCCAGATGACCAGCGTTTCGTCGAGCAGGCCGCGCTGCTTCAAGTCTTTGATGAGCGCGGCGCTCCCTTGATCGGTGTTGCGGGTCTGGGCCTTGATGCCCTCCGGCAATCCGCCGTGGTGGTCCCAATCGCGATGGCAGAGCTGAACGAAGCGAACGCCGCTTTCGGTGAGGCGGCGCGCGAGCAGGCAGTTATTCGCATAGGAGGCTTTGCCGGGCTCGGCGCCGTACATTTCGAGGATGTGGGCCGGTTCCTTCGAAATATCCATGAGTTCGGGAACGCTGGACTGCATGCGGAACGCCAGTTCGTAATTGTCGATATGCGTGGCGATCTCCGGCTGGCCGAGCAGGCCGAGCTGCCGCTGGTTCAGGGCCTGCATCGAGTCCAACAGCCGGCGGCGGGCTTGCGCGCTGAGGCCCGGGGGGTTCGAAACGTAGAGCACGGGATCGCCCTGGTTGCGGAGTTGGACGCCCTGGAAGTTCGCCGAAAGAAAGCCATTCCCCCAGTAGCGGGCCTGCAAGGCTTGGCCACCCGCCCCGCTGGTCAGCACCACGAAGGCAGGGAGATTTTCGTTTTCCGTGCCGAGGCCGTAAGCCAGCCAGGCGCCCATCGTGGGGCGGCCGGGCTGTTGATTTCCGGTCCCGAAAAAGGTGACCGCGGGATCGTGATTGATCGGCTCGGTGAACACCGAACGGATCAGCGTGATGTCATCCACGATCGAGCCGGTGTGCGGCAGCATCGAACTGAGATGAACGCCCGTTTTGCCGTAGCGTTTGAATTCGAAGGCCGAACCGACGCACTTCAGCACCGCCTGGCCGGCGGTCATGCCGGTGATGCGCTGGCCCATTCGCACGCTGGGCGGCAGCTCCTCGCCGGTCATGTCGCGGAGCTTGGGCTTGTGATCGAACAGATCGAGATGCGATGGCGCGCCGGACTGAAAGAGATAGATGACGCGTTTGGCCTTCGGCGCGAAATGCAGCGAGGGCAGCGCCCCCATCATGCTGGGGCTGCGGGCCGGGGTGGCGCCGGTAGATTGATTTCGCAGCAGGGAACCCAGGGCGATCGCGCCCAAACCGGTGGTGCTGCGCGCCAAAAAAGCGCGCCGGGAAAGCATGCGCTGGAGGTCGTGATCGAGATTCATGGCGGTTACTTCGTGATCGTTTCGTTCAGGTTCAGGAGCACGCTGGCGGTGGCCGCGAGGGCGGCCAATTCCACTTTGTCGGAACGTTCCGGAAGCTTGAGTTCGCCGACTTTGAGATAGGCTTCCGCGGCGGCGGGATCCTGTTGGAAGATCGCGCGCTGCTCCTCGTAAGTCTTCTTCAAGACCTCGAACTCCGTCCCTTCCGGGCGGCGGCCGAGCGTGTGGCGGAACGCTTTTTCGAGGCGGCGATGGAGATCGGAGGGCTCCTCAGCCAATACCCGCTGCGCGAGGCCGCGCGCGGCTTCGACGTAGACCGGATCGTTCATCAAGACGAGCGATTGGAGCGGCGTTTGCGTCCGCTGCCGGAGGAACGTGCAGACCTCACGATTCGGGGCGTCGAAGGTGGCGAAGGAAGGATAGTGTGCGGAACGGCGCCAGAACACATACATGCCCCGGCGGTAGATCGGTTCGCCATGATCCTGGACATAGGTGGCATCGACGCCATCCCAGATGCCCGGCGGCTGGTACGGTTTGACGCTGGGGCCACCGATTTGCTTGTTGAGCAGCCCCGCGACCGCGAGGGCGTTGTCGCGGACGAATTCGGCGTCGAGCCGCAGATGCGGACCGCGCGTGAGCAATCGATTGTAGGGATCGCGTTCGAGTTTCTCAGGGGTCACCGCGCTGGACTGACGATAGGCCGCGCTGGTGACCAGCAGGCGCACGAGGGCTTTCGTGTC
The DNA here is from genome assembly GCA_964478815.1 of uncultured Verrucomicrobiota bacterium. Lineage (GTDB taxonomy): Bacteria > Verrucomicrobiota > Verrucomicrobiia > Limisphaerales > SXQI01 > DASVNK01. The sequence continues at coordinate 16,322 of CAYZKY010000040.1, forward strand.
CCACGGGCGAATCGAGAGGCGAGCCGGCGGCCGGCCGTCACCGGGCTGCACTTCGACATTGCCGCCATCGCGGAACAGGGCGGCGAGCCAATCGAGCAGTTCAGGATGGCTGGGCCAATCGCCCTGCGAACCGAAATCGTTCACCGTCCGAACCAGGCCGGCGCCGAAGAACGCCGTCCAGAACCGGTTGACGTTGACGCGCGCGGTCAACGGATGGTCGGGATGCACCAGCCAGCGGGCGAGGCTGAGCCGGTTGGGCGGCCCCGAAGGCATGGGAGGCAGGAATGCCGGGGTGGCGGGGTACACGCGCTCCCCTTTGTCGCGGAAATCGCCGCGCACCAGCAGGAACGTTTCGCGGGGCGGCTGCATCTCCTCCATGATCATGGTGCTGGGAATCGCGGCGAAGGCCGCGTCCTTCTCCCGGCGGGCCTTGGCCAGCGCCGCCTCCGCGCGCAGATAATCGACGGCGTGGGCTTCCTTGTAGAATCTGGCCAGTTCGGACCGTTCCCGATCGGTCCGGGTGCCGCGCGACTTCGAGATGATCGGCAGGTACCCTTCGAGCGTAGCGGCTTTCGCTTCGTCGGCCGTCAGTGCCCGGCGGTAGAATCGCACCCGGCTCAACTGCCCGACAAAATCGGATTTGGCGTGACGCGCCCCGAGACGCAGCGGCTCGGAGTTCGCGAGCGATCCCGTGAGGGAGTCTCGCTCGGTCTCCAGATCCCGGCTCCGTCCGTTGACGTAAATACGGACTCCGCCGGCCTTGCCGGAACCGTCGTAGGTGACGAGAACGTGCAACCATTGGTTCTGCGGGAATTGCTCCCGCGTGCGCACCTTGAGCGCGTTGCCGGGCCAGGTATCGACGAGATGCACGTTGAATCGGCCATCGCCCACCAGCAGATCGAAGCCCCGGAAGGAAGGATCCTTCTCCATCTTGGCGAGAATGGCGCCGCTGGAGCCCTGCAGATTAACCCAGGTCGAAATGCTGAATCGATTCGTGCGGTCGAAACCAGGATCGAGATCGTACTCGAGATGATTCGCGCCGGTGAACTTGAGCGCGCGGACGCCTTGCCCATCGACAAATTCGAGCGCATTGGTGGTGGCCGGGCGCGCCGACACTTTCAGATCTCCCGAACTCCAGTGCGTGGAGTCCGCGAGTGCAACCTCTCCCGCGAGCGACGCGCGATCCGGCGCGGCGGGCGGGCGGGCCAGGGTTTCGCGCTCCCACTTTTCCTGCGTCTCGCCCAATTCGTTGATCTTGTCCTGAAGCGTCTTCTCCGCGTCCTTCAGCGTGAAATCCAGTTCCACAAATTTAATGGCCTGCTCGGGTGTCGGCACCGGAAGCCGTGGCGGCGGATTATCGGTGCGAATGCGATCAAGGCCCTTTTCCGGGACGTTATGGAAAAAGGCATAAAGCTGGTAAAACTCCTTGATCTTGAGCGGGTCGTACTTGTGATCGTGACACTCCGCGCAGCCGACGGTCAGTCCAAGCCAGACCGAGCCCAAGGTGGTTACCCGATCCGCCACATACTTGTTCAAGTATTCGTCCGGATCGGCGCCGCCCTCGTCGTTGGTCATGTTATTTCGCACAAACCCGGTGGCAATCCGTTGCTCGCGCGTCGGGTTGGGCAGGAGATCGCCCGCCAGTTGCTCGACGGTAAACTCGTCGAACGGCTTGTTCTTGTTGAACGCCTCGATCACCCAATCCCGCCAAAGCCACATAAAGCGGACGCCATCGAAATGGTACCCGCTCGTGTCGGCATACCGGGCCAGATCGAGCCACTGTTGGGCCATGCGCTCTCCGTAGTGGGGCGACGCCATCAAACGATCTACCACCTTTTCGTAAGCATCCGGCGAGTGGTCTTCCAGGAAAGCGTCGACCTCAGGAATGGTCGGAGGCAGCCCCGTAAGATCGAAGGTAATGCGGCGAAGGAGGGCCGCCCTCTCCGCCTCACCGTTCGGGCGAAGGCCATCGGTCTCGAGCCGATGCAAGATAAAACGGTCCACCGGGGTCCGGACCCAATCCGCCTGTCGAACTTCCGGCAACTCGGGCGGCCGGGGAGGGATAAACGCCCAATGCTTCTGCCAGGCCGCGCCCTGCTCGATCCAGCGGCGCAACAGGTCGATCTGGCCCTTCGAGAGCGGCTTGCCGTGTTCGGCCGGCGGCATCAGTTCGTCGGCATCGGTGGACTGAATGCGCGATACCAGGGAACTGCGCGCCAAGTCGCCCGGCACGATGGCCCGGTGTCCCGACTTCAGCTCTTTGAACGCGTCCTGCTCGACATCCAGCCGCAGCCCGGCCTTGCGTTTCGCTTCATCGGGGCCGTGGCAGGCGTAGCAGTGATCGGAGAAAATCGGACGGATGTCCCGATTGAAATCGACGGCGGTCCGGGGAGCAGCCCAAGCGGCGGCGGAAAGGAGTATCCACGCGGCCAGAGCGAGCCCCCGGCGAAATCGTTGCACAGTCGGCATCATCGCGCCCAAGATAGGCCAGGTGATAGGGATGGAGCAACCGCGCCTTCGAGAAAAGTGTCGGTTGGTTATGGCGAAGCCAACCCCTGCCGCCGCGACCAAAGTTCGAAGTGATACAGAGCGACGACCACCAAGGAGTGACCGATCCGCCCGCTGGAAACGAGTTCCGGAATTTGCGCGACCGGGACAATCCGGGTAGCCAGGTCCTCGCCGTGATCGAGTTCGACAGGATGCTTCAACTCGCAGTCGCGGACGAGGACGGTGTAGCAGGTATTGTTCATGATGGCCGGATTCGCGAAGATGCGTCCGATCACTTCCGCGTTCCCGCCTTCGTAACCAGTCTCTTCGCGAAGCTCGCGGACGCCCGCCACCACCGGCGAGTCGTCCTCGGGATCCATCATGCCTCCGGGTATCTCCAGCTCCACGGTGTTCGAACCGTGCCGGTACTGGTCGATCATCACCAGGTCGCCTCCCTTCGTGAGCGCGATCACGTTGACCCAGTTGACCGACTCGATCACATAGAAATCGTGCTCGCGGCCGGTGCGCGGGGAAACCTTGCGATCCGAACGGATCGTGAAAATCCGAAAGTCGCCGATCGGCGTCGAACCCCGCTTTTCCCAAGGCTGGATTGGGCTGGAAGACATCGACTACAGACCGCGTTGTTGCGCGGCCCAGCCCTGGCGCATCAGACCCAGCAGATAAGCCATCGCCGGATCGTAACCGCCCTTCTCCGGCGCCAGTTGCCGGGCGCGTTTATCGAGTTGGGCGGCCATCTCCGCGCAGCGTTCCCTTGGGCAACCAAGCCCTTCCAAAGCCAGGGCCAGGCGTCCGAGATCCGGTTCAGGCACTGGCACCCGTGATAGTGATGCTCTCGACGCCTACCCGGCGTTGCGGCTTGCTCCGTTCGCCGCCGTGCGCGCTGGCCCCGACCGGCGTCGCGCCGATCGATTCGAGCACATCGTCCCCGGCGATCAGCTCGCCGAAGCCGGTATACTGGCGGTCGAGGAAACGGGCATCGCCCAGGCAAATGAAAAACTGGCTCCCCGCGGAATCAGGATTCGACGAGCGCGCCATCGAGATGACACCGCGGACATGGGGCTTCTCATTGAATTCGGCCTTGATCTTGTAACCAGGTCCGCCGGTGCCCACATGAGGATCGTCCGTCTTGCTGAGCGGGCAGCCGCCCTGAATCATGAACCCGGCCATGATCCGATGAAAGGCGGTCCCATCGTAAAAGCCCTCGCGCGCGAGCTTCTTGAAATTCTCCACGGTTTGGGGAGCGACATCCGTCCAGAACCGGATGGTCATCTCCCCAGCGGTCGTCTTGATAATGGCTACTTCTTCAGCACTCATGGGATTACTTGATGGAATCGGCCGGCACAATCTTGATGCTCTCCACCTCGATGCGAACGCTCGGCTTGCTCACCTCGCCGGTGCGGGACGGCACTACCGGAGTCTCCCCGATTTTCACCAGCACGTCCTCGCCTTTGATCAATTTGCCGAAGCCGGTGTACTGCTTGTCCAGATGCGGGGCGCGGTCCAGCACGACGAAAAACTGGCTGCCGGCGGAATTCGGATCGCGGCTGCGCGCCATCGAGAGGACGCCGCGTTCGTGCTTCCGGTCGTTGAATTCGGCATTGATCTTGTAGCCCGGATCGCCCGTGCCATACATCGCTTCCTTCGTCTTGTCCTTCGTCAACGGGTCGCCACCCTGAATCATGAACCCCTTGATGATGCGGTGAAAAGCCGTCCCGTTGTAAAATCCGTCCTTCGACAACTTCTTGAAATTCTCGACAGTCTTGGGCGCGACATCGGACCAGAAACCGACCACCATTTCCCCGGCCGATGTTTTAATCACCGCCACCTCCTCGGCCGCCGGTTTCGGCGGGGCCGCCGCCGCGTCTTCCTTCTTTTGTTCCTGGGCACTGGCCAAGCAGAGGCTCAACGCCACAGCACCGATCCATCCGATGAATGTCCTCATTTTGGCGCACTATGCGGCATGAAAGTGCCAAAGTCACGCGGCAAAGTTCTCCCATGCAAGAACCTCGAAGGATCACGTTCCACCTCGGCAATACGATTGCCTTTTCGTTCATCGCAGAAGCTTGGTTTCGGGAATTGCTTTGAACAGGTCCGTCTCTATATCATCCGTCAGCCATCAAGGTTTCCATGCTTGATCTTGTTAGAAAACTCGTTGCCGCCGCGACGCTCTGCGCGCTCGCGACCGGAGGAATGTCCACCCAGGCGGAAGTCGTTTTGGGGCCTCGCCTGGCCGCGGCCCCTCCGATGCCCTTCGGAGAACTCCTGCTTTCCGAATTGAACTGCACCGCCTGTCACGCGGGAGGCGAAAGCGCTCGCCGAACAGCCCGTCAAGCACCGGTTCTCGGCGCCGACGGCCTGCATCTGACGCCGCAGTATCTCCGGAAATACCTGCTCGATCCCGCGGCCGCCAAACCCGGCGGCACCATGCCCGATCTGTTGCATGCCCTGCCTGCGGCCGAAAAGGCCCAAGCCGTCGAGGAACTCGTGCATTACCTCGTTTCGCAACAGGCCCCGACCGCCAAGGATGGTGTCAGCGCCGAAGACTTCCAGATCAAGCATGGCCAGGCCCTGTACCATTCGATCGGCTGCGTGGCGTGTCATCAACCGCAGATTTCGGCGGAAACTTCAGGCGAGACCGCGCCGCCCGTCGATGCCGCGCTCCAACGCTCTGCCTCAGTGCCGTTGGTCGACCTGGCGCGCAAGACCACCGTCGATCAACTCGCGAAGTTTCTCCTCGATCCGCTCAAAGCCCGCCCCTCGGGCCGCATGCCGGCCTTCAATTTAAGTTCCGCCGAAGCGACGAGCCTCGCGGTCTATCTCTTGCGGGAACAGGGCGCGCAATCGGTCGACAGCGCGCCGGTGGCCGGACTCAAGTACCAGTATTACGAAGGGAATTTCGGCGGGAATCCCGACCTCGAAGCCATGCCCCCGAAAGCATCGGGCGTGGCGGCGGGGTTCGACATCTCGGCGCGGAAGCGGGAGCAATCGTTCGGTTTCCGGTTTACCGGATCGATCGAGATTCCGCGCGAAGGCGAGTATCTATTCGCGGTGCGCTCCGACGACGGTTCGCGTTTGGCGATCGACGGCCAGGTCGTAGTCGAGAATTGGGGCGATCACGCCCCCGAAGAGAAACGCGGCCGCATCCGGCTCACGGCCGGCCAACACGGAATCGTGCTGAGCTTTTACAACAACGGAGCGGGCCACGATCTGGCGGTGTTTTGGCGCGGCCCGGGCTTCGGGCGCGAACCGATCCCCGCCTCGGTCTTTTCGCACATCGGACGCCCGATGATTCCGCTCGGCGCCGAACCGTTCGCCGTGGAGCCCGAGAAGGCCGATCGCGGACGAGCCCGCTTCGCCTCGCTCGGCTGCGCGGCGTGCCACACCGGCCAGACCGATTCGACAAGCTCCCCTGCCCCATCGTTGGACCGCCTCTCCGTCATGGCGGGCTGCCTCGCGGAAGCCCCAACCCCGCGCGCCGCCAAATTCGATCTCTCAACACCGCAACGCAACGCCCTGCGCTCCACATTCCGCACCGGTCGAAGCAGCCCAGCATCACCGGCGGAAGAAATCGCACACACGATGGCCCGGATGAATTGTTACGCCTGCCACACGCGCGATGGACTCGGCGGACTGTCCGCCGAGCGCCTGGCCTACTTCAAGGTCAATGGCGAAGCCGACCTGGGCGACGAAGGACGCACCCCGCCCCACCTGACCAAAGTCGGTGGTAAACTCCGCAAAGATTGGATCGATGACGTCTTGCACAAGGCGGGCCGTGTCCGGCCCTACATGGCGACCCGCATGCCGCAATTCGGCCCAGCCACCCAATCGCTCCCGGCTCTCTTCGAGCAAGCCGATGTCCAAGCCGGGAAGCCCACGCCAGCCTTCGGATCGCGCGAGGCGAAATTCGGCCGCAGACTGGCGGGCACGGGCGGGTTGGTCTGCATTTCCTGCCACACCTTGGCCCAATATAAATCGCTCGGCATCCCGGCCATCGATCTCGCCCAAATGACGAAGCGGCTCCGCTACGACTGGTTCCACCGCTACTTGCTCGACCCCGCCTCCCTGCGTCCCGGCACGCGCATGCCGAGCTTTTGGCCGAACGGCGAAGCCGCCAATCGAGACATTCTCGGCGGCGACACCGAAGCGCAAATCGGCGCCTTGTGGGCCTACCTCGAATCGCACCCCGAAACCGACCTGCCTCCCGGCCTCATCCAGGGCAAAAAGGAAATCGTGGCCGAAAAGGAACCGGTCATTTACCGAAATTTCATTGCCGGAGCCGGTTCCCGCGCCATCGGCGTCGGGTACCCCGAGAAGGTCAACCTCGCCTTCGATGCGAACGGCCTGCGTGCCGCCTTGATCTGGCAGGGCGCATTCATCGATGGCTCGCGCCACAGCAGCGGCCGCGGCGAAGGCTTCGAGCCGCCGCTCGGCAACAACATCGTCCGCCTGCCGGAAGGCCCCGCCTTCGCGCCGCTCGCCAGCGCCGACGCCCCGTGGCCCAAACCAGCGCCCAGCCAGCCAGGCTTCCGCATGCGCGGCTACGAACTGGATGCCCATCGGCGACCAACCTTCCTCTACGAAATCCACGGCCTGCAAATTGAAGATCGCTTCGAGCCGGTGCCGGGAGAACTTGACGCCCACTTCCGGCGCACCATCCGCCTGCGCGGCGCGCCCGTCGAAAACCTTTGGTTCCGCGCGGCGGCGGGAGCGCTCGAAGCCCGCCCCGGCGGCGGCGTCATCGATCGCAAGACCGAACTCCGCTTCACCGGAGTCGAGCCCGTCCTGAGGGAAGTCGACGGGCAAAAGGAACTGCTCGCGCCGGTTCGCTTCCAGAACGGCGAGGCCGTCATCCAATTCGAAATCATTTGGTAACCCCGTTATGCGTCCTCTACTCAGTTTGCTGACCGCGTTGGCCATCACCTGCACCATCCACTCCGTCCGCGCCGCGGACCTGCGCACGCTCGAGAATCAATACTACAAGCTCGTGACCCTCCCCATCCCGGAGGGGATCGTGCTCGAAGCCGGTGCCCTGCAATGGATGCCCAACGGCCAGCTCGCCGTCTCCACTCGCCTCGGAGATATCTACATGATCGACGGCGCGCTCAGCGATCCGCCGGTCGTGAAGTTCCATCTTTACGCGCAAGGCCTCCACGAAGTGCTGGGCCTCACGGTGAAGGGGGATGCCCTCTACGCGACGCAACGGGGCGAAGTCACCCGGCTCACCGATACCGACCGCGACGGCCGCGCGGATCGCTTCGAGACGGTCAGCGATTTCTGGGCCATCGGCGGCGATTACCACGAGTACGCCTTCGGCTCGAAGATCGATCCCGAAGGCAATATCTGGGTCGTGCTCTGCCTGACGGGAAGTTTCACGAGCGAGCATCCCTGGCGCGGCTGGTGCATCAAGGTGAACGAGAATGGCACGGCCGGCCCCATCGCCAGCGGCATCCGCTCACCGGGCGGCATCGGCACGAACTACCTCGGCGACATGTTCTACACGGACAACCAGGGCCCCTGGAACGGCACCTCCGGCCTCAAGTTCCTCGAACCCGCCGGCTTCATGGGCAACCCCTCCGGCAACGATTGGTACAAGCTCGCCGGAGTCCTCGGCGTGCGTCCCAAAGACCCGCAAAGCGGCAGCCGCATGCACCTCGAAGCCGCCAAAATTCCCCAGCTCGTGCCCACCGTGGTCTACTTCCCCTACGGCAAGATGGGCCAATCCGCGAGCGGCATCGTCAGCGACGCCTCCGGGGGCAAATTCGGCCCCTTCCAGAATCAGCTTTTCGTGGGCGACCAAACCCACAGCACCGTGATGCGCGTCTTCCTCGAACGCGAGAATGGCCGCTACCAGGGCGTCTGCTTTCCTTTCCGGCAGGGGCTCGATTCCGGCAGCCTCAGCGAAGAATTCGCGCCCGACGGCTCCCTCTTCGTCGGCGGCACGGATCGCGGCTGGGGCTCCCGCGGCGGCAAGCCCTTCTCCCTCCAGCGCCTGGTCTGGACCGGGAAGACGCCGTTCGAAATCCACGAGATGCGCGCCAAGCCCGACGGCTTCGAACTCACCTTCACCCACCCCATCGATCGCGCCTCCGCCGAAAACCTCGAAAGTTATAAGATCGAGACCTACACCTACATCTACCAAAGCGCCTACGGCAGCCCGGAAGTCGACCGCACCAAGCCCACCCTCAAGAGCGCCACTGCCAGCCCCGACGGCAAATCCGTCCGCCTCCGCCTCGATGGCCTCCAGGTCGGCCACGTCCACGAACTCCAAGCCCCCGGCCTCCGCTCCGCCACCGGCGACCCCCTCCTCCACCAAGAAGCCTACTACACCCTCAACTACCTCCCGAAGCCTTGAGGGAGGAATCTGCCGAGCTCGATCATGGGAAAAAGCTGTCCGAACTTGGCTCAGTTTCGTGACAAATCGGTGTGAGTTTTACCCGCGGAAACCTATTTCGGCACGCGAGTTTTCACGCGGTCCAGTAATGCAGCAACCTTTTCGATTTGGGATCGCAGCTCGGGCCAGTCGGGGTCGTCGAAGTCAAACCCCGGGTATCGATCAACGAAATAAACCTCGGCCAAGGCAACAACGAGCGGTCGAAAGTGCGATTCCAGATCGGAGCCTCTCAGTTGGAGTTCGCTGGCGAGCTTCCGCAAGTCGTGGGTTTTCTCCAGCACCCAGCCGGCCCGAATTAATTCGGCCTTGAGGATTTTCTCCAGGACTTCGGCCAGCTTGCTGCGAACCGCCGCGTAGCCAACTTCCTTTTCCGCGCCCAAGCAAATAAGCGCCAGGTCCGACTCGGCGATCCAGAGCCAATCCGCCGGATTGCCGCTATCAGTCTGGCGAGGCAAGCACCACTCCCTCGTTCAAAATGGTCTTGAAAAACGGATCGCCGGAAGCGCGTTTTTCCGCGAGCCGGGCCGGCGCGATGGGCACGAACGTGAAGGCGGGACGCGGCAGGACATCCCAAATCGCGTCGGTGTACATGGCCGAAGCAGCCAACTGCCGGCGCGCCCCATCGGCCACCAAACAGAGGTCCACATCGCTATCGGGGCGCGCCTCGCCCCGGGCATGCGAACCGAAAAGATAAACCGTGTGCAACGGCAGCGCGCGATCCATCGCTCGCAGGCAGCGGGCCAGCGTCTCGCGCTGTGACCTCAAGCTTGGCGGAAGATTCTCCAGGACCAATCTCACGGACCACACTTTACGAATAGGACTCGAATAGAGCAAGCGCCCGCGCCGGGGTGCGATTATTTCTTGCCGTCAGCCGACCCAAAGGTAGAGCCCGCCTCCGCTCCCAGCGCCAGCGGCGCGGCCTGCTTATAGTACCCCACGCCCCACCAACCCTCAGCCCCAGTGGGGCGGCACAACTCCCACCCCGCCCCGCCCAAAAGTTCCTCCCGGCCTCGACCCCTCGGAGTCACGATTCCGTCCCTCTCTCGTCGCCTCGTCCCTTCCCTCAGGTGGCGCGCGAGGAACCAACCACGAACCCCGCGCGCCCCTGTCCCCAGCCGCCGGCGCGTCTCACTTCACCGGCAGCTCCGTAACCGAACCAACTCAGCGTATCGAACAGAACAAACCTACGAATCGAATCGCCCAGGCCCTCGCGCTCCCCTCCCTCGCGCGCTTGCTCCCCACGCGCGAAAGACCGGGAACGCACCCAGGCTGGAAAAAGAAATACGATGAGAATTGCCTAACAAAAACCCGCCCATTCCCCCCATTCCGCCCCTTCCAAGAAAATCACTCCGCCGGGAGAATCACCGCGCAAATACTCTCAAAAACCGCCCTCTCTCGCAAGTGCTTGCGCATGGCACCAGGGGGGATTTGTGCTCCCGCTCCGGCCCCATTATCTTTCTGATTAGAAATGCACCAACCAACGAGGAAGCAGCACACTCACTTGAGCATCCGCCTAGATGCCTTAGTCTCCACATTGAAAGACTTTCGAGGTTGGCCCCTAGCAATTGACCCGGCGGTCGGTGTTTTTATCCCCCCGCTGGTTGGTTCACTGCGCGCTGGCAAACTCGCCATTCCAGACCTGCCGACTTCTTTCCAAATTTGGATGATCAGCACACTCGCCTTGTGGGCTATCCATTTCTTCATTTTGGTACTCTGCTACCCTGCCAAGCGTGCCAACTTGGCCGCGCAAGAGATTGCTGACCTCAAAGCTCGGCTGGAGGAACACAACTCGGAACCTCGGCTGGAAATCGTCCGGGAAATTCGGCCTTTCAGGGACAACGGTGCGGGCGCGTGGATTTTCGAAATTGCCTGCAAGAACTGTTCTTACGAAGCCCCGAAGAAGGTCATTGTCCAGTTCTTGGATGTGATCCCCAGCGCCCCATTTCAGAAGCCTGGCCACAACAGGCGTTTAAGCACGGCCTGGCAGGCCAACCCAGACCTTCCTCCCAATGGTACGTTGCCTTTCCCCGTGTTTTCTTGGGACGCAACCGGCGCAGTGAAGCTCGAAGTTCAAGAACAAATCACGTTCCAGCTCAGCGAAGCTAGCGCCTTCCCAGATCGGGCGTTTGAAATGACCATTCAGGTTTCTACCGATATCGGGCTCAGACCGGATAAAGCCACTTACTGGGTTCAATGGATTCCCGAAGAGAAGCGTGTAGTCGTTCAACCAAAGCCTGCTGTCTCGCACGGCCCAGCCCCAACGGGGCGGCCACAAGCCAGCCCAGGGCATCGCCCTGGGTAGCCCGGTCAATGAATCCGTAGCCCTGAAGGGGCGGCCCAACCGTGGCCGTCCGCCAATACAAAAGGCGTGGAGTGCCCCACACACCCCGCGCCCGCATTCTCTGTCAGATTCAGGCTTGCGGCGCTCCCGCCAGTTTATTGATCACTTCGATCACGGCTTCGGAGCACTGATAAAACGCCTCCTCGGCGGGCGGCGGGTTGGTCAGCATCTTGGCACTGCCCGCCCGTTTCAGGAACTCCACACTCAAATCCTGTAGCAACCTCAGCGTCTTCTCTCGCTCCAGCATTCCACTCATCCCGTCCTCCTTCCCTCATCCGCGGTTAAAAATCAGGGCCGTGCGCCAGCACCCGTGGCCGTCTGCAGAGACCCAGCAGGATCATCGCCAGTCCGGACCTGTTACCGATCCTCCTTTGGGCCGATGAACACCCACGGCGAAGCATGCGGGTCCCACTCACTTCTGGGCGTGCGGTTGGTTTCGTGCACCTGCAACCCACACTGCTCGAACATTCCCTTGATCTGGTCAGCCAGCTTCTGCTGCTTCGCGTGGTAAACCAGCATCACCCCCGGCGGAAGCGGGAATTCAGGCCTTCCCTCTCCGTCCCAGATCCTCACATTTGCTTGTCTGGCGACTTCCAGGATCCTCGTCGCAAGCTGCTGCGGCTCCCCTGGATCCGCGCTGATATAAATATTGTCGCTGTAATTGGTATCCTTCTGCAGCCTGGCGATCTCGTTCAGGTACGGTCGCATCTTCGTCGCCTGCTTCGCCGAAAACGTATGCGAGGCGAGCCGCCGCTCCAGGGCGGCCGCGTCCCGTTCGGCAAAAATGATCGACAAAATCCCCAGGAGCGCTACCGCGATGCCCACTCCAATTTCATCAAACTTCACCCACTCCTTTGCTTTTGCCCATTTTTGATGCTTGCTCCGGTTCTTTAAAATGTCGCGCCTCACCAAGTAGAGACCCAGCAGGCTGATCAGCAGCCCGCAGATACCCCCAGCAGAAATGAACGCGAACATGCTACTTACTTTTGGTCCGCACCGCTTGGTGCCGAGTCAGCGCGCCAGCACCCAGCACCACCATCATCAGTCCCAGCCAAGTGGCCGTCTGCAAAGACTCCGGCACCACCACTGCCAGCCGGAACGAATAGCTCGGCTTCCCTGCATTGTCGTACCAAATCCCGCCCCCGGTGGGCGACCACGCGGTGGCCCCCACCACCGTCACAATCTGGTACGTTCCTGGGGCCAGCTCACCATGCAGTTTACGGAACTTTCCGCCCGGTCCCAGCAGCGGGTTTCCGCCCGCATCCAGCAGCTCTGCCCCGGCGTTTCCCCCGCGCGCCTGCTGCGCCCAGCTCCAGAAGATGAAGGGCGTCGGCTCGCTCACCGAGAATTCCAGCGTCATCCAGGTCGAAGCATCGGCATACGCCGAGCCCGGCGGGTAAGAAAGCGTCCAAGCCCCCGCGTATCCATGCCCTGCGATCGATCGCGGCAGCACCTCCGAATTCTGGTACGCCACGCTCTCCCCGTACCGCCACCCGCCGTCCTCGATAAAGGAAGTTACCGATTCCCCAGCGCTGATCTCCGTGAACGTCGGATCGGTGATCACATCATCGTGATGCTCCAGCACATCCCCGCCATCCGCCGTCGCTGTGTACGCCCGGAGCACTGCCCCCGGCGTTAGCACCGGCGCATACTGCAATGGCACCGCCCCAGCGCTCACCATCCCCACCGCCGCCACCGACACTGCCTTCCATGTCTTCATAGCTCTCCTGTTTGTTCTTGGTTGGTTTACATACGCCTTACATCCGTCCGATCCGCCTGATCCGTCCGCTCTCCTCGGAGCTTGTTGCAGCATCCGCTCCGCCGTTCAACGAGAATCGATTCGGCACCGAGTTCATCCAAACGATTTTCTGCCTGCGGAAGCGCGTGTCAATCTTTGTTAGGCTCCGATTCGGAAGGACTTCCAAAGGGCTGCCGGATTCGCCCCGGGCGCATCTCAGTTTTTGGGAGGCCGGCCGGGCGGGTACTTTTGCAGGAGGCAATGACAGTAAGAGGCCCGGAAGTGTTTCGAAGATTGGAAACGATCAGAAACCCGGTTAAGTTGGCACCTGTGAATGCTGCGACCATGGCCATGCTGGATCGGGCACTTGAACCGATCAGCCAGTCCTTGAACCTGGAAAGTGCCCGGGCACTCGTGCAGGCCAGCGCCGATCCGTCCTTGCAGGAGCGCGTTTCCCAACTCGCGGAAAAGTGCGAGCGCGGCGAACTGAGCGACGCGGAGCGGGACGAATACGAAACGTACGTGCAGGTCGGAAATCTCCTCTCCATCCTGCAAGCCAAGGCCCGCCTGTTCTTGCGCGCCCGCTAGCGCGGTTCGCCGCAGTAATGACCGCGAGAGGAGTGTCGTCCGCTTCACACGATCCGCATACGTGCCAAGGGTGTAGATCGTAATCCTCCACCAAAATTCCACAAATTCCACACCCGCCGCCCCGTTCCACGCCAAAGCCCCGTAATTCCACACATTCCACTTATTCCACATCCCGCCTTCCACCCCGCCCCCCGCTTGCCATCGGAGCCTCACCCTGACCTTGGCTGCCCCTCCATGCCTCTCAAAAAACCCCGAAAAAGCCCGTCATGCCCCTTCCCGCCCTCAAAACTCCGGCCCATCGGTCGCCGTCGGCGGATGCCGTATCCGTCACGCCATCCCGCTCCGGCCTCCCCCCCGCTCTCGCCGGCCCCGCCAAAAACCCACCGCATGTCCTGGCGTAATTTCCAGACAGGCTCTTAACCCTCAGTAAACATTCCGATCAAATACCATTTGCGTTTAACTCCATCCCATGCGATAGTGCCGATCAGAAACAATGTAGAATTAACGCCATGAACAAGACCGCCGCCCTCTCGCCCTCCGCGCTGGCGGTCTGTCCCACTTGTGTTCCGGCGTTTCCCGGGCTTCCCATCTCCAAAAAGCCCGTCATCCCGGAAATCCCACTTCGAACATTCCGCGTTCATTCCCACGTATCGCATTCAAAGGCCCGTCAGTTGGGTTTGTGAGGCCCAAAAACGCCCGCATTGTCAGTTCTTGCGAGTTCCGACGCCCTTGCTGCTACTTTTTGCGACTTCGCGTGGCCAAATCGAATGTGTTCTCCATCGACATACCCAACCTGCACTCCTCAGCCCTCCCCTTTCGACCCCAACCCCATCCTGCGCCCGGCGGACGGCAGCAGGGCGTAGGAGTAACCCGGGCGATGGCCTCGTTCCGAAGGTTGACGGGCGAGCCGTCCGCTCGGAGGATGGCGGGAACATGGTCGATCAACGCATCGGGAATGCGACATCGGAACTTTCGACGAAGTTCGAGACGAATCGCATCGTCGAGGGCGATGCCGTCTCCGAGCTGGCCGCGTGGCCGGCCGAATGCGTCGACCTCATCGTCACGTCGCCGCCCTACGCCGACAGCCGGAAGAAGACCTACGGGGGCGTTTCGCCGGACGACTATGTCGCCTGGTTCCTCCCCTTCGCCGACCAGTTCCAGCGCGTGCTTCAGCCGCGCGGATCGTTCGTGCTCAACATCAAGGAGAAGGTCGTCGCCGGCGAGCGGCATACGTACGTCCTCGAACTCATTCTCGAGTTGCGGAAGCGGGGCTGGCTTTGGACGGAGGAGTACATCTGGCACAAGAAGAATTGCTACCCGGGCAAGTGGCCCAACCGGTTTCGCGATGCCTGGGAGCGGTGCCTGCATTTCACGAAGCAGCGGGATTTCGCCATGTATCAGGACGCCGTCATGGTGCCGATGGGCGAATGGCGTCACGCCCGCCTGAAATCGCTGAGCCATACCGATCGCACCCGGGACGAATCGAAAGTGGCGAGCGGTTTCGGCAAGAAGGTCGAGAATTGGATCGGGCGGGAAAAGGCGTATCCGACCAACGTGCTGCGCCTGGCCACCGAGTGCGCCAACAAGTCGCATAGCGCCGCCTTTCCCGAAGCGCTCCCCGCCTGGTTCATCCAGCTCTTCACGAAACCGGGCGATGTGGTGCTCGATCCGTTCCTCGGCTCCGGCACCACCGCGGTGGCGGCCGCCCGGCTCGAACGCCGGTACCTGGGGATCGAGCTGAATCCCGACTACATCGCGCAAGCCCGGCAGGCCGTGGCCTCCATCGCCCCGGTTCAACTCCAGTTCGAAACGGAAGCGAACCGATCATGAAGCGCGCGGCTCCATCCGGGACGCGGCCGACACCGACGGCCCTGGCCTTCCGCGATGCCGGAGTGTCCTCCGAGTTGAGCATCGTCGCGGCCGACATCTTTCGCTGGCGCGCGACCCGCGGCCCGGCTCTGGGACCCGATCAATCCTGGTGCGTTCCTCCGGGAGGTTCCGGCGCAGCCCCGGTTCCTTCCTCCGCCCGCTCGCCGGTGTTGCGGCTCCGCTCCGAGCTGGCCAGCCTGGAATTCCGGCGCAAATCGTTGGAGCTGTCCTTCACCGATGTCCACGGTCTCGAAGTTTTCCGCACCGTGCCGGAGGCGGTCAAGCTCCACAAAACCGGCGCACAAGTCGGCTTTCGCCTCGCGGACCGGGATCTCTGCCTGGGCCTGGGCGCGACCACCGGCAGCTTCAACAAGCGCGGCCTGCGCCGGGAGCTTTGGAATATCGACGTCCTGGGCCACACCGGCGCGATCCATCCCGGCGTGCGCGGTCTTTACACGTCCATTCCCTTTCTGATCTCGCTCCGCGAAGGCCGCGCCGCGGGGCTTTTCTGGGACAATCCGGCGCGCCAGGTGTGGGACATCGGCGCGGAGGCGCCGGAGGTCTGCCGCATCAGCGCCGATGTCGGGGAATTGAATCTCTACTTTCTCCTCGGGCCGACGCTCCCCGCGGTGCTGGACCAGTTCACCCGGCTCACCGGCCGCATGCCCCTGCCCCCCCGCTGGGCGCTCGGCTACCACCAATGCCGCTACAGCTACGCCTCGCGCGCCGAACTGGAGGCGATCGCCCGCGAGTTTCGCCAGCGCCGCATCCCCTGCGATGCCCTGTATCTCGATATCGATCACATGCGCGGGTACCGGACCTTTACGTTCGGCCCCAAGTTTCCCAAGCCGCGCGAGATGACCGATCGGCTGGCGAAAGCCGGATTCCAGACCGTGGCCATCGCCGACCCGGGGGTGAAGGAGGATCGCAATTACTCGCTTTGGAAATCCGGCGTCTCGGGCGAAATGTTCGTGCGCGCGCCGAACGGCCGCGCTGACTACATCGGCAAGGTCTGGCCCGGCGACGTTCGGTTCCCCGATTTTACCGATGCGCGCGCCCGCTCGTGGTGGGCCGACGAACAAGCGCATTTTCAGCGCCAGTATGGCATTGCCGGCATCTGGAACGACATGAACGAGCCGGCGAACTTCGCCACCCCCAACAAAACCCTCGATGAAAACTGCCTGCATCGCTCCGATAGAGAGCCCCGCCGCCACAAGGAGCTGCACAATGTCTACGGACTCGGCATGGCCCAAGCCGCGCGGGAAGGCGCCCTCCGGGCACATCCGCATCGCCGGCCATTTATCCTGACGCGCGCCGCTTACGCGGGCATTCAGCGTTCTTCGGCGGTTTGGACGGGGGACAACAGTTCCTCCTGGGAGCATTTGGAGGATAGCATCCAGATGCTGCTTAACCTGAGCTTAAGCGGCGTGGCCTTTTGCGGGGCGGACCTCGGCGGTTTCCTCGATCATTGCGAGGGCGAACTCCTCGCGCGCTGGACCCAGCTCGCCGCCTTCACGCCCTATTTTCGCAATCATTCCGACAAAGCCTGCCGCCGGCAGGAACCCTGGGCGTACGGCCCGGAGATCGAACGCATCTGCCGCCAGGCGATCGAACTGCGCTACCAGCTTTGGCCCTACCTGTACGGACTGTTCGTCGAAGCCCACCGCACCGGCGCGCCGATCATGCGTCCGCTCGCCTGGCATTTTCAGAACGACCCGGTGGCGGCGCAGTGTGCCGACCAATTTCAGTTGGGGGAATCGCTGCTGGTCGCGCCCATCCTGCGCCGCGGCCAGGCCGCCCGTGCGGTCTATCTCCCCGTGGGGGAATGGTTCGATTTCTGGACCGGCCAGCGTTTCCGGGGTGGCCAGCATATTCTGGCGCACGCCCCGCTGGATTCGATCCCGCTGTTCGTTCGCGCGGGCTCGATCCTGTGCCTGGACACCGTGCGCCCATATCTCTCAGGCCCGTGGCCCAAGGAACTCACGTTGCACTTTTGGGCCGGCCGGCCGGGCGAAGCCACCTACTACGAGGATGACGGCATCTCGAACGATTACCTGATGGGCACGGCCTATAGCCGCCAACTGGCGCTGCGGGAGTCCGGCCGCCGCCGCCACGTCGTCTTTGGACCGCCCCTTGGCCAGCTTCACTCCCGGGTGCGGAAGTGGCGCTGCGTGTTGCACGACGTTCCCGAACCCAAGCGCGTGGAGTGCGAGGGAGAACCTCTCGCCGCGCAGTACGTCCCGGAGGCACGGCTGTTGTTCTTCGAGGTTCCGCAGCCGGCGGCGGAGACGGAGATTCTGATTCGGTGACCGGCTGGGCCCGGATCAACGAAGGGCGGCGTAGACGTGTTGCACGTCGTCGTGATCGTCCAACTCGTGAAGAAAGTCCGTGACCTGCTTCCGCGCGGCCGGATCAATCTCGAGAAAATTCTTCGCCAGATAGCGCATTTCTGAGGCCGTCACGGTCCAACCGGCTGCCTTCAGCGCTTTCGTGACGTGATCCAGGTCCTTCATCTCCGTGATGAAGCGCGCCCCTTGCCGGCCTTCGGGAGTTTCCTCCGCTTCGAGCGGCTCGACCTCTTGCGCACCCGCCTCGATCGCGTCGCCCTCGGCGTCGCGCTTGGCATCGGGATGATTGGCTTCGACAACGCCGCGATGATTGAAGAAGAAGGCCATGCTGCCGGGATTGCCGAGCGAGCCGACTTTGAAAATGCGGCGAATATCGGGCGCGGTGCGATTGCGATTATCCGTCAGGCACTCGACGATCACCGGCACTTTGTGCGGGGCGAACCCTTCGTAGGTGACCGACTCGTACTCGACTTTTTCGTCGGTCAGGCCCGCGCCCTTCTTGATCGCGCGCTCGATGGTGTCGCGCGTCACGGAAGCCTTGCGCGCCTTTTCGACGGCGGTGGCAAGACGCGCGTTCAGATCGGGGTCGGCCCCGCCGAGACGGGCGGCCACCATGATCTCACGGACGAGTTTGACGACGACCTGCCCCTTTTTGTGGGCGTTCGCTTCGCGACCGGCTTGCTTCCACTGTGCTCCCATGCGTGTTTGAGGCGCTAATCTAGGAAAGATCGCCCGAGGTTCAATCGAAATCAGCGCGCCGCGTGGGTGCGCTCCCAGATCAGCAGGAGCGACGGGGCGAACTCCTGCGGCGAGCGCCGGATCCATTCGGTGAGATGATTTGGGGCAAACCAGCCGCCGGTCTCGATCTCGTCTGGGTGCAAAATGAACGGCCCGTCCGCCACGACCCGATAGACCCAGACGA
The DNA here is from genome assembly GCA_964478815.1 of uncultured Verrucomicrobiota bacterium. GTDB lineage: Bacteria > Verrucomicrobiota > Verrucomicrobiia > Limisphaerales > SXQI01 > DASVNK01. The sequence continues at coordinate 35,027 of CAYZKY010000040.1, forward strand.
ACTCCATGCCGGTTTCGGGGCAGGCCTCGATCCGCATGATTTTCTCGGGCAACGCGGCGAGATGCAGGCCGAGTTCCTCCCGCGCCTCGCGGAAGACGCAGGCGTCGTAACTCTCGCCAGAATCGAGATGCCCTGCCGCGGACGAATCCCAGGCCCCGGGGAAGCAATCCTTCTGCAAGGAGCGCTTTTGCAGAAAGACCTGGCCGCGCCGGTCGTAAACCATCAGGTGAACCGCCCGGTGGCGCAGTCCCTGCCGATGCACTTCGCCCCGGGGCATCTGCCCGATGACCTCGTCCCGCTCATTCACCACATCGAAAATCTCATCGCTCATAGTTTCAACGAAGGGCGCCCGCGAGGGCGGCAAACTGCTCCAAAGTCACCGCTTCCGCCCGCGTGTCGAGCGGAATTCCCGCCTGGGCAAACGCGGCCGTCAGCCGCTCCGCCGGCCAGTTTTGCTTCAGGAGCTTCAGCATCATCTTGCGGCGTTGGGAAAAGCCGAGCTTCACCACGCGCTGGAACAAGGCCATGCCTTCGGGCGGAACGATCGGCTGCGGCCGGCGATCGAGCCGAATGCAGGCGGAATCCACCCCGGGCGAAGGGAAGAACGACCCGGCCGGAATCTTGAACCACTCGACTGGCTTGTACCTGGCCTGGAGGAACAACGAGAGCTGCCCGTAGTCGGAGCTGCCGGCGCTGGCGGCGATGCGGCGGGCGACTTCGATCTGGAGCGTGGCGACGAGCCGCTCAGGGCATTGCGACGCCAGGGCGAATTCCACCAGAATGGGAGAAGCGACCGAGTACGGAAGATTGGCGACCAGCTTCCAGGCCGACCAATCTCGCGGCTCCTTCTGCAGCAGAACCAGTGCATCCGCCTGCGTGAGCGTCAGCCGTGATTCACCGGCAAATTTTTCGCGGAGCCACTCGCAGAATCGTGCGTCCTTCTCGATCCCCCACACCGAGGCGCCGCTCTGCAGCAGCTTCTCCGTCAAAGGACCCAGACCGGGGCCGATCTCGAGCACCTGATCGTCCGGCTCGAGGTCGGCCAGCGCCACGATCCGCTGCAATTGGTTGGCGTCGTGCAGGAAATTCTGGCCGAGCGATTTCGTGAGTTGGAGTCCACGCCTGGACAGCACGTCGCGCATTTCGGAGAGAGTCATTGGCGGGCGATCTCCTTTCCGAGCGCCGCCAGCGTTCGCTCGATCTGCGCGCGCGAAATCGTCAGCGGCGGCGTAAATCCGATGACCTCCGCATGCTCGCCTTCCGGCAACAAAATGAAGCCCCTGTGCAACATCGCTGTGACGATCCTCAATACGTCTCCCGTGGCAGGCTCGCCCCCCGCGGTGGTCAGTTCCAACCCGGCCATCAGGCCGCGCCCGCGCGCCGCCAGCCGCAACGGTCCTCGATAGGATTCTGCGATCTCGTTCAATCCCTCCAAAAGAACGCCTCCCATCCGGGCGCTGCGCTCGATCAGCCCGAGCCGCCGGATTTCGGCGAGCTGAGCCAGCGCCATGGCGCACCCGACCGGGTGGCCCAGGAAGGTGCTGGTGTGAATGGCTTCCCCGGGGGAGACCGGCCAGGCGGCATCCATCAGGTCCGCGCGCCCGACGCACGCCGAGAGCGGGAATCCTCCGGTCAATGCCTTGCCGAGACAGATAACGTCTGGGGCAATCCCCTCATGCTCGCAGGCAAACCAACGACCCGTCCGGCCGAACCCGGTGTAAATCTCATCCAAGATCAACAGCACTCCATACGCATCGCACACCCGCCGGAGCAGCTTCAGGAAGCCCTCGGGTGGGATGCGGATTCCGCCCCGGGCTTGCATCGGTTCGACGAGCACGCCACCACAGCGACGGCGGGACAGGATTCGAACGAGTCGCTTCTCCACTCGCGGCAGATCGGCTTCGCCGGCGGGGAACGGCACGAATTCAGCGAAGCCGCCCAATTGTCCGCGGAAGGGCTCCTTGAAGTATGGGCGGTGCGTGGGATTCAGCGCGCCGTACCCAAGGCCGTGATAACCTCCTTCAAAGGCCACGATCCCCGCGCGCCCGGTTGCCAGCACCGCCGTTTTCATGGCTGCTTCGACTGCTTCGAAGCCGGAGCTGCCGAAAATGACTTTGCCGGGCCGGCCGATCCAGCGCTCGAAGGTCAGCGCGCTTAATTCACGGGCGAGTTCCGCCTTCCGTCGATGGGGATGCACATCGCCCATCGCGTGGAGAAGCGTCCCCGCCTGCCGCGCGGCGGCACGCACGACGGCTGGATTCGCATGCCCTGCCGCCGCCACGCCGAAGGCGGCGGTGAGGTCCAAGTACTTCCTCCCCGGCTCGTCCCACACCTGCATCCCTTTTGCGCGCTCCCAAACGATCGGCCACGAACCGTCCTCGGCCAGGTACGTCACATGCCGCGATTCGTAGCGGCGCAGCAAATCCAGAGTGCTTCGTCGGCCGGCCATCTCAGACTCCCCGCAAATCCGGCGGCCAGATGAATTTGTGCATCTGCAACTGGAACCGCACCGGCAGGGCGTCCGCCGTAATCGCTTCCACGAGTTGCAACCGGGTGATCGGCGTGTGCCCCGCCGGAACGGCCTTCAACGATTTGTCGCGCTGGTGCTCTCCTAGTGGCGAAACCCACGAAAACAAGACCGGGCAGATCGACGCGAGCTGGAATCGCTGCAATTGCTCCTTCGCCCAGGCGTAATCCTCCTGCGTGCCGATCACGAATTTCACTTCGTCCGTCCCTTTCAGGTGCGGAATGTTTTCCAGGCGGTTCTGCGCGCACTCCCCGCTGCTGGGGCATTTGAGATCCATGATGCGCCGCACCCGGGGGTCAAGCTTGGCGATGTCCAGCGCGCCGCTGGTCTCCACCAGCACCGTGAAGCCCAGATCGCACAACCTTGCCATGAGCCGCGGAGCCTCGTGCTGCAAGAGCGGCTCCCCGCCGGTGAATTCCACCAGCGGCAGAGGCGGTCCAGGCTGGGCGCGATACGGTGCCGCCAGCCGCTCCACCTCCGCCAGAATCTCTTCGAAGCTTCGCCGCTCGCCCTCGCGAAAGGCATACGCCGTATCGCAATACGAACACCGGAGATTGCAGCCCGTCAGCCGCACGAAGACGCACGGCAGCCCCGCCCAGGTGCTCTCCCCCTGCAAACTCAGATAAATCTCGTTAACGACCAGCGTCTGCGCCACGCCGCCCACTCTAGGCCGAACCCTGCCAGATGTAAAAACTGGAGACAATTGGTTGTCATCCCTGGGCACAGAGGAAGGCCGCCTACCAATTATTCAAGAATTCGATCCGGTTCTGCATCGCATCGGTTCCGAAACTGGCGCGCAGGCGCAGCACTTTTCGCATTCGTTCGCCAATCGTCACCTTCTGCTGCGCCGCTATGATGATACCGGCGTGTTGCAAGTCCCGCTTCGATGAACTCGCGGTGCAATCGCACGAAATCAGCCGCGTTGTAAGCCAGGACGGCACGGTTGCGGGCGGCCGCCCATGTCAACTGCTCGTGATCGGTTGCTTGAGTCAGTCCTGCTTCAGCGCTCGTGGTCAAGTCGACGCCGCGATTTCACAACGCCCGCACGAGGGCGGCGGCCTCCGTGTCTTCGTCGAGATGCAGTCGCAACTCATTCATGCCGAAGCAGGCAAACCGAATGCCCCGGCCGCCGCTTGGCGCTCAGTCTCAAGATATCCTTCGATCTCTTTTGGGTGCAGGTGATAGTAAGCCAATGCAGCGTGAATCTCCGCCATACTGAGCGACGAATGCTCCTCAGCAATCTCCTCGACCGTCAATCCGAGTTGCCACCAACGGGCGACACGGTGAATCGCGACGCGATGGTTGCGCAGGCACGGCGCGCCGCCCAAGACACCTGGCGTTCGGATGATGAGCGAATTCAGATCCGCCGCAGTATCCCCGTTTGTCACGGGAGCACCCTACTCCGACCGAGAGAGATTGAGCGCGATTCCGGCTGGCGAAAGATGGGGCGTTTGATCATGCGGCGTGCCGGGTTTGGCCTGGAAGTTCACGAGGGGATGGCCGGACTCGCGTTCCCGGCGACGGAGGCCGGCGAACAATCGGCCGACGCTGTGGCCGTGCGCGGCGGAGAGGGCGTCCTTGGCGCGCCAGATCTCCCGCAGCACGAGGTCCGCCTCCATCTCTGGTTCGGTGGTTGGGCTCGGTTTCGTCATAACGCTACGGCGTGAGTTTCCCGGGTTTAAGGATACGTCGCCGAACCGGGTTTCGCCTTCCTCTTGGCCTAGCTTCGGCGAGCGTGAGGCAGAGCAACTTGCCTTGGCTGTGGAGCGGCATCACGTATTCCGGCCACAGGGCCAGTTGGGCATAGGTCTGCCCGTCCGCATCACAGAACTCACCTTCGTAAGCGCCTTGCCCCAGCAACTCCACGATTGTGCCTACTTCCCGCCGCGCAGTTTTAGCACCAAGTGAGCAGCCCGCAGCACCACGGTGTCCAACAATCAGATGACAGGTGCTTTCATCGTTTATCTCTTCTGGAAGTTACTACATAATGGGTGGTCAGGGCGGAAAATCCTCATCTTGGCGAATAATCTAATTGGCAATTCTATCAGTCGAAGCAAAGTTAAAATTTTTGCCGCCAATTATCCCATAACCAACAGAGGAAAAAGGGTTCTTCGACGTTTTCAGTGGATGAGGGCAGAGAAGAATTTTAGGTTCGCTCG
>CAYZKY010000041.1:0-39638 GCA_964478815.1 uncultured Verrucomicrobiota bacterium
CTTCCTCCCCTATGCCAGTCGTCCCTCCAAAGCACAAACTTCCCGGAAGAACCAATTTACACCCTCAACCCCGGCGCTGACCGCCAGAAAAAGTCGCAACCCCGCCGGGCCAAAACATTGACGGCCACGCCACGCTTGGTATCCAAGGGGCATGTTAAATCTCGCCAAAGGTCTGGCCACCTGGGCTCGCACCCTTGTCCCGGTTGGTTGGGGCCGTCTGGCCGCGGCGGCTTTCCTCGCCTGTTCACCGAGCCTCCTGGCCAATCCCGGCATCCCGCCCGAAGTGCCGCGCCTTGAGCTGCTGGACCTCGCCACTGCCCAGGACCCGCAACGGGGCGAGGTCCGCCGGCTGGGACTCAAGTTCGAGAGCGTTCGCGGCGAAGGATCGGTGTCGCTCGAAATCTCGGCCGGCCTGGCCGGGTGGTCGAATGTCGCCACCTTCGTCGGGCCCGCCCTGCAGCCGCCCGCCGCCCGCCGCGAGATTCTCCTCGATCCCGAAACCGCCGGCGGCCAGGCGTTCTTCCGGCTGGCGGAACGCGCCGCGGCGGAAGTGCGGCACGAATCCAGCGGCCGCCTGCCGACGCTGCTCTCCCAGCTCGCCTACGGCGTGGATGAGGAAGCCAGCTTCGATCTCGAGTTCACCCGCTTCCGCATCGAGCACGCCGAAGCCCTGGCCCGCAGCAATAACTTCGCCTTCGCCAGTCCGCCCACCGAAATCCCCCTGCCGGGCCGCCTTTCCAAATTCCATTTCTGGCCCAACATTCTCGATCTCACCGAAATCTATTATTCGGACGAAGCCCTCTATGCGCGGATCGTTGCCGAGATTCTCGCGCTCGACCCGCGCCGCACCGCCCTCGCCCAAGACTGGCTCGCCCGCGTCCAGCGGAGCGAACGTCTCTTTCTGGCCCGCGATTTTGTCGATGAAGTCGCTTCGGGCGGGCTCCGGTTCGAGGAGGTTCACTATGCCTTCGTCGTGAATCTCGATGCCCGCTTCGCCGAGGAGCTGCTGGCGCATCCCTTCGCGGCCCAGGGCCTTGGCCCGCTCCGCGATCCGCTCATTCCCCGCCTCAATGACTTGCTCGTCCAATCCGCCACGCTTCCGCTCGGCGAAGTCTGGCACCTGTGCCTTCGCGGCAATCTCCGCCGGAACCATCAGCAAGCCATCATCGTCGATAAGCTCGCCGCCGCTCCCGCCCCGGAATTCTTCGTCGCGCGCATCCACCAGAATTGCCTGGGAGGCGGTCCGGGCGGCCCGCCGACCGATGAACCTCCGCCTGAGGAAGAACCCCCGCCGATCAAGAACCCGCCGCCGCGAGGGGGCGACGGAAGCGGCGATCCGCGTCCGCCTTCCAAGATTCCCGGCGCGGCGCGGCCTCCGGAACGGGGCGATCAGCCGCCGGTCCGCCCCTGGCCCGAACCGGAGAAGGAGTACGTCGAGCCGCCCGGAGGCGGTGCAGGCGGTCCCGCCCAGCCGCCCGGCAACCAGCCGCGCCCCGGCATGCAGAACGAGCGCGCGAAAATCCAGGCTCTGCTCGATCAAGCCCGCCGCGCCGAAGAGGAAACGCGGCCCAAGGTGCAGGAGGATCTCGAGAAGTTTCGCAACATGAGTTACGAATGGATCGAGGGCGTGACCTTTCACGATCCCTGCGTCCAGGCCATCTACGACAAGTACGCCGCCCAGGTCGCCGAACTCAAAAAGAGGATCGCCGAACTCGCCGCCAAAGCCGCGGCCGATCAAACCGCCGCCCAGGCCCAGCGCACCGCCGCTGCGCCCGCCGTGCGCGCGCTGATCTCGAAGGAGGGCCTTTGGATCAACATGATCACCGTTGGCGGCGCCTGGTCGAACGTCCGGGTACCCTGCTTTCCTCCGTTGATCCCCTCCGGCGGTTTCGATCCCACCGGCGTCGTGGTCATCGGCGCCGAAGCGATGGCCGCCTTTCACAACGATCTGGTCCGCGCCATGATGAACGGGCGCACCTGGGATCAAGCCGTGGCCGAGGCCATCGCCGACCCCGAGCGCTATCCCGAGGGCGTGCAGCAGGGCGATAAAATCTATCAATTGATCTGGAAGACCGTCGCCGATTGTTACCGCCGGCTCTTCACCGAAATGTTCCGCATCTACCTGAAGACCGTCTACCCGGATCTGACGGACGAACAGCGCGAGAAAATGATCCCCGGTCTCTTCGATGGCGAACAGGCCCTCACGGAGGCCGAGCGCGCGGAGTTGGAGGCCGTCCGTGCCGCGCTCGCCGCCGCCCAGGCCGCCACGCTGGCCTGCGCCGAGCAAATCGCCGCGCTCGAGGAACAGATCAAGGATCTGCTCCGCAAGTTCCGGGAGGAGGCCCGTCTCTGCTTCGATCGCGTTATCGCCGGCCTCCGCGAACACGATACAATGCGCCGCATTCTGGAAGCCGCCGCCATCGAGGCGGCCACCCCCGGCGCTCCCGGCTCCGTGCCGGCCATGGGCTTCAACTTTTGCGAGGTGCTCCGGCGCATGCTCGGCTTTCCCGATATTCAAAACTGCCCCGGACTGCGCGCCTACCTCCAGATGCTGCTGCAGGCCAATTGCCATCCACCCGGCTCCGGTTAGCTGCCGGGAGGCGTTGACTCGATCCAGGAGACGCCCAAACTCACGAGCGCATGTTGGGTCGATCACGGCGGCGCCCGGCTCGCCGGGCCGTTCCCCGGGCCAAGCCGGCCGCGCACCATCATTCGGTGTACGTCGTGCTGCTCGCCGAATCGGCACGCGGCTCCCGCGAGCTGGCGGCGGCGAATCCCCGCGCCGATCCGGCCAAGCCTTGCGTTTACGTCGGGATGACGGGCCTTAGCCCGGAAGAGCGCTTCGCCAACCACAAACGCGGGTTGAAGGCCGCCCGCCTTGTCCAGGAGCACGGACTGCGGCTCTTGCCGGAGTTGTACGAGTTTTACAACCCCATGCCGTTCGACGCGGCGGTGGTGATGGAACGGGAGTTGGCGGAAGATTTGCGCGCCCAGGGCTACGCCGTCGCCGGCGGCCATTGACCTTGCGGATTGCCGGGACTGGCGCGGGCTGGCCTGCTCATCCGATGGCCGAGGCACCCGCCTCAACAAGCAGGCAGAGGGCGCGCACACACGAAATTTCCGCGCCTCCTGGAGCTGTGATTCCATCGGATCATCGAGCGCGCCGGTTCTCACGCGCCGCGGGCGCGGAGCGTCCGGAGCGCCCCAGCAGGCCAGCCGGAACCAGTCCGGGCGCATGTTTGCATGCGGCGACTCGCCACACGGATGCATACGATCCGAGGCGCGCGGCTTCCATGCCACTTTGGTGGCAGCGGGAAGCGCCTTCCGAAGAATGACGCGCTGCTCCCCTTGACATTCGATAGAAGGCGTCGCATATTCCTATCGACAATCGATAGAAAGTATCGCCGCCATGACCAGACCGGATCTTCTCCAGGGAACGCTCGACATGCTGATTCTGAAAGTGCTGAGCCGGGAAACAACGCACGGATTCGGCATCTGCCAGCGCATTCAAATGTGGTCAGAAGACGTCCTTTCGGTGGGAGAAGGCTCCCTCTATCCCGCGTTGTATCGCTTGCAAGATCAGGGCTGGATCGAATCCGAATGGGGGACTTCGGAGAACAACCGGAAGGCAAAGTTCTACCGGTTGACGAAGGCGGGCCGGAAGCAGCTCGAACGGGAGAACCAGGGCTGGGAGGAGATGTGCCGGGCGATTCGACGCATCATGCAGACCGCCTGAAGCGGCGTCCGGAAGACTCAGCGCGAGCCGCATCACGATTATGGAACATCCCAATTCTCTACTCCGGGTTTGCCGTCGTTTAGGCCGAAGCCTCGTCAAGCTGGCATCCGGGCGGCCGGCCGCGCGCGCCGAATCGGACATGAACGACGAAATGCGGGAGCACCTCGAATTGCGGATACAAGCAAATATCCAGGCTGGCATGAACCCGGAGGAGGCGCGGCTGGCGGCCTTGCGGCAGTTCGGTGGAGTGGAACTGGCGAAGGAAAACTGCCGGGATCAGCGCGGCACGCCCTGGATCGAGCAACTGGCGCGCGAGGTGCGCCTGGCTGCGCGCCAGTTGCGCAAGAGCCCGGGCTTCACCGCGGTGGCGGTGCTGTCGCTGGCCTTGGGGATCGGGGCCGGCACCTCGGTCTTTTCGGTGATCAATGCGATTCTGCTGCGGGCGTTGCCGGTTCCCAATCCGCAGGAACTGCGCGTCGTTCACTGGACAGGGCTGGAGGCCCGGCCGAGATCGATCAGCGGGAAGAGCGAAACCGCCGGCGACCGTATGACGGCCGAATCGTTCTCGCCGGTGTTGTTCGAAAGTCTGCGAGCTGCCGGGGCAACGTATGGCGACGTCTTCGCTTTCGCGCCACTGCGGGACGCGGTCGCCCGCGCGCAATCCACCGCCTTTGCGGCGGATGGGATGATCGTGTCGGAGAATTTCTTTTCCGCGCTCGGGGTGAAGCCGGTGCTTGGACGGGTGTTTTCTCCCGGCGATTCCGCAGGGGACACCATCGATCAGGCCATCATTTCCTACGAATGGTGGGAGCGGCACTATGCACGCGATCCGGACGTCATCGGGAAAGCGCTGACGGCCAACGGCCACAGCCTGCGGATTGCCGCCGTGTTGCCGAAGGAGTTCCGGGGAATCGATCCGGGCCGTCCTCCCGGCTTCTTCGTGCCGCTTGTCGCCAATTCACCCTTCGCCGAACGAGCGGTGTCGGTCGCGAATCATTGGTGGGTCCGGCTGATGGCCCGGCTGCGCCCGGGCGCGCATGAGGCGCAGCTCAAAACCACCCTCGACACGGTGTTCGCGCCCGTGGCCGAGGAGTTCTCGAAACAACCTGAAATCGTCGTCAAGCCGGGCGAAGGAGGGCTGGCCTTCGACCGAACCGCTTACGGCCGGACGCTTTGGATGGTGCTGGCCGTGGTCGGGCTGGTGTTGCTCGTGGCCTGCGCGAACCTGGCCGGTTTGTCCCTGTCGCGCGGCGCGGCGCGGCAGCACGAGCTTTCGGTGCGGGCGGCCTTGGGCGCCGGGCGCTGGCGCTTGATCCGGCAATCGTTGGCCGAGAGCGGGCTCATCGCGGTCCTGGGCGGCGTGCTGGGAATCGCGCTCGCCTTTTGGGGGCGTCGTGTCATTGCCGGCTTTCTGGCTCAATCCACGGAGGGATTGCGCCACGACCTTTCGCTCGATCTGAAGGTGCTTGGCTTCTCCCTCGCGGTGGCCGCGGCCACCGCCATTCTCTCGGGGTTGCTGCCGGCCCTCCGGTCCGGCAGGGCCGATCCGTTGGCGGGGCTGAAGTCGCGCGGCGCCTTGAACGTGAGCCGGTTGCGGACGGGCCGGGTGCTGGTAGTCGCGCAAGTAGCGGTGTCTCTGGTGCTGCTGTGCGGCGCGGGTTTATACGTGCGAAGCCTCGCCAACTTGCGCCAGATTGATGCCGGATTCGACACGGATCGATTGTTGGTATTTCAACTCAATGCCGGATTCGCCGGCTACCCGGAAGACCGCATCTCGTCTTACTACGAGCGCGTTCAAGAATCCCTCGCCCGCTTACCGGGTGTGAGAGGAGCGGCGCTGACCGTATTTCCGCTTCTCGACGAAAAGAGTTCCTCCGGCGGCTTCCGGCATGTGAGCGGTTCGCGGGGCGCGTTGGACAACACGCAAACGCATCGACTGGTCGTCGGCGAAACGTTTCTGGAAACGCTCGGCATCCCACTTTTGAACGGGCGCACGCTGGCGACTTCCGACACGCCGGATGGCGTTGGAGCCATTGTCGTAAACCAAACCTTTGCGCGAACCTACTTTCCCAACCAGGACCCCATCGGTCATGTCATTAACACCTGGCGCAAGGACTGGCGAATCGTCGGCGTCTGCGGCGATGCCAAATACGCGAGCATCAAGGAGCCGGTCCCGCCCACGATCTACATTTCCTTCCGGCAGTTTTCGCTCCGCCATGGCGCGCACTTCGTGGTGCGGACCACCCAGCCGCCGCTGAGCATCGCGTCTGCCGTGCGGCAGGCGGCCGCCGAGGTCGATCCCGCGGTCCCGGCCGCGCACTTGACCACTCAAACCGAGCTGGTGGACCGGACGATCAGCCAGGAACGGCTCCTGGCCACGCTTTGCGGAAGCCTCGCTGGATTCGCGCTGGTGCTTGCCTGCATCGGATTGTACGGGCTTCTCGCCTATAACGTCGAACGGCGGCGGAGCGAAATCGCGGTCCGAATGGCCTTGGGCGCACAGCCCGGGAAGGTGGCAGGCACCATCGTGCGCGACGCCTTAAGCCTCGTGATCATCGGCCTGGCGCTGGGATTGCCGGCCGCCGCGGCCGCCGCGCGCTTGATCCGCACCCAGCTTTTCGGAGTGCAACCTCTCGATCCGCTCTTGATCGGGATGGTGATTGCGACGCTCGCGCTGGTCGCCCTGTTTTCGGCCTGGCTGCCCGCGGCCCGCGCCGCGCGCGTGAATCCAAACGATGCGCTGCGCGCCGAATAGAAGGACCAACCGGACCGTCCGGCGCAGGAGCGTGGGAGGGTTACAGTTGGGTATCGGCACGGCGCAGGCGTTCCGCCATGACGCGCATGACCTGGAGCGCGAAGTGGGGAGTGTTCTGCACCAGAAAATTGAAGCGCTTTTCGCTGATGGGGACGAGGCGGGCGGACGTTTTGGCGATGGCTGTGGCGCTGCGCGGCTTGTGTTCGATGAGGGCCATCTCGCCGAGCATGCCGCCCGGTGCGACGGTTTCGACGTGCCGGCCGTTCACGAGCAGATCGACTTCACCTTCGCCGACCACGTACATCACGTCCCCGGAGTCTCCCGCGGTGAAGATGGTCTGCCCCGGGGCGAACGCCTCACTCTCATCGAGATTCCGCAATATTTGCAGCGCAACCATGCTGGGTTGGCAGCATACGCGACCTTGCGTGAACGCAAAGTGCGCAGGCGTTACGATCAGGTGACATGCGGGAAGCGCGCGGCCACGAGGCCGGGAGAATGTCCCCCTCCCGGACAAGCGTGAGCACGTTTCAGCATGCACGCCCGAGCAGGGGCTGAGCAGGGTCCCAGCGGAGATTTGACCTCCCCCCGTTGGCGGGCAGGCGTGTTTTACCCTGCTAATCCGTGTTAATCCGTGTTAAAGAGGGTGTTACGAGTTTTTGTGCAACTCGTTGATGTCACGAGGACTGCAATCGGAAAACGTTAGATTCGGATGACAGGAGGAAGAATCGATTCCAAACGAGTAGCAGGAAGTTGAGGGAATGCCTGCAAATACGAGCGATCTTTCGCGTTCGCAGTTCTCGGACGCGGCGTGCCAGTTTGCAAATGTACCGAGGCCAACACTCAATTCAGTCAATAAAATCAAGGGTTCGCATTTTGAAACTCGTAACACCCTCTTAAAGCGTGTTATTCCTTTACGAAATGTAGACTGGTGACCGGCGCAAGTCTTGTGCGATTACCGGGCCCGAAAAGCCTTGCCGGGCAGTGCTCGAAGGCGAAGCCTGTGTCCGTTCGAAGAACGCATGAACGACAATTCCCCATTTCCAGCCGCGCGCGACGCGGCGCCGATCGCGCATTGGGTCGGATGGTTCATGCTGGCCGCCGGGATCGCCCAGTTGCCGCCGCTGCTGGCCGCGGTTCAGGTTTTGGAGACTTCCGCCAAAATCTCGTGGATCCTTTTCTCGCTGTCCGGGCCAATTTTCTTGGTGCTGACCGCCGGGGCGATCGGCCTGATCCTGCGGCAGAGTTGGGCGTACTATTGCGCGTATGGAGCGTTCATCCTGCTCGGCTTTCGCCTCGGCCGCCTGGTCGAAATTCCATTTCAGGACCGATTCTTCAGGACCGGGCTGGCCGGCGAGGATGTCTATCTCCTGCTGAATGTCGTCGTCGTCGGATTGCTGGCCTGGGAACATCTTGGGCGTCTTTGGGACGTTACGCCCGGGAGGCGAACCGCTGAACGGACGGCGATCATCGGGCTGGTGCTGGCGGGGCTGGCGACCACTGGGTATGCGCGAGCCAATGTCTCGAAAGGTGCCAGCCAGGCAGCGGCGGTGGCTGATTTGCCCGCCGTCGGATCGATGCTGAAGCCACTCGAAACGACCGCCCCCATTGATTTCCAATACCGATTCGATGCGCGGCAACGGAGCTTGATGTTGATGGGCAGCAGCGTGGCCACCGAAGCAGTCCTCCGGCAGTTCGCCGAGGCGCATGGGCTCAAGCAGATGACCGACCCGGCCGCGCAGCAAAAGTTCCTTCCGCTGTCACGCAACTGGAGGCTGGACCCAGATAAGATCCCCACCGCATTCGGCGCCGAGGATCTCTATTGGGTCGGACGGATGACGAACGCACCCAAGATGTTGATCCAACTGGTGCAGCGCCGGACCGACGGACGGTTCACGATTCAGTGCTTCGGCATGCTGCGGGGGGCTTCCGCGCCGCCGGAAGCTGGCCCGTAGGCGCGGTATAATTCCAAGCCTGAGCTGCCGTTACGGGGCTTTCTTCAGCCCGGCCAGGTCGAAATCCTCCCAGGGCCCGGTGCTGAGTTTGACCCGAATTTCGCCGCGCACTTTCGCTCCGGAAGTTCGGCCGGCCTCGTCCAGACGGACCGATCCGGACTCGCCGCCCGCCAGCATCCGCCAGTCCTTCTTGCCCAGCGTGCCGGCGACGGCCAGGACTCCGTTTTCCGGCCCGCCCACTTCGAGCGTCTTGCCCGCCGCAAATTGATTGGTGCCGGTGCTGAACCAGATCGAGACCGGCACGGCCACGCCTTCAAAGTTTCCATTGATCAGCAGGGCGGCGTTTTTCGGGTTCAGAAAATCCGGCGCGGCCTTCACGTCGGTAAACTCGCCGGAATAGCGCCGCCCGTAAAAATCCAGGGTCACGCGGGCCTTGGCGTCGCGGGGCGAAGGCGTGAAAACCCCACCCACCCACGCGGATGAGAATTCCACAACCACCTCACCCACCGTGATGGAGTACAGCTCGCGCCGCGCCGGATAGTTCCATGGCACCGCGGGCTGATTCAGTTCCGCTTCGAGCTGCCCCCGCCGCTGGCGAATGAACTGCTTGAGTTGGCTCGTTTCCGGCATGATCCGGAAGGGCGACACGGTGCTCAATCCCTTGATCAGCTTTTCCATCCGCTCCGCTTCGGCCAGCAATTGTTCCTCCTGCCAGACCGTGGCCAGAAGTTCCCGCAACCGGGCACGATACCGTTCTTGAGTGACCGGGTGGTTGTACAGGCGCCGCGCCAGATGGCTGACCGCCCACACCGATGCCGGAGGGTCGAACGGCACCATGATGTGGTGTGGACCGAAGGTGGCATCCGTGCCCCACGGGATGAAGCGCAGCTTGTTGCGCGCCGGATCGTGGTAAATGAACGTGTTGTTCAGGTCGCCCGTGAAACCATCCCAATGATTGATAAGGCATTCGACCGCCCAGAAATTGATAAACGCTTCCAGATCGAGCACTCCCGCCAACCGTTCCGCCAGTTGGGCATCGTCCGCCTCCAACGCCTGCGAAACCGCCTCGAGTTCGGCGCGTCCCGGTTTTTTCTTATTATTCTTCCGTTCGAAGGCTCCGGTCCAGCCCGGACGGAAATCGCTGACCTGGGCTTCGTACAAATTCCCCCGGTGGTTGCCGAAATGTCGTTGCAGGAACGAATCGTCGACACCTTCGAGATTCGAGTAAAGGCCCAGGTTCGCGCCGTTCACCGTGACCTGGGCGAAATTGCAGCGTGGCGCGGGAACGCCCGCCGCGGCGAAGACCCGGTAAGCCAGGGCCTGCCGCAGGTTGCTGGCGTCCTGTTTATTGTTGTGCAGCTTCATTCCGCTCCGGCCGGCGAGTTGCTGTCCTGGCACAAAGCGGTCGAAATCGACGTTCAATCCCGGACGGTCCTTGTCGGCGGAGCCGAAGAATCCGCGTTTGCGCACTCCCGCTTTCTTGATGCTCGTGCCATCGACGATCACTTCGGCTGGAAACCAGGTGTAGGGTTCCGGCGCCGGCTTCTCGAGGCGCTCTTTGCCGAACTCGGCTTTGGCATCGCGTTCCTGGTTCCGCAGCGTGTCCCAATCGCGCGGATCGATGCGGATTTCGATCTTTAACACGCGGTTCGGATCGAAAAGATCCTGCGCGCTGGCCGCAGGTGGCGGGACGTCCGCCGCGGGTGCGGCTGGCTGAGCGGCCATTCGGGCTGGCCTCAAGAGCAGACAGGACGCGGCCGCGAGCAAACACGCGGTCGTCCGAAATTTCGAACTGAGGAGGATTAGGTTCATACGATGGGCAATGAGTGAATTGAGCTGCGGTTCGAGATCAAGACAAGCGCGGCCGGCGAAACTTTCGCGCTTTGTAAAAGGCCCGGCCAAGGGCCAGGATGACGATGGCCAGGATCAGCCAGTGTGCGCTGTAGAGAAACCATCCCACCGGCGTGACGAACCATTGGGCGAGAAACCATTCCACCACGACGGGGCTGTTCACCTGGTCTGCGCTCGCGAGCGCTCCCAGCGCGTAATCCCGTGCCACGACGGCTCCGCCCGCCGCGGCTTCCCAGCCGATGGCCGCCAAACCGAACGCCCACCAGCCGGCGGCGATGCTGCCGAACGCCAGCGCCCCAATGCCGATGCCCCACAAACTCAAGCTGACCAGGCCAAGAGTGATGCCGCCCATCGCAATCGGCGCCACGGCCAATCCTCCGAAAGCGAAGAACGGGCTGATGGCCGTATCTCCAACGGCGATCCAGCCGACGGCCTTTCGCTTCTCGGCCGATTGGATATCGGTGCCGAGATGGGAAATCGCCACCAGCGGCAATCCCAGAAATCGCGCGTTCGACACGTACGGCAGGCGTGGCCAGTATCCGGTCTTCGCGCCCGCTTCCCCGGGCAGGAGTTCGGCGCGATCCGCGTCGTCCGTGCCGGTCGCCCGGCGAATACGCAGAATCTCCTGATCATGCCGGGAGCAGGCCCGGAGAATCGTCCCCACCAACACCACTACCCAGGCAAGGACGCCCACGATCACCGCCCACGGGGACGGCGTGTACCAGCGCCCCGCCCCGGATAGCACCGCCGCGAGCCCGATGCTCATCAGCCAGCAGAAGAGAACCATCCGGCGCGCGAGGCGGCGGAGAGAGGCGCGCTCCTCGGGAGATCGCCCGGCCGCCGCCGCTGCTTGCGCACTGAGCAGGCCGACCACCAATCCAATCGCCGGGCCGATGATGACCCATTTCCCGGCCACGGCCAGAAACCCCTTCAACAGGCCGGAGCCCTTGCCGGTAGCCGCACCGGCCAGCAAGACCGCTTCCGCACCGCTCGGCGCCAGCGTGGGGAGGACCGCCAGGACGGCCGCCGTGAACGCACCCGTGGGCCGGCTCCGGGTCAGGGTCGATTCCACCACGGCCGTCAGCTCTTCCCGCAACATCGCCCGCCCGCGGGTCAGACGCTGCTTGACCGCGTCCTCGGTCAGTTCGAGCGCCTTCGCCACTTCGGCGATGGACTGGCCCTGCCGGTAGAAAAGCACCATCGGCTCGCGATAATTTTCGGGAAGCCCCGCCAGCGACCGCCACAAAAGCATCTCTTCTTCCTGCGTGACGGCGAGGGCCGCCGGGTCCGCCGCCGGCGCGGCCGGTTCCGCGATCAGATCGAGCGGCTCGGCCGGGCCGCCGCGGCGCCGTTCCCGCCGGGCGGCGTTAGCCGACAGGGTGCGGACGATCGCACACAGCCAGGACCGAAGTTTGGCCGGCTCCCGCAGTTGGCCGAGCCGCTGCCAGGCCGTCAGAAACGTTTCCTGAGCCAGGTCTTCCGATCGCGCCAGATTCCCGCACGCGCTGTAGGCCAGAGAGCAAATCAAGGACTGGTACCGCTCGACGACCCGGCCGAACGCTTCCCGATCCCCCGCCCGGGAGCGTTCGCACAGTTGTTCGTCGGACAGCACGGCCATCGAGATTGACTCAGTTTTCATTAACCTCCAGTGGCCGCGAAAGTATAAAAGGTGACAACGATTGGAATAAGCCTGATCCCGTTCCGGCCAAGCGAATGGATGTTGGCGTGGCGAATTCGCGGTTGTGAACAACGCCGGGGCGGTCCGTGAACAACTTTTGACAACGTTTCGTTGCGGTTTTTTCGAACCGGCTCAATTTGAACGCCGATGAACCGAACCGCGACCACCACCCGGCGCGCCACCAGTTTTGAACTCGACCCAGCCAGCCGGAAGGAACTGTTTCGAGCAACGTTCCGCCGGGCGTTGGACTCATGCCTGCGCCGCGGATTTGCTTTGGAGGAATCGTTTGGCATGATCTGGATGGAAACATGGGAGCAGGTGCGCCTCACCGAAGCCGAAGAATCGGAACTCTATGAGGAGCTGATCGCTTGGGCGCGCCACGGAGGCGGCCAGGAACTCCGCGCCGCCGCGCACCGCGCCCAGTCCGAACTGCTCGCTCACTAAACACGCCGAACTCTATGAAAATGCCTCGCCTCTCGCTTCTTGCCGCCCTTTTGCTGATGCTCGGCGGCTGTATCCCCTCGCTGCATCCACCCTACACGGAGAAAGACCTGGTCAGCGATGGACGACTGCCCGGCGCCTACGATGATGAAGACGGCACGGTGCGGTGGGTCTTTAGCGAAGCGGGGGAAAAACAGTACTCCCTCGCCATTCGAGACCACGACAAGACTTCAACAATGGAAGCGCGGCTGTTCAAGATCGAGAATCAGCTCTTCCTGGGGTTGCACCCCTCGATGGATGGACTCGACGATTGCAAGCGGGACGCGTTTTTCCAGGCCTCCATCGTGCCCGCGCATATCTTTCTCAAGGTCAGCCGCCTCGACGCCGAACATTTCGAGTTTCAGAGCCTTGAGGAGAACTGGCTGAAAAAGAAGCTGGCCCAAGCCGGCGCGCCCGCCCACGCCATCGTGCGGGAGGACCGGATCGTCTTGACGGCCTCCACCGCCGAATTGCGCAAATTCCTGGCGGCACATCTGACAGACACCGAAGCGTGGAGCGAGCCGGCCAAAATGATCCGGCGGAAACCCTGACGCTTGCGGCAGAGCCAGCGCGCCGGCTTCGTTGGGCGTTCCTCTTAATGGCTCCCGATCGCCCGTTCCAGTTCCGCCAGGGCGACGACGTAATCGCGCAGCGCATCGACGTGCGTCGCCCGCGCCTCGGTGAGGGCCGTTTGCGAAGCCAGCACATCGAGCTGAGTGGCCTGGCCGTTTTCCTGCCGCGCATTGGCCAGGCGCAAGGCCTCTTCCGCCTGCTCGATCACCTTCTCCTGTGACCGGAGGATTTCCCGCGCCTCGCTCAAATGCGAATGGGCGGTGCGCACTTCGAGTTCGATCCGCAGATCGAGATCGGCCGTCTCCAGTCGCGCCTGTTCATAGCGGGCCTTCGCCTCGTCCACCTTGCCCTTGCTCCGCAAGCCGTTGAAGAGCGGCCAGGTCATCTGCGCGCCCGCGCTCCAGCCGGTCACCCGGTCGAGCAAATCCGGGCGATATTCGGAATTGCGCGTGCCGTACCCCGCGAACACCTGAACGGACGGCTTGTAGCCGGCGCGCGCGGTCACGATTCCTTCCCGGCGCAACGCCGCTTCCTTCTCCTGGGCGGCCAGTTCCACCCGATTCGAGCGCGCCTGCCCCAGGGCCTCGGCCAGGCTCGCGGTGAATTCGCGTATCTCGAGAGTATCCGTCAGCCGCAACGAGGCCTCGGCGTCGTCGATGGCGCTCCGCTGCCCGATCAAGTGCAGGAAATTCCTTCGGGCGATCTGATGCCCGTTCTGCGCCCGAATCAAGGCCGGCCGGGCATTGGCCGCTTCGACTTCCGCCCGGAGCACGGCGAAGCGGGATTCCAAACCGTTCTCGAACCGGCGGGTCATGTCGCGATGCTGTTGCTGAAGCAAGTCGAGCGACGACCGCGCGACGTCGATCCGCCGCTCGAGCCCGAGGATGTCCGCGTAAGCCGTGCGCACGCGCAAGGTCACGTCGCTGACGATGGCCTGGTAATCCAGCAAGGCCTTTTCCCGCAGCAAGCGCGCCGTCCGCACCGACGACACCAGCCGGCCGCCTTCATACACCGATTGCACTAGCCGCACCTCCGAACTCCACAGCCGGTTGGGCTGGATCACCGGCACGAACAGCTCGATCGTGCGATCCACCGATTCCGGATCGCGTTCGCGGTAATCGCCGCGCACCTCGACCTTGGGCAGGACGGCGGCGCGCGTCTGCACCACGATCCCCTGCTGCGCCTGCAATTCCTTCTCGGCTTGCAGGATCGAAGGGTTCTCGCGCAGCGCCAGGTTAATGGCCTCCGCCAGCGAGAGCGGGGGCAGCGCGGCCGAAGAATCGGCGGCCCGGCTCGCCAGAACCAGCGCCAAGCCCGCGGCCGCGAACAGCGCGAAGCGCCAAATGCTGGTGGAAAGAGCGGTCATTCCGTCACGGCAACAGGCGATTGGAAACTCGCGCAACTTTCAAGAATAATCCCGAGCGGATGCGCAAACTCGCGGAATTGCTCCTCATCCGCCGCCGTGAACGGGGCGTCGCCTTTTTTGTTCAGGAGCTGCGCCACCGCGATCGTCACGCCGGCCCGGTCGAGGATCGGCATGCACAGCAGGTTGCGGGTGGTGTAACCGGTCGCGCGGTCGATCTCCGGATTGAACAGCGCGTGCTCCGCCACCGCCGGCACATTCAGCGCCTCACCCGTCCGGGCGACATGCCCGGCGATACCCTGATCGAGCGGCACGATCAGTTCGAGCGCCTTCTCGCCGGAGTGCATCGCCACTTTCGAGCGCAGCCGCTGCCGGTCGCGCTCCACCAGGAAGAGCGTGGCCCGATCCGCCTCCAGTAGCTCGGCGATCTTCGCCGTGGCCGATTCGAGCACTTGATCCAGCATGGTCTCCGTGAGGTGTTTGCGCGAGAGATCGAGCGTGCGCAGCAGGTGCTCCAGCTCGTTGGTCGATTCCTGCAACACTTCGGCGAATTTCTTGGCCGGCAAATCGCGAATCTCCCGGCCCAGCGTGCCGCGGCGGTTCAAACTGGCCAGGCTGTTCAACATCTGGCCCGCATTCGAAGTCAGTCCCCGCGTGAAGGTCGAAATGCGTCCATCCTCCAGCGTCAAGATGCGGTCGGCGATATCGAGAATGCGGTTGTCGTGCGTGACCAGCAGAATCGTCACGCCCCGCTCCTTCGCCAGCCCTTGCAGCAGCTCCACCACCTCCCGCCCGCTCTTCTTGTCGAGCGCGGCCGTCGGCTCGTCGGCCAGGACAATCTTCGGCTGCCCGACCAGCGCCCGGGCGATCGCGACCCGCTGCTTCTGCCCGCCCGAGAGATGGGACGGATAATAGTCGATGCGGTGGCCCAGCCCCACCGATTCCAGAATCTTCGTCGCCCGCTCGTCAGCCTCCACCCGCGTGATGGGCCCCTTCAACTGCAGCGACATTTGCACGTTCGCCCGCGCCGTCAGGGATTCGATCAGGTTGTGCGCCTGAAAGATGAACCCGATGTTCTTTCGCACCTCCACCAAAGCCTGCGGCGAGGCCCCGTTCAATTCGAGATCGAGCACGCGCATGCTCCCCTCCTGCACCGAGCGCAAGGCCCCGGCCAGCGTCAGAAAGGTGGTCTTCCCCGAGCCCGAGGGGCCGGTCAGAATCACAATCTCCCCCGGCATGAACTGCGTCGTGATCTCGAACAGAATCTGTTTGCGCAACGCTCCTTCCCCGAAGTAGTGGTTCAGATTCTGCGCGGCGATGAGAGGCTGCTCCGGCATGGCTAGAAAATATCCGCCGGGTCCGCGGAACGCAGTTTGCGCAATGAAAGCGCCGCCGAGGCCACGCACATGAACACCGTCAGCAGCAGCACCGTGACCGCCCGCTCCCACGTCATATAGGCCGGCAGCAATGTCATCTTGCGCGTGATGATCCCCAGCAGCGTCGAAAGGACCAGGCCGGGGATAAACCCGAGGAATGAAAGCAGCAGCGCCTCCCGAATCACCACGCCGTAGAGATACTTATCCGAATATCCCATCGCTTTGAGAGTCGCGTACTCGGCGAGATGATCCGTCACGTCCGTATAAAGAATCTGGTACACGATCACCGAACCCACGATGAATCCCACCAGCACCCCGAGGTTGAAGATAAACCCGACGGGAGTCCGCTTCGCCCAGTACTTCTCCTCACGCTCGATAAACTCATCCTTCGTCAGGACTTGCAGCCCGGGCGGCAACCCAGCTCGGATCGCCGCCGCCGCCGCTTGTGGATCGGACCCCGGCTTCAGCCGGATCAATCCCAGGTCCACCAGCCCTGGCTGCCGGTTGGGCAGGATGCGGAAGAAGTTCGCATCGCTGGTCACCAGGTTGCCATCCGCCGCGAAGGAAAGCCCGATCTGGAAGAAGCCTCCCACCTCGACCTTGCGTCCCGCCAGCTCCGTCGTGTAGCCCTTCCGCTCCTCGAACAGCTTGGCCACCGGGCCGTAATCCGGCTTCGAGCCGATGTCGAACAGGACGGTATCCGGCAGCTTCACCTTTTCCAGCGATTCCTCGAGGCCCGGCAGGGACAGCGCCGGATAGGCCGGATCGAACCCGATGAGAAATATCGGAATTTCCCGTTGCTCCTCCCAGTTTCTCCAATTCACCAGCCCCACGTACAGCGGCGTCACCGAATGCACCCCCTCCACCGCCAGCGTCCGGTACAGTTCCCGTTGGGTGAAGGTTTTCGTGGCGATCATATACTCGTACTGCGAGCTCAGCAGCACGAGGTCGGCCGCCAGAGAGCGATGGAATTGCACCGCCGCGATGAAGAGCGAATCCCGAAAGCCCATCTGCATCATCATCAGCATCACGGCGAAGACGATGCCGGACACCGCCGCCAGCAGGCGCAGCTTGTCCCAGGTGAGCTGCCGCCAGGAGAGCGGTATGTTGAGGTGGGGGCCGAACATGGTGTTCCGGCCTACGGGCTGACCACGACCTGCACCCGGGCGTTCACGAGCCGGGCGGCGGCCGCGGGATCGTCCAGTTGGATTTCCGCCTCGACCACGCGGGCATCCGCCGCCGCCGCCGGGTCCTGGCTGAACAGCCGGTTCGGCCCGATCTGCCAGCCGATCTTCGTCACCTTGCCGCGCAACGGCCCGGCCAGCGCCGCGCCGGTCACCACCGCCGCCGCGCCGGCCTTCAACCGCGGCACATCCGTCTCATACACTTCGGCAATGACAATCCGGTTGGTCTTTCCCAGGTCGGCGATGCCCTTCGATCCCGGTATCTCCCCCGGCCGGACATGCAGCTTCAAGACCTGCCCGTCGATCGGCGCGATGATGAAGGCCTGGCCCAGCTCCGCCTGCGTGTGCTCGGCCTCCGCCAGCGCCGCGTCCAGTTGCGCCGCCGCCAGGGCGATGTCCACCTGCCGCACCTCCTCCAGGCTCCGCAAGGTCTGCTGCGCCGAATCCGCCAGTTTCTGGGCGGATTCCAGGTTGAGCTGCACCCGCTCGAACTCCTGCTTCGAAATCGCGTCCAATTGCTGGAGATTGCGGTTCCGCTCGAACGCGATCTTCGCCGCTTCCAATTCCGCCAGCCGGCGTTCCACTTCCGCTTTCTGCGCCGCCACGTCGCTGCGCTTCGCGCCGGCCTCCACTTGCGCCAGCCGCTTCCGCGAAACCTCCGCCTGCGCCGCCGCCGATTTCCAGGCCGTCTCCAGCCGCCAGCGGTTTTCCAGAATGGCGATCGGCTGCCCGTTGGTGACGAACTGCCCTTCCTCGGCCAGCAGTTCCCGCACGGGCGAAGGCCCGGGATAGGAGGAGGCAGGGACCGCCAGTTTCACGATGTCCCCTTCGGGCGCGATCCGGCCCAGGAATGCCACGCCGCGCGTGGGCGGGGCCTCCGCCGCGGCTGCGGACCCCGCTTCGAAGCTTGTTCCAGAAATCAGCGTTGCCGCGACCCATGCCGCCAGCGAACCGCCCCACTGTTTCGAAAACCATCTCATCAGGCGAACAATCGGACCTCCCCCACTCGCGGCCAGCGTAGTACTTCGCTGCCGAGTGTCAAGTTCGCCCCGCCCGCGCGCGCGTTCAGCCGCCGAGCCAAGGGTGGCCTGCGGTTTATTCGCCTGCCAGTCCAGGAATTTCCCCTCGCAATGGCTCCAGGTCCGCGTCCTCCAGCGCCATCCGCGTCAACTCCTCCGGGTGGCCCCGCTCGAACGCCAGCTTCAACAGACGTCGCGCCTCCTCCTGTCGCCCCATCTGGCAGCCATAACAAGCCAGGTTATACGGCACGATCCAATCCTTCGGGAACCGTTCCAGCGCGGGGAACAACAAGTCCCACGCCTCCTGCGTGCGTTCCAGCTCATGCAACGCGAACGAACGCTTCACCATCGCGTCCAGGCTGGCCTCCGTCACGTTCTGCAGCACCTCCGCCACGTCCAGCGCCCGGGGCCAATCCCGCTGCTTGGCGCAAATCTCCCACCGCAGGGTCAGCACCTCCGGATGTTCGCGCGCCGCCGCCGAGAGAAATTCCAGCTCCGCCAGCGCCTCCGCGGCGTTCCCCAAATCCAGCCACCCCGAGGCGGCCAGCGCATACATTCGGTCCCGCGGCTCCAATTCCTGCACCCGCTCCCCCTACCAAACCCCTCCCGGCGGATCAACTCAAAGCCCATTCGCGGCGTCCGCCATCGCCGGCCTTGGCTTTCATTTCCCAATCCTCCTCCCCGTCGATCATCCTGGCACCCACTCCAACACCCTCTGGACTCGTCCCGGTTATTGCCGGAAACTCCCCCGGTGCGGGTCTCGATCATCATCCCCACCCTCGACGAGGCGCAGGTGCTTCCGGGAACCCTCGAACGGCTGAGTCGGCTCGAAGGAATCGCAGAGCTGCTTGTGGTCGATGCCGGAAGCAGCGATGGCACGGCGGACATCGCCGAATCGAACGGCGCCGTGCTCCTTCGCTCCCCCAAGCGCCAGCGCGCCGCTCAGATGAATCTCGGGGCCGGTGCCGCCACCGGGGATGTCTTCCTCTTTTTGCACGCCGATACCCTCCTCCCCGCCACCGCTCTCACGCAGATCGCTGCGGCCTGCGTTCGCTCGGAGGTTGTCGGCGGCGCGTTTGTCCGCACGTTCGATTCACCCTCGCGGTTCCTCGCCTTCACCACGCGTCTGGCCGCGGCCCGGAATCGCGCGTTCGGCTGGCACCTGGGCGATCAGGCCCTCTTCGCCAGGCGCTCCGCCTTCGAAACGCTGGGCGGTTTCCCCGACTATGACCGTTTCGAGGATCTCGACTTCTCCCGCCGCCTCGGCCGCCTCGGCCGCCTGGCGACTCTCCACCCCGGCGTGGTGACCTCCGCCCGCCGCTTCCAATCCCGCGGCCCGTTCCGCACGACGCTCCGCGATCTCTGGCTCACCCTCCGCTACCGCAGCGGAGACCGTCGTGTGTGTCACTATCAGGCCGCACCGATGCGCCCGAACTCGACGCCCGGGCTTTGACAGGCCGCCGCCCGGACTTAGAGTTCCGCGCCATGCCGGAGTTGCCGAAGGAGCCTGCCATCCGCCTGCGAGGAGTGCGGCACAATAATCTGAAGAATTTCGACCTCGATCTGCCGCTGGGCAAACTGATCGTAGTGACGGGCCTCAGCGGCTCCGGCAAGAGTTCCCTCGCCTTCGACACCCTCTACGCCGAGGGACAGCGCCGCTACATCGAAACGTTCTCCCCTTACGCTCGCCAGTTCTTCGACCGCATGGACAAGCCGCGGGTGGATAGCATCGAAGGCATCCCGCCCGCCATCGCGCTGGAGCAGAAGAACACCGTCAAGACGACCCGCTCGACCGTCGGCACGATGACGGAGATCACCGACTACATGAAGCTGCTCTGGCCGCATCTGGCCAAGCTGCATTGCAAAACGTGCGGGCGGATCGTGCGGAAGGACACGCCGCAGAGCCTCTGGAGCGAACTGGCGGCGGAGCCGGGACGCGAGGTGGCGATTACGTTCGAGCTGCCTTTGAGCGAGAAGCTCTCGGCGGAGGAATCGCTCGGGTTGCTCGCGAAGCAGGGTTACCAGCGGTTGCTCTGGCAGGTCGGCGGCGAAACGAAGGTGCTGCGTCTGGAGGAAGCGCTGGAACCCATCCTGAAGGTGAAGCCCCCCGCGCTGATCGTGGTGCAGGATCGGCTGCGGTTGGAAGCGAGCCACCGGGCGCGATTCGTGGAAGCGTGCGAGCAGGCGTATCACTTCGGCAAAGGCAAGCTGACGGCGCATTTGCTGCCGAAATGGGAAGCGCGCCGATTTTCAAACCGGCTGCACTGCGCGGAGTGCGATCTGGATTATCGCGAGCCCTCTCCCGCCCTCTTCAGCTTCAATAATCCGGTTGGCGCCTGTCCGGCGTGCAAGGGCTTCGGGCGGGTGATCGCGATTGATTACGATCTGGCCCTGCCGGACAAATCGCTGTCGATCAAAGCGGGATTGGTGCGGCCCTGGCAGACAGGCACGGGGCTTGAATCGCAAAACGACTTGCTCAAGTTTTGCAAGGCGCAGCGCATTCCAATGGATGTGCCGTTCGAAGAGCTTTCCCCCGAGCATCAGAAACTCGTGGTCGAGGGCGATCCGCTCTACGGAACGGATGAAGAGCATCACTGGCCGAGGGCGTGGTACGGCGTGAAGGGCTACTTCCGATGGCTGGAATCCAAGGCCTACAAGATGCATGTGCGGGTGCAGCTCGCGAAATACCGCTGCTACACGACCTGCCCGGCGTGCCGGGGAAAACGGTTCAAGGAGGAGGCTCTGCTCTTTCGCATGGCGCGCGGCGATGAGCCACTGACCTTGGCGGATTTCTATCAATTGCCGGTGCGGGATGCACTGGCCTTTGTCGAATCCATGACGCGCCCGGCCGCGAAGAAGACGGACCCGTTCGCGGTGGCTTTGGACGAAGTCCGGTCGCGGCTGCGGTACCTGGCGGACGTGGGGCTCGGCTATCTGGCGCTGGACCGCGCGACGCGGTCGCTCTCCGGCGGCGAGACGGAACGGGTGAATTTGACGACCTGCCTGGGCTCGCGGCTGGTGAACACGCTCTTCGTGCTGGATGAGCCGAGCGTGGGCTTGCATGCCCGCGATACGGAGCGGCTGGTGCGGATTCTCGAGCAATTGCGGGATGTCGGCAACACGGTGGTGGTGGTGGAGCATGAGGCGGCGGTCATGCGGGCGGCGGATCGGATCGTCGATCTCGGCCCCGGCCAAGGCGAGCACGGAGGCGAGTTGGTCTTCGAAGGCACGTATCGCCAGTTGCTCGCGGCAAAGTCGTCGCTCACCGGCGGCTATCTTTCAGGACGAAAACAGATCGAAGGGGGCGGACGATGCGCGGTCGATCTTCAGCAGGGGCCGAAGCTTTCGATCAGCGAGGCGACCCTGCACAACCTGAAGAGTTTGGAAGTAGAGATTCCGTTGGGGTGTTTCGTGTGCGTGACGGGAGTAAGCGGTTCGGGGAAGAGCACCCTGGTGCGGGACCTGTTGTCTCCGAAGTTGTCGGCCAAGTTCGCGCGGCCGGAAGCAGCGGCGGCTGAGGACGGGGAGGAAGAGGAGGCGGAAGGGGCGGCGGGCGGCTCGTGCCGGATTCGCGGCTGGGAGGCGCTCGGCCAAGTGGTGCTGGTGGATCAATCCGCCATCGGGCGGACCCCGCGCTCGAATCCGGCGCTGTACACCGGGGCCTTCGATTACATTCGGGCGCTGTTCGCCGAGTCCGAACTGGCCCGGCAGCGCGGGCTGGATGCGGGCGCCTTCAGCTTCAATTCGAGCCAGGGGCAATGCGAGCGATGCCGGGGAGCGGGTTTCGAGAAGATCGAGATGCAATTCCTGAGCGATATCTTCATCCGTTGCGGAGACTGCGGCGGGCAGCGGTACCGACCGCACATCTTGGAAATCACCGTGCCTTCAGGAGTCGGCGGCTCGACGCGTGCCTGGAACATCGCGCAACTCCTCGACACGCCAGTGGACGACGCGATTCCATTTCTGGACGCGATTCCCGAAAGCAAACCGGCGCGGGCGGCGTCGCGCACGATGCAAATCCTGCAAGAGGTGGGCCTCGGCTATTTGCGCCTCGGGCAGCCGATCAACACGCTCTCCGGCGGCGAATGCCAGCGGCTGAAGCTGGTCGGCCATCTGGCGGAATTCGCCTCGTCGCGCCGCCGCGGCGACAAGCCGGCGCTCTTCATTTTCGACGAGCCGACGACCGGGCTCCATTTCCAGGATATTCAAGTGCTGCTGCTCGCCCTGCGCCGGCTGGTCGCCGCCGGTCATTCCCTCATCGTGGTCGAACACAACCTCGACGTGATTCGCGCGGCCGACTGGGTGATCGACCTGGGCCCCGACGCGGGGGATGATGGCGGACGAGTCGTTGCGCAAGGGCCACCGGAGGCCGTCGCCGCCTGCGTGGAAAGCCTGACCGGGCAGTTTCTGCGGGGCCGGGAGTGACCCCGGGGCGGCTCTCCGAGCCGGCGTTCGAAAACCGCTCTAACCTTTGCTCCCCAGGGAGCTGGCCATCGTGAAGATCGGGAGGAGCAAGCCGAGCGCGAGAAACCCGATGCCGGCCGCGACCACGACGAGGATGAGCGGTTCGACCAGGCGCACGGCGTTGTCGACTTCGCGATTGGTGCGCCGCTCGACCGTGTCGGCAATCTGGAGCAGCACCTTTTCGAGCTGATTGGATTCTTCCGCCACGGCGAGCATGGCCAGGATCTGCTCCGGGAAAAGTCCGCCCTCGCCCAACGGAGCGGTCAGGCTGCGGCCCTCGCGCACGCTTTCCGCGGCGGCCAGGATTCGTTCGCCGATCAGGGCGGAGCCCGTGGCGCCTTGCGCGATTTTGAGGGCCTGGAGCAGGGGGACGCCATTGGCCAGCATCGTGCCGAGAATCCGGCAAAACCGGGTGATCGCCACCATGCGGAGGGCGCTGCCGATGACGGGCAGCTTCAGCCGCCAGCGTTCGGTCAGCCGGCGGCTCGATTCCGTGCGCAGCGCCGCCCAAAGCCCGAATCCCGCGGCGGCCAGCGCGACGAGCACGAGATACCAATAGCCCCGCACCAGCGCGCTCAGGCCGAAGATGACCTTGGTCGGGAGCGATTGCTGAACGTTGGCCAGCAGGGGCTCGAAGCGGGGCACAAAGAAGACCAGAGCCCCCACCATCACGGCGAGGCCGACCGCGACCAGCAGGGCGGGGTAAATCATGGCCCCCATCACCTTGCTGCGCAGTTCATCCAGCCGTTCGAGAAAGCCGGAGAGGCTTTGCAGCACCGTTTGCAGCATGCTGGCGCGCTCCCCCGCCTGCACCATCGAAGTGTGCAACGCTGGAAAGACCTCCGGAAATTGCTTCATCGATTCGTTCAGCGACTTGCCGTCGGCCACGCTGGCCCGGATATCGCGCAAAATGACGACGAGATTCAGGCTCGGAGTGCTTCGGATAAGGGTATCGATCGAGCGCAGCAGGGGCACTCCGGAACCGATCAAGTCCGCCAACTGGCCGTACATCACGCCCACATCGCGGTTTCGCACCCCCCGCCCCTTCTTGGCCCGGGCGGCTTTCGCGGCGCCCACCTGCGACACCTGGACGGGGAAGAGCTGTTTCTCCTCCAGCGCACGGAGCGCGGCCGCTTCCGTCTCGGCTTCGAGTTCTCCGCCCACCTTCAAACCGGCGGCGTTCAGGGCAGTGTAAGCAAATTGAGACACGGCGCAGTTTACTCCGGATGCGCGGGCTTAGGATCGCTCCACCGACACCGCAATTGCGGCGCTCGAAGACCGGCCTCGGCCACTTCCCACCATTGGGCGCATCTGGCGCTGCCCCCGTTTGGAGTTCCGGCTTTAGCCGGTTCGGGAATTTTCCGGCCCCAGACCGCGTAAACGCGGAACTCCCAACCATAAGCCGGCGTCACTCGGGGGCGGTGTCCAGATGCGCCCCCCCCCAATCCAGTTCGCAGAACTCCTTGGGGTGAGCCTCCAAGACGGCCCGTGCTCGCTGGTCCTGTCATGGCCAACATCTACCGGCGGGAAAGTCGGCGGTCAAATCGGCGGGTAAGGAAAATGGACGAGATCATTCGTCTCGCAACTCGCAAGCGGAGGAGGCAGCGATCGCGCCGGCCGCGGCTGTCTGGAGACCGAGCCTGCGCTGTCGTGAGGATTTCAAAAGGAGAAGGGTCTGTGCGATCAAAACAAGTATGCGTCAAAAACGGGGCCATGCAGCCGGACGCGGGGTTGACGCGGGGCGGAGGGTGGCGGTTAATGCGGGCATGTCAGAGAAGACTGCGCCAGGGGCGCTGCCGAAATGGCCGTTTTATGTGGCGGATGGGGTCTTGTGCGTGATCGCCATGTTCGTGCTCGCGCGGCAGGGGAGCCTCGACTCGACCGGAGATTATGTGATTGCCGGGATCTGCCTCGCGACGGCGGCCCTGGCGGCGTGGATCTCGATCCTGCCGTGGCTGAAGGAGCACGATACCCAGGCGGCGGTGGCGATGACCGAAAACCTGCGGGCCTCGCTCGATCAGATCAAACAGGTGCAGAGCGTGGCGGGGCAGATTCAGCAGGCGAACCTCCATTGGCAGGGGGCACAGGATGCCGCCAGCCGGACGGTTCAGGCCGCGCAAGACATCGCCGACCGGATGAAGCTCGAAGCGGAGGCTTTCGCGAAATTCGTGCAGAACGCGCGGGACGAACAGCGGGGGCATCTCGAATTGGAAGTCGAGAAACTGCGCCGCACCGAGGGAGACTGGCTGCGGACGACGGTGCAGATGCTCGATCATGTCTTCGCCCTCTATCAGGCGGGAACGCGCTCCGGCCAGCCGAACCTGGCGGCGCAATTGGAGCAATTCCAGAACGCCTGCCGCGATGTGGTGCGGCGGGTGGGGTTGGTTCCGTACATGCCAACGCCGGGGGAGCCCTTCGACAGCCGTGGCCATCAACTGCCGGATCCGAAGGCAGAAGTGCCGGCGGCGGCACGCATCCAGGATGTCTTGATGACTGGCTTGACCTACCAGGGGCAGATGTTGCGCAAATCGGTGGTGCTCGTCGCGCAGGCGAACGCGGCGCCGGAGCCTCAATCCGGGACGGAGGAGGCCGGCGAACCGCTGGCGGGCGAGGAGTCGGAGCCGCCCTCCGCGCAGCAGGAACTCAAGCTGGCCAGTTGAGCGGGCCGCCGCCAGATGAGTTCGATCATTCTGAGCGACGAGTTCCTGGCGAAGATCGCCGGCTGGGATGTGCTCAAGCAGGCGCGCGGGGCGGTGGCGGCGGGCAAAGTGCTTTCCTCGGAATGGAAGGAGCCAGTGCTGCGGGGGGTGGTGCAGGAGGGGACGACGTCGTACCGATGCGGGCTGGTCATCAAGAGCGCGTTGGATATTGAGAACCTCTGCACCTGCAGAGTTTCCCGGAGCTGGGGCACGATCTGCGCGCATTCGGTGGCGGCCGGCCTTCATCATTTGCGGAGCCAGAACCGCGAGTTGGTGCCGTCCACCCCGGCCGCCCGGAGAGCGGCCCCGGCCGCGCCGAAAGCTCCGAAAGCGTTCCGCCGGATCCGGCGCGAGCCCGGTGCGGCCAGCCTGGCGCTCCACTTGATCTTTCCGCCGAATCTCGACCAGGCGATCGCCAAGGGCCGGAGCATGATTTTTTTCGAAGCCGAGTGGCCGGGAGGCCGCAGCCCGCTCGACGCTTTGCCTCAGGATCGGAATTTCTCGATCGCGACCGAAGACGGGGCGATTCTTGACGCGATCGAAGACCTGGCGGGAGACACGCCGGGGGTATTGCAGGTGACCGGCGCGCAGTTGGCCGCGTTGCTGGAAAAGCTGGCGGGGCATCCGCGCTTGCATTTCGGGAGGCACGATTCGATTGAGGTAGGGCGTGAGCCGTGCGTGCCGGACCTGCGAGCCACGCTGGAAGGGAATGGCGAAATTGTCCTCTCGCTGGCCAAACCGTTAACCGCCGGAGCGCTGGTGCGAGGGGCGAGCGTCTGGATTTACGCCGGCCAAACCTTCCGCCGAGTGCTGTTGCCCAGCGTGGCGGCCGGCTTGCTCGATGGGCCGGTGCGGATCGCGCGCGAGCAAATCCCGCTCTTTCTGAGCCGGGATTGGCCGGCGCTGGCCGCTTCCGTTTCGGCCAATTTCACGCTCGAGGATTTTCGGCTGTCGACGCCGCGGCCCGAGATACGCCTCGACTTGACCGGCGGCTTGGCTGGGCTGCAAGGGACGCTGCTGTTCGGTTATGCCGGGAGGACGGTGACGAAGGAAAGCGGTACATTCTGGATGCCCGATCCGGCCGATCCGAAGCATTATCTCGCCCGCCATCTCGATGCCGAGCGCTCCGCCCAGGCCCGTCTGACCCGGGCGGGATTCACGGGGCCGCACGCGGAGGGGAGTTATCAACTCGCGGGCCAGAACTCGGTATTGAACTTTTTCGCGCGGGATTTCGGGCGGCTCGAACGGGAATGGAAGGTCACGCTCGAAGAGCGGCTGCAACGGAGCACGGCGCAGAATCTGGAGCGGATCGAGCCTCGGTTCGAGGTGACGCCGTCGGGCGAACAGTGGTTCGACTTGGGAGTCGTGTACGAAGGCACGGGCGGCACCCGTTATTCGAATACGGATATTCAGAGCCTCCTGCGTTCCGGGCAGGGCCACCAACGGCTGCCCAACGGGAAATTCGCGATCATCGATACGGGCGCGGTCGAGGAATTGCAGGAGGTGCTGCTGGATTGTTCGCCGCGCCAGCACGAACAGGGTTACCGCATCGCCAACGCGCAAGCGGGTTTCCTCGCGGACGCGCTGGGCGAAAATCCGGCGTGGAAAATTCGCGCGCCGGAAACCTGGCGGGCCCGGGCATTGACGCATTCGGGCGAAGCGAAAATGCCGGTCCCGCCCCTGGGCTCGCTCGAAGAGGTGCTGCGCCCGTACCAAAAGCAAGGGGTTGGCTGGCTGGAATTTCTCCGGCAGAACGGGTTCAGCGGGATTCTCGCGGATGAGATGGGTTTGGGAAAAACGCTGCAAGCGCTGGCGTTTTTGCGGAGCGTGCGCGAGCGCCTGCCGGCCTCGGAACGCCGTCCTTCCATGATCGTCTGCCCGACGTCCCTGGTGTTCAACTGGCTGGCCGAGGCGCGCCGGTTTACGCCCGAGCTGAAGGTGCTCGCGCTGCATGGGGCGCGGCGTCACGAGCTTTTTGCCGAGCTGGCGCAAGCCGATCTGGTGGTGACCAGCTATGCCCTGATCCGGCGCGATCTCGAATCGTACGGCGGCACGGAGTTCGACACGGTCGTGCTCGACGAAGCGCAGCATATCAAGAACCGCCAGACGCAAAATGCGCAGGCCGTGAAAGCGCTGCGGGCGCGCCACCGCCTGGTGCTGACCGGCACGCCGCTGGAAAACTCGGTGCTCGATTTGTGGTCCATCTTCGACTTTCTTATGCCGGGCTACCTCGGCAGCGCGGCCGATTTCAAGGAACGGTACGAGGCTCCCATCGCGCGCGAGAAGAACGCCGAGGCGCAGGCCCGCTTGGCGCGCCGGGTGCGCCCGTTCCTGCTGCGGCGGCTGAAAAAGGAAGTGGCCAAGGATCTGCCGGAGAAGATCGAACAAGTGTCCTTCTGCGAGTTGACCCCGGAACAGCAGGAGATTTACCAGAAGGTGCTCGAAGCGGGGCGGAAAGAGGTGCTGGATGCGGCCGGGCAACCCGGCGCGCAAAAGAGCCGGATGGTTATTCTCACGGCGTTGCTCCGGCTGCGGCAGGTCTGCTGCGATTTGCGCCTGCTCGAATTGGAGAACACCGCGGCGGCGAATTCCGGGAAAGTGGAATTGTTCCACGAATTGCTGCAGGAGGTGCTCGATGGCGGCCATCGCGTGCTGGTGTTCAGCCAGTTCGTGAAGATGCTCCATTTATTGCGCGATGCGCTCGATCAGCAGCAGATCAAGTACGCCTATCTCGATGGCTCGACGGTAGATCGCGCGAAGGTCGTCCAGGAATTTCAGACGAGCCGGGATGTGCCGGTGTTTCTGATTTCACTCAAGGCGGGGGGCGTGGGCCTGAACCTGACGGCGGCGGATACGGTCATTCATTTCGATCCCTGGTGGAATCCGGCGGTCGAGGCGCAGGCGACGGATCGGGCGCACCGCATTGGGCAAACGCAGGTCGTCACGAGTTACAAGTTGATCGCGCGCGGCACGGTGGAAGAGAAAATCCTGAATTTGCAAAATCGAAAACGCGAGCTGATCGCCGCCACGTTGTCGGGCGAGGAGGATCTGGCGGCGGCCTTGACCTGGGAGGAACTGCAGGGACTGTTGCAATGATGCACCGAACGATCGTAACGCGGATGACGACACGGCTTCGGAATCTGGTGTGGGCCTTGATGTTGTTGGCCGGACTGGCCGAGGCCGCGGAACCGGCCGAGTCCCGCCCTCCCGCGCGGCCGAATATTCTCCTGATTCTGGCGGATGACTTGGGGTTCTCGGATCTGGGGTGTTACGGGGGCGAGATTGCCACGCCGAATCTCGATGCGCTTGCGGCGGGCGGCTTGCGGTTCAGCCAGTTTTACAACACCGCCCGATGCTGGCCGACCCGCGCCAGCCTTATGACCGGCTACTATCCGCAGCAAGTCCGGCGCGACACGGTGCCGGGCCTCCGCAGCGGCGGGCAAGGGGTGCGTCCGGCCTGGGCGCGGCTGCTGCCGGAGCTGCTCCGCGCGGCGGGGTATCGGTCGTACCACTCAGGCAAATGGCATCTGGACGGCCAGCCGCTGGAGAACGGGTTCGACCGGTCGTACCGCCTGGAGGATCATGATCGCCACTTCACCCCGCGCCACCACTTCGAGGATGACGCGCCGCTGCCGGCGGCGGGCGCGAACGACGCCTACTACACTAGTACAGCCATCGCCGGCCACGCCATCAAGTGCCTCCAGGATCACGCCGCCCGCCATGCCGGCCGGCCCTTCTTCGAGTTTCTGGCGTTCACCGCGCCGCATTTTCCGCTGCAGGCTCCTCCCGAGGATATCGCGCGGTATGCGCGGCGCTACGACCGCGGCTGGGAGGAATTGCGTCCGGCCCGGTGGGAACGATTGCGCCAGCTCGGCTCCGCGGGCGCGTTGCCGCCCACCGAAAGAGAAGTTGGCCCGCCGTATCATTTTCCGGAGGCGCTGCTGAAGCTTGGCCCGGGAGAGGTGAATCGGCCGCTCCCGTGGCTGGACCTGACAGCCGCGCAGCGGGATTTTCAGGCGTGCAAGATGGCCGTCCATGCCGCGATGGTCGACCGGATGGACCGCGAGATCGGCCGCGTGCTGGCCCAGATTCGGGCGATGGGCGCGTTCGAAAATACATTGATCTTCTTTCTTTCCGACAACGGCGCGAGCGCGGAGATCATGGTGCGGGGCGATGGGCACGATCCCGACGCGCAATGCGGCACGGGAGCGACCTTTTTAAGTCTGGGGCCGGGATGGTCCGGCGTGTGCAACACTCCGTTCCGCCGTCACAAGACCTGGGTGCATGAAGGCGGCATCGCCACGCCGCTGATTGCCCACTGGCCGCGCGGGATCGAAGCGCGCGGAGCCTGGCGCCGCACGCCCGGACATGCCATCGATCTTCTGCCCACGGTGCTGGAACTTGCAGGGTTGCCACCGCACACGCTGGGAGATGGCCAGCCGGTTCCGGCGCGGCCCGGGCGAAGCTTGGTTCCGGCCTTTGCACAAGATATCGAACTGGCGCGGGATACTGTGTGGTGGTGGCATGAAGGCAATCGAGCGCTCCGGCAAGGCGATTGGAAGATCGTGGCCGCCGGGGCGGACGCTCCCTGGGAACTCTACGATCTGGCCCACGACCGCAACGAAGCGCGGAACCTTGCGCCCGAACAGCCGGAACGGGTGCGCGCGCTGGCGGCGCTCTGGCAGCGCGAAACGGATGCAATCATCGCCCTGGCCCGGGAGGAGCCGCCGGCCGCCCCGCCCCGCCCCGCTCCGTGAGAGCGATGGTCGAGAGCACGAGGGCGAATGCGGCGCTTTGAGGCGGTCGTCCGCGCCGCCGGAAAAATCGCGGCGGGCAGCCACGGGTGCGATTATTTCTGGCGGTCACCCAAGATCGCCATCCCGAAGTCTGTTTCGGGCGGTGCCCGCTTCCCAGCGCCAGCGGCGCGGCATGTTTATAGCACACGATCACCCACGAACCCTCAGCCCCAGCGGGGCGGCATAACTCCCACCCCCCTTTGGAAAGTGGCTTCCGGCTTCGGCCCACCCGCCGGCTGGGAACTTGTTTCCCGGCCCCGCGTGCTCAATGGACTGACCTTCGGCAAAAAATCGCGCCCTGAGGCGATCTTCAACCTTGACTCATCCCGTCCCATGTCGCATAAGAATGCCATGACGACTCTATTTGAGGCGTCATTGCGAAACAGGGCCGTTCTGACTCGAACCGCTCCGTTTCCCAATGACCCGCCGACCGCGGTAATTTTTCAAGCCATCGGCATTTCCATGCCCAGCCTGCGGGGTCGCTTGTTCCCAATCAATTCGGCGGCCCGGTGCCTCACATCCGCTTCCCGCCTGAAGGCTTTACACGCCGAGGCGGGAGCATTGACACACCTTGACACAGGGATTTACACAGTTTTACACACCCATTTACACAGATTTACACACAATTTACACGCTTTTTACACACATATTTCCGGCCTCGTTTTTCACGCAACCATCTCTGGCCTAATGGTTTGCGTAAAAAGATCCCGCCACTTGGCCTCCCCACCCCCTCCCCCCTCCAATTTACCCACCCCGCCCCGGCACGGACTGCCAGTAAAAACCGCCCCGGAGAGAGCTATTTCATGTCCTGCAGGTTGGCATTATGGTACTCGGGTGCCCACGGTGGAAGCGCCAGTCTTCAAATCGAGCCCTGCGTGGAGGGTGATCGTTGCCTGGGCGGGGGTGCTCCGCCGGGTGGCGCTGGCCGGCCTGTTGCTCGTTTGCGGAGACGCGGCGGCGCAGCGGAGCGGGCATGTCCGGGTGTTTCCGATCGATGGCCCGTACGTGGCGAGCGTGACCGTCAGCCCGCGGGGCCATGTCGTGGCCCGGAGCGGCGATAGCGCGAAGATCACCTGGCTGGATGGCTACACCCAGGGGGAGGTGATGGCGCCCGAAGCGAACCGGTATCGCATTTACGAAAGCCGCACCGGCCAGTGGTGGACGCTTTATGCCGAAGGCTTGCTGCTCTACTACGGCGGGGAATGGACGCGTTTTCCCATCCCGGAAATCCGGGCCGAGCTTCTCCGCACTCCGATCCACCAATTGCGGCAACTGAGCCTGGTGCCCGCGGACATGAACCGGGTGCTCGTGCTCCTGCCGGATCAATTGCTGGAGTTCGATGCGGGCACCGGGCGGATCTCGACGCTGCGGCGCTCGTCCGAAACCGGCATCGGCCGGTACAGCGAGATGATCGAATCGGCGGAGGGCGGGTTGTGGGTCTCGGGCCGGTGGGGGATGGCGAAAGTGCCGGGGCTGGTCCGGCGGATCTCCCCCGCCACGGAATGGGAGGAGCATCTGCTCAACCGGGCCGATCTCGGCATGCTGCAACGGCCGCACGAATATCCGCCCGGCTCGGTGACGCTGGTCGCCGCCAGCGTGGATGCGGACGCGCGGCGGGCCGTGGCCGAATGGCGCGAGGGAGCCTGGTCGGTCCTTTCCATCGAGGCGGAACGGCCGCGCCAAGCCTGGCGGGCCTGGGATCGATCCCTCTGGGCCTATTCGTACGGGTCGCTCTTTCGGGTGCAACCGGGCGATCCGCCGGAAATCCTGCGGGAACCGGCGATGGGGGCGCAGTTCGATGTGGCGCTCGGCACCAACGGCGTATTCTGGGCGGCTTCGGTGGGCGGCCTGGTGCGGTATGCGCCGCACTTGTGGCGGCCCCTTCCGGAACTGGAAGCCTTGACGGCGCCGACCCATGCGCTAATCGAGTCCGCGCTCGATCACCGCATCTGGATGGCCAGTTCGGAGGGATTGGTCTCCTGGCAGGCGGGGGCGGTGACGATGGCCCGCTGGCCGGAGGATCTCGAATTAGTCTTTCAGCCGGGCGATGCCCTCTACGAAACGCCGAATGGAGCGATCGTCGCCACCGCCCAGGATCGCGCCGTGGTGTTCGAGCCCGGTGCGGCAGGGGCTGGCACGTTCCGCTTGCTGGAAGGGCCGGACGGAGCGCGCGTGCGGGTCGCGGGCCAGTTGCGGGATGGTTTGCTCTGGGTCTGGCAGCCGCAACAAACGAACCACTATTTCCTCTACGATGGCACACGGTATGAAAAGGCGCCGCTGCCTCCCCTGGAAACGGAAGAGATCGGTTTTGTGCGCCAGCATTCGAACCGCGACCTTTGGATCGCCACCGAATTCGGCCTGGCCTTGACCCGCGCTTCGGATGAATCCCAGGTCACTTTCGGACGGGAGCAGGGGCTGCCCTTCGACCGCATCTCCTGCGTGGCGGAAGTGGGCGATGGCCGGGTCTGGTGCGGCACCACGATGGGCGTTTACGAGTTGCGCGACCGGCAATGGGAACTGGTCTACACCACGGGGAGCCGGGTGACGGCCATCGAGCGGGCTCCGGACGGCAGCGTGTGGGTGGCGACGAGTTCCGGCATGTTCCGGCAGATTCACAATTCCTGGCTGCGGCACGGCTGGGAGGAAGGCTTGCCGACCGGCACGATCTACGGCGTCCTCCGTGATCGGGCCGGGCGCATCTGGGCCGCGACGAGCCGCGGCATCAGCGTCTTTCATCCCGACGCCGATCCGGATTCGCCGCGCGCGCTCGAGCCGGTTCTGGCCACGCCCCAGCGGCCTTCGACCGGCCATCCGACAGAAATTCAGTTCGCGGGGATGGACCGCTGGAATTACTCCGCCTCGTTCGATCTGCTCTTCGCCTACCGGCTCGATGAAGGCAGTTGGACGCCCTACTCGAACACCGCCAGCCGCGTGTTCCAGAACCTTTCCTCCGGCGAACACCAGATCGAGGTCCGCGCCATGGACAAGAATGGAAACCGTTCGCCCGGGATCGCGCGCCTGAACTTCGCCGTGGTGGTGCCGTGGACGCGGGATCCGCGCCTGCTGGGCGTTTCGGTGGTGGGGGCCGGCGCGATCTTCCTGCTGGCCGGGCTGGCCGTGAAGAAGCATTTCGATCTCAAGCGAAGCTACGCCGAAGTCGGCAGAATCGTGGCGCAACGCACCCGGGAACTCGAACGCGCCAACCAGGAGTTGCTGCACAGCCAGAAAATGCGCGCCATCGGCACGATGGCCGCCGGCATCGCGCACGATTTCAACAACATCCTGTCGATCATCAAAGGCTCCGCGCAGATTATCGAGGAGAACCCGCACGATCTGGACAAGCTGCGCACGCGCGTCAGCCGCATCCAGACGGTCGTCGAGCAAGGCACGGCCGTCGTGCAGGCGCTGCTGGGGCTGGGCCGGTTGAACGACCGCCCGCTCCACGACGTGGACCTGGCCGGCGTGCTCGAAAATACGCGCAAACTCCTCGCGGATCGCTTTCCGCCGACCCTGCATCTGCGGGTGAAAACCGAGACGGCGATTCCGACCGTTCGTTGTTCGGAAGAGGTGCTGAGCCAGATGTTGTTAAACCTGATTCTCAATGCCGCCGAAGCGATGTCCAACCGGGGCGATTTGGTCCTCGAAGCCAGGAGGGTCGAGCAGCAACTGGAGCAGGTGATTCTGGATCCCGCGCTCGCCGCCGGGTATATCCACCTCACGGTGACGGACTCCGGCTGCGGCATTGCTCCGGATCATGTGCCGCGCGTCTTCGAGCCGTTTTTCACGACCAAGGCCTTTTCGACCAAGCGCGGCACCGGGCTGGGCCTTTCCATGGTTTACGAGCTGGCCAAGGGAATGGGCTATGGGCTGACCCTCAGCTCCCGGCTGGGCGCGGGCAGCACCTTCGGGATCATCATCCCGGTCGATCCGCTCGAACCCCCTTCGCTCGCGCGATAAACTGCGCGATCTTGGCGGCGTCCTTCCGGCCCGGCGCGCTTTCCACGCCGCTCGAGACATCGACACCATAAGGGTTCACCCGCTGCACGGCCTCGCCCACGTTTTCCGGCGTAAGGCCGCCGGCCAGGACAATGTGCCGGGCGAGGGCCTGGGCGCGAACCGCCAAATCCCAATTGAAGCGAGCCCCCGTGCCGCCGAGCTGGCCCTCGACATAGGCATCCAGGAGAATGCCGCTCACCGCAAAAGTCCGGATCGTCTCGAGCGAGGATTCATCCCGCACCCGGATGGCTTTCAGCACCGGGCGCGGCACGGCGGAGCAGAATTCCGGCGATTCAGCCCCGTGCAATTGAATCACGTCGAGCCATTCGGCCGCGCGCTGGACCTCCTCGGCGGACGGGTTCACGAAGACGCCGACCTTGGTGAGGAATGGAGGCAATTCGCGAATAATTTCGATCGCCTGAGCCAGCCTGATCGCGCGGGAGCTGCGTTCATAGAACATGAAGCCCAAGGCATCGGCCCCCGCCTGCGCCGCCGCCTGCGCGTCTTGAAGGCAGGTGATGCCGCAAATCTTTACCTTCACCATGGTGTTTAGAGTGGTTCTCGAAATGAGGAAGATGGTGCGCGGTAGAGGTTTCGAACCTCTGACCCCCACCGTGTCAAGGTGGTGCTCTACCACTGAGCTAACCGCGCAACCGGCCAACTGGAAGCGGAACTTGCGCAACAAACCCCGCTTTGGCAAGCGGAACTTGGATCGGAACCGGGCTCGCATTGTTGTCCAAACGGCTCGAAACCGGCACGCCTCCGGGCCGGCCGGTCAAAGTTCTCGCCGTGACCGGCCAAAGATGATTTGCTCCCGTTCCATGATGCGCCCGGTTCCCATGTTCTAGTCGCAGCCCTGGCGATGCCACCTCCCACCCCCGATCCAGCTCCCGGCAGTTCCTCCGCCTTGCGCCAGACGGCGGAGGTGATGACGCTGGTCTTTACCGAGCTGGCCGGGGCGGTGCGGTTGAAGGAGGAGGTGGGCAATCAGGAAGCGTGGCGGCTGATCGAGCAACACCACGCCGAACTCCGCTCCTTGTTGAAGGAATTCCCGGACGGGTTCGAGGCCGAAACGCTCGGCGATTCCTGCCTGTTCGGTTTTTCCCGGCCCTCCGATGCCGTCCAATTCGCCCTCCGCCTGCAAGCCCGTTTGCGCCGCTGGAATCGCGGCAAAAGCTTCCCGTTGCTGGATCGGATCGGGATTCACGCCGGCGAAGTGCTCGTCGAACGAGACTCGGTCACCGGCCGGGTAAAGGGCCTGCGCGGGCTGGAAGTCGACAAATGCGCCCGGGTCATGGCGCTCGGCGAGGCGCAGCATATCCTGCTCACCCGGTTCGCCTTCGACAACGCCCGCGCCATGCTGAAGGGCCAGCGCCTGCCCGGCGTCGGCGAAGTCTCCTGGGTGGCGCATGGCTTCTACGAATTCCGCGGCGTCGGGGAGCCGGTCGAAGTGTGCGAAGTGGCCGAAGCGCGCCTGGGGCCGGTCGCTCCTCCGCCGGATTCGGAGTACGCACGCCGCCAGCCCGATCAGCCGGACGCGCAAGTGCTCGAGACCAGTTTTGCCCGGCCCGACACCTGGCTGGCACGCGTCCGCACGCCGGTTCAGCCCACGCATCGATTTCGCGGCTGGGGGGTGGCCGTGACCATCATGGCCGGAGTCGCCGCGCTGGTGCTGCCGATCGGGGAACGCCTGGCCGAGATCAGTTACGACCTGGCCTATTGGTTTCGCAAAGTCGAAGTCCCGACGGAAGCCGTGATCGTCCGGATGGACCGCCCGTCGCACGACGAGCTGCAGCAGCCCTGGCTGCACCCGTGGGACCGGCGCGTCCACGCCCGATTGCTGGATCATCTGAAGGCCGCGGGAGCCGCCGCGGTGGTTTTCGACATTCATTTCGACAGCCCTGCCTCGGACCCGGAGGAGGACCGCGCCTTCATCGAAGCCGCCCGCCGCTTCGGCAAGGTGGCGGTCGCCGGGATCGAGAAACCCGACATGCGCAACGGCGAGGTGGTGGGGCGGCAGATCGAAGGCCCGTTCCTCGCGCTGCGGGAAGTGGTTCGCTGGGGGCTGGCCAACCGCGGGGATGCCGATTCCTACATCCGAAAGCTCCCCCCCGCGCGCGGCGCCAAAGTTTCTCTGGCGGAGGAAGCCGCTCGCTTGGTCGCCACCAACGACCTTAAGGCCCTGCCCGGCGTGGCGTGGATGAATTACTACGGCCGCCCCGGAAGCCTCGAATCTTTCTCCTATTCCCAGGTGCTCAGCAATTACGTGCCGGCGGCCCGGTTCACCGGGAAACTGGTCTTCGTGGGCGCGGTCTACGATCTTGGCTATACCGGCGGGCGGGGGACGGATGATTTCATGACGCCTTACAGTCGCGCCACCGGCCTTCGCATGCCCGGGGTCGAGATCATCGCCACGGCCGCGCTCAATGTCCGGCGCGGCGAATGGCTCACCCGCATCTCGCCCTGGACGGAGCTGTTGCTGGTCCTCGGGTTTGGAGCCTTGGCGGGCTGGGGATTCCCGCAGTTGCGTCCGGCCTTCGGCGGCGTCCTCGCGCTCAGCGGTGGCGCGCTTCTGGCCGTCCTCGGCCTGGCGCAAGTCTGGTGGACATACCACTGGTTTTCGTGGCTGGTGCCGGTCGCCGTCCAGATTCCGGTCGGATATGCCGTGGCGCTGATCTCGGTCGCGCAAGCGCGTTCCACCGGCCACACCGAGTTCCGTCGCCGGCCGGCCGGGACGGCGGCCACCGCCCGCCAATCCGAATCGTCGCTGCCGCCGCCGGCCTTCGCCCCCGCAGCGGCTGGCCCTGCCAACCGTTCGCTTCCCAAACCGCAAGAGGACGCGGCCACGGTGCTGCTTTCGGAGACCGGGACCGGCCCGACGATTCCCAACTACGAGTTGCTGCGCCAGGTCGGCCAGGGGGCCTACGGTGAGGTTTGGCTGGCGCGCGATGCGGTCGGCCTGCTCCGCGCCGTCAAGTTCGTCTACCGCCGGTCCTTCCCGGAA
The DNA here is from genome assembly GCA_964478815.1 of uncultured Verrucomicrobiota bacterium. Classification (GTDB taxonomy): domain Bacteria; phylum Verrucomicrobiota; class Verrucomicrobiia; order Limisphaerales; family SXQI01; genus DASVNK01. Next base: position 36,927 of record CAYZKY010000041.1, read on the forward strand.
CCGGCCCCGTACGAGCGGGAGTTCGAAGGCATCCGTCAATTCACCCCCATCGCCTTGCGCCACCCGGGCCTCGTGCATGTCCTCCATGTCGGCCGGGACGATCCACGCGGTTTTTTCTATTACGTGATGGAAGCGGCGGACGACATGGATGGCGGTCCGTCGATCGATCCTGCCACCTACCGTCCGCGCACTCTGGCCGCGGACCTCGAACGCTCCGGCGCCTTGGAGGCCGCCGCCGCCATCCGGCTGGGCCTCCAGCTTTGCGATGCGCTCGAGTTCCTCCACAGCCAGCGGCTGGTCCACCGGGATCTCAAGCCGTCGAACATTCTCTTCGCCCAAAACCTCCCCAAGCTGGGCGACGTCGGCCTGGTCACCGCCATGAAGTCGCCCGGCGGCGATGTCAGCTTCGTCGGCACACGCAATTTCATCCCGCCGGAAGGCCCCGGGGCGGCCGCCGCGGATGTCTACAGCCTCGGCAAGGTGCTCTACGTCGCGGTGACCGCGCATTCCCCCGCGCGTTTTCCCGAGCTGCCGAGCGATCTGGATCCGCGCCGCGACCGCGCCGCCGTCCTCGCGCTCAATCGGGTTCTGCTCAAGGCGTGCGAGCCCGAGGAAAGCGCCCGGTACCAGTCCGCCGCCGAACTCCAGGCGGCTTTGGCACGCCTGGAGTCGCTCGGCGAAGAACCGCCCACGCTGCAGACGGGCTGACCGGCCCGCGCTGGACCGCAATGTTCGCTTGAGCCTCGAAGCGAACTGGACGATTCTCCTGCCGCAAGCAAGATTCACCGGAATTAAATGGGTACCGTCGCTTCGCTCCACTTGCACCCCGCGGCCGGCGGACAGCCGATGATCGCGGTGGATTCCATCTCGTTGGTGGCCGAGAAGGGGATTGTCGAGAACCAGCGCTATTTCGAGCGTCGAAACCGATTGGGGCGCCCGGCCAAACGCCAGGTCAGTTTGATGGAGCGGGAGCAAATCTCCGCGCACGCCGCGGAATTAGGCGTCGAATCAATCCCGCCCGGGGCCGTCCGGTCAAACATCGAGACAAGCGGAATCGATCTCATCGCGCTGATCGGACGAAACGTTCAAGTGGGGAGCGCGGTCTTGTATTTGGGCGAGGCCCGCACCCCGTGCGAGAAGATGGACCGGATCGCGCTTGGTTTGCGCCGCTCGATGGAAAATGATCGGCAAGGCGTTATCGCCCAAGTGGTTCGGTCGGGCGCCGTGCGCGTGGGGGACGAAATTAGCCCGCTTCCGGAGTGAATTTTGCGCGGCCCCCAGCCGTCTAAGCCGCCAGCTTTCCGCGCACGAGCGGAAGGAATCTGTGCCGCCTCGTGGCGTCACGCTTTCAAGTGTCATTCATGAAGAAGTGGATAATCATTCTGCTGGTCGTGGGCGGAGCCGGGTTGGTGGCTTATTACAAGCTGCCGGGGCTGAAAGCGGGAACGGCGGCCAACAACGTGGACAACCGGCCGAAGGAGGCGGTGGTCGAGCAGCGGGATATCCGCTTTAGCGTGCCGGCGGCGGGAGAGATCGGCCCGGCGGAACAGGTCTCCGTCAAGCCCGAGATCAACGGGCGCATCGAGGAAATGCCGGTCGATATCGGCGACTCGGTCAAAAAGGACTCCCTGCTGTTCCGGCTGGACGACAAGGAACTCAAGAACCAGCGCGCTTCCAGCGCCACCGAGGTCCAGCGCGCGCGGTTGCAACGCGATCAATCGGAACGCAATTTCAAGCGCGCCACGGAGCTCTTCGAGGAGCGGCTCATTTCCGGCGAGTTGTTCGAAAACGCCAAAACGGAATTCGAGCTGGCCAAGAATGCCGTCGAACGGGCGCAGCGCGAACTCGATGTGCTCGACGAGCGTCTGACCAAGACGATGATCATGGCTCCCTTCGACTGCACCATCCTCACCCGGCCCGTCTCGATCGGCCAGGCCGTTTCCGGTTCGGGCGGTTTCAACAGCGGCACGGAAGTGCTGACCATCGCCGACTTGAATAACCTGATCATCAGCGCGCACATCAATCAGGCCGATATCACCCGCCTCCGTCAGGACCAGGAAGTCGAGGTTAACGTCGAGGCCGTGGCGGGGCTGACCGTGATCGGTCTCGTGGAGCGCATCGCCCCCCAGGCCACGATCAAGAATAACATCAAGGGTTTTGCCGTCCGCATCCTTTTGAAGAATGCCGACAAGCGGATTCGGCCCGGCATGACGGCGAACATCAAGATTCCCGTCGCTTCCGCGGACGATGTCGTCGCCATTCCTCTGGCGGCGGTCTTCACCGAGCGCGACCCGATCACCTACAGCGTGGAACGCTACGCCTACGTCCGGAACGGGGAGAGTTGGGAGCACCGGCCGATCAAGATCGGGGTGAGCGATTTCTTCTTTGCGGAAGTGCAGGAAGGTCTCAAACCGGGCGAAGTGGTGGCGCTGGAACAGCCCAAGGATGCGGAAAAGCCGCCCGCCGCGAACGCCACGAAATCTCCCGCTGGAACGTCGACCGCCAAGACGGCGGCCGCCAGCTCACGCACTTAACCGCGCGCGATCCTCATGGCTTTGCTCGAGTTGCGCAACGTCAGCAAGATTTACCACCTGGGCGGGGAGGAAATCCGCGCGCTCGACGGGGTGACCTGCGACATCCAAAGCGGCGAGTTCATTTCGATCATCGGCCCCTCCGGCAGCGGCAAATCCACCCTGATGCATATCCTGGGCT
>CAYZKY010000042.1:0-39614 GCA_964478815.1 uncultured Verrucomicrobiota bacterium
AAAACAATCAACCCACAAACGGTGGCTTTAGTCCAACTGCATGGTTACGGCTTAGCCGAAGCACCTCTCAGAACTTGCGGCGCGGGGGCTCGATGGCGGTCAAGCCGGCACCGGCCCGCGGAGCGGGCTGGGAGAAAGAGTATGGCGAGTTCACGGACGAGGCGGCGGGCCCGGTCTTCGGGAGCGAGATCGCACCGAAGCTTTCGAAGCGGGTGACCCGGAAATCGTCGGACGGAGCGCTCGACTCGGTGGCAGGGCGCGTCGCGGCCCCCGGCGCGCCCGCTGGAGAACCGAAGTTCCGCTCGGCCGTGGAGGCGATCGGATTCCGGCTGCCGAACGCCGAGGGCGTGATCGGGTTCCACTCCTGCCGGCTGGGGTCGGGCTGCGAATTGATGGGATCGAACCGCCCGGAAATCGAAGGAGTGAGGCTGCGCGGCTGCAGCAGCTTTTGGAATTCGAGGGAGCGGGCTTCCTCCTGGCGGCGGAGGTCTTCCTTCCGGCTGAGCGTGGATTCGCGGGCGCCGATATTCCGCCAGTCGAGCCCCGCAGGAGCGGTGCGCTCCCGCTGTTCCCGGTTTTCGCGCTCGAACTCGGCTGGGTTGAGAAAGGCTTTGAGGCTCAATTCCCGCAGAAAGGCATTCTCTTCTCCGTCGCGGCGGGCGTCGGCATCCTCCCGGTCCCGGGCCGTCTCGAACGGGTTCTGCTCGGCCGCCCGGTTCAGGTCGACTGGATCGTTTCCCGAACGCGGCTCGGAGTTCGACCGGCGCGAGCGCTCGTCGAAGAACTTTTCCAGCACGCTCTTGCTCTCCTGGGCATCCTCGAGCCAGCGGTTCTGGTTCTGCTTTTCCAGCTTGTCCAGACCGGACGCTTTGCGATCAAGCTCGTATGGATTGATAAACATCCAGTTCCGGTCCCGATCCATCTGCCGCATCGTTTCCTTGTTGAAAATGACCGAAGGCGGCGGCGCGTTCGGGGTGAAGACGGCGTCCGGCGTCTCCGGATCGCGAACTCCCGAAGAGCTGACGCCGGGAAGCCGGTCGAATTTCTTTTCCGGCTTGGGCGGCTCGATCTGAGGACGGCTTCCGGAAATCTCGATTTTCTCGTGGCCGGCGGCATGGAGAGACACAACACCCAGCAATAACGAAGCCGCCCATGTCCCGAACGGGGCGACCTTAACTTTCTGGACGCTCATTTTCTCCACGGCAAGCAGCAAGCTGGCACGAATATCTCCGCGCGTCAAAGCTTCATTCGCTCCGGCGGATGGGGATTCGACAGCGGCCGGACGCCCTGCGTTCGAAGGGTTCAGGGCGGGCCGCCGTTTCGGGCCAGGACATCCGCGAGGCGGACGGGGATGCCGCCTTGGCGTTTACTTTCGTCGGCGGCTTCCATGAAGGTGAAGAGTTCGAGTGTTTCCTCGATGGGAACGGGGCTCACCCCCGTCTGGAAGAAACGCATGACTTCGCGGATCAAGGGCGCGTAATCCCCGCCTCCGTTTTGCTCGGCAACGGTCTTCGTGCCAAAAAGGATCACCCGGTGCGGCGTGCTGGCATTGCGCAGGCCGCGCAGAATGCCCACCTTCCCGCCGCTCCAGACCCCCGTGACCACCTCCGTATCGGGAGTGCTGGTGCGCACGACCGTCTCGCAGCCCGTGCCCATGACGGTGTAGAGCGCCTCGGCGGGATGAACGCCATACCAGTAAAAGTCGGGGTGGTGCGGCTCCAGGTAGCTGGGGCCATAGGAGATCGCGCCTTTCAATTCGCCGACGTCCTTCTTTTTCAGCTCGGTCATCGATTCGTAGTAGCGGTAGGCGGACGAGGTGAAGATCGGCACACCGCTCTTCTTCGCCAGGCGGATGATCTCGACCGCGTCCCGCAGGCTTCCGGCGATCGGCTTGTCGATGAACATCGGTTTCTTTGCCGCAAAGACGGGCCGGGCCTGCTCAAGATGCGGGCGGCCATCCACGCTGGTGAGCATGATCACGTCCACCTCGCGGCAGACCGCCTCGACGGTATCGAGGATTTTGACGCCGAACTTGTCCCGGAGGGTCTGGGTGTAGCCTTCGACTCGCGTGATGCTCGATTCGATGTCCGGGCTGCCGCCCTTGTAAGCCGCCACCACCCGGCCGCCCGGCACGAACTTCGGATTCGACCGATCGTGCAGCAGTTCCGTGAAGGCCACGACATGCGACGTGTCGAGACCGATCATGCCGATCTTCAGATCGGCTCCGCTCGCCTGGGCCGCTCCCAGGATCATGGCTCCACACCAAGCCGCCAAAAAGGCCAAGTGAAATCGCCCGCGGCCGCAGCGGTGTTTGGCCGGGCCCTCCGTTTCCAAGCGCCCCGATCGATCATGCATCATGCGTCGTCCTCTCCTGCCCACCCGGTCCACGGGAAAGGCCCCGGGAGCTTTACGAGTGGACTCGCTCAGAGTGCCCTCTGCGTCGCCGCTTGGCAATCACTCGCATGCGCTGCGCCGGGGTGTGAATTAAACTGCCGGTCCGCAGTTGAGGGATTTGTCGGCATCCGAGGCCGGCGGCGAGGGCACCGACGGCAACCCGCGAGGGCGCGTACGCTCCCTCGGGCGGGGCTGGGTTTGCCAGGGGGGCGGGGGTTGGTTACGATCCGCGGATGCGAGTTTGGAGCGCGCTGGTGGTGGGATTGTTGACGGCCCCGTTACAGGCGGGGTTTGTGGAGGATTGGGCCCGGCTTTCAGTGCCGATACCGGCGGGTTATGTCAGTGTATTTTCGCCTGCGCCGGTGCAGATCGATGGGAAGCTGGATGATCCGGCCTGGGCGCGCGCGCCGTGGACGGCGGAATTTCAGGATATCGAAGGGGCGGCGAAGCCGAAGCCGCGTTTTCGCACCCGGGCGAAGATGTGCTGGGACGAGACTTACCTGTATATTGCCGCGGAGATGGAGGAGCCGCATGTGTGGGGGACGCTGACGCAGCATGACGCGGTGATCTTTCACGATCCCGACTTCGAGGTGTTCATCGATCCGGATGGCGACCGGCATCACTATTACGAGTTCGAGATGAACGCGCTGAACACGGGCTGGGACTTGATCCTGCCGAAGGCGTATATCGATGGCGGCCCGGCGAAGAACGAGTGGGAAATTCCCGGCCTGAAGACGGCGGTGCATGTTCAAGGGACTTTGAACGACGCCTCGGACCGCGACCAGGGCTGGACGCTGGAGATCGCGCTGCCGTGGAAGGTGCTGGCGGAGCATTCGCGCCAGAGCGCGCCGCCGCAGGAAGGGGATGTGTGGCGGATCAATTTCTCGCGGGTGGAATGGCAGATCGATGCGAGCACGGGCAAATACAAGAAGGTGCCGGGAACGAAGGAGGATAACTGGGTGTGGTCGCCGCAGGGGATCATCGACATGCATCGGCCGGAGAATTGGGCGCAGGTGCGGTTTACGCGGGCGGCGACGCCTCCGGCGGAATTCAAGGCCCGGCGGGACGCGACGGCCGACCAGCTTCTGGCGGTCTATTACGCGCAGAAGGATTACTTCAAGCAGCACCAACGCTGGGCGGATACGCTGGATAAATTGTCTGGCCGACCGGCGGCTTCCGGAGCGGGCGCGGTGCGGTTGCGGCTGACGGAAACCGGTTACGAGGCGAGTCTGGCTGGGCAGCGGATTCGGGAAGATGGGTTGCTCAGTTCGGGGCGCGCGCGGTAGTTCACGGTTGTTTGCCATGTTTCCGCGAATTGCTGGATGGTGGGTTGGGGTGGCTGGGGTGGTCGCGCTGGTCGCCGGGCTGGCCGGGGCGGGTGGGTTTGCCGCCGAAGCGGAATCCGGTGGGCCATTGAAGGAGCAAGTATCGGGTGCTCCTTCAAAGGAGCAGATGGCTCGCGGACAGGCTTTGTATCTGAAGCATTGCTTTGTGTGCCATCAACCCGCCGGCCAGGGAATTCCGGGCACGTACCCGCCGCTCGCGCGGGCGGATTATCTGATGAGCGATCGGGAGCGGAGCATTCGCATCGTATGCGAAGGGCTCACGGGCGAGATCGTCGTCAACGGCCGGAAGTATAACAATCTGATGGCGCCGGTCACGCTGCCCGATCCGGAGGTCGCGGATGTGGTGACGTACGTGCGGAACGCCTGGGGCAATTCGGATCGAGCCGTCACGGCGGAAGAGGTCAAGGCCGCGCGCGCGAAGACGCGATTTCCCACCTACGAAAGGCTGCTCGCGGCGACGACTTATGCGCCGCTGCCGCCCGCGCCGGAGGGGTTCACGTTGCGCGAGGTGGTGCGCATGACCAGCCACGGCGTCCGCCTCGCCAGCGATGGGACGGGCCGCGTGCTGTATGTGCTGACGGAGCAGGGCGATGTGTGGCGGCTGGAGCCGGGGAGCGGCAGCTTCCGGCAGATTCTGTGGGCCAAGAATTATCTCGTGCGCCAGCCGGGAGACACGCCGAGCCCGCTGTTTGTTTTGGCGATGACGATGAGCGCGGATGGGCGGCTTTATATCGGGGCGAACCAGCCGAACCAGGCAGCGCGCCCGTTCCAGCACCGAGTCACGATCTACCGAACCACCACGACGAGCGAGGAGGGCGATCCCGCGGAGCCGAAGGTTTGGTTCGAAGCCTCGTATCCCGGGAACAACGCCTACGTCCACGGGCTGGAGCATATCGCTTTCGGGCCGGATGGCTTTCTGTATGTGGGCAGCGGCGCGCGCACGGATGCCAATCAATCGAGCGACGATCCGAACTATTTCCGGGGCGGCGAGGTGGAACTGACAAGCTGCCTGTGGCGGCTCGATCCCAAAGCCGACCGGCCGGAAATCGAGATTTTCGCGCGCGGCCTGCGCAATGCCTACGGGTTCTGTTGGAACGATCGCGGCGAGATGTTCGCGACGGAGAACGGGCCGGACGCGGATACGCCGGAGGAGTTAAATCTCATTGAGCGCGGCCGCCACTATGGGTTTCCCTACCGCTTCGGCGATTGGACGAAAAAGGCCTACCCGCATTCGCCGGAGCCGCCGCCGGGGCTGGAGTTCACGCTGCCGATCGCGAATCTCGGTCCGGATGGCGGGTTTGGCGGCGCGCCGGTTTACTCGTTCGATCCGCATTCCGGACCGGGCGGGATCATTTTCCTGGGCCGCGATTTTCCGGCAGGCTGGGCGGGCACGCTGCTGCTCAATCGCTTCGGCAACTTTATTCGCACGCCAAAGGATAATGTCGGATTCGATCTGCTGAGGGTGACGCTTTCGAAAAACGGCCAAGGGACTTACGAAGCCCAGGTTCACCAAGTGCTCAGCCCGCTGGGACGGCCGATCGATGTTCACCAGAGCGGCCCCGGCAAGATCTATATTTGCGAATACTCACGCCCGACCAACTCGGCGGGCTCCTTTGCGTTGCCTGGGCGCATTCTCGAACTGGCCGTGACTCCTTCGGCTAATCCGTAGGGTGCGGAGATTCCGAGCGTTCGTGGCTCAGTAGAGAAGAAAGTTCTTCCGGCGGCTTTCGAATTGCTTGAAGTCGTCCGCCCAGGCGCGTTCCAAATCGCCGAGGGTGGTGAGGCGCCGGATGCCATCGGTGGTGAAGGGATGCGCGAGGAGGCGATTCAGTTTTTCGACGCCGAATTCCGCGGGGTAGAGGCGCTGGATTTCGCGCGCGATGGCGAGACCTGTCCGCACCGGCTTGAGGAGGCTGCGATCCGTGACGACAATGTTCACGCCGCCGCAGGCCTTGCCGGAGTAGACACTGCTCTTCGGCGTAAACCGGATGGGGACAAAGCGGACGCCGGGGAGGTTCAGGCGGTTCAGTTCGAGCGCGAGCTTGCCGTCGTCAATGTAGGGAGCGCCGATGATTTCGAACGGGGTGTCGGTGCCGCGGCCGACGCTGAGCGCGGTCGTCTCGAGCAAGCCGATGCCCGGATAGAGGAGCGCCTCGGTCAGGCTCCGCATGTTGGGCGAGGGATTGATCCAGGGGAGGCCGGTCTGATCGAACAACATCGATCGCTCCCAGTTATCCACCGGAATCACCGTCAGCGCCGCGCCGATGCTCTTTTCCGCATTGAACATTCGGGCGAGCTCGCCGGTGGTCATCCCGTGCCGCACCGGGATGGGATGCCAACCGGTGAAGCTGGTTTCGCCGACCAAGACCGGCCCTTCGAGTTCGACGCCGCCGATGGGGTTGACGCGGTCGAGCACGTAGAATTTCTTCCCGGCCCGGGCGCCTGCTTCCAAGCAATTCCCGAGCGTGGAAATGTAAGTATAGAATCGCGTTCCAATGTCCTGAATGTCGAACACCAGCGCATCGAGCCCGGCCAGTTGCGCGGGCAGCGGAGCCCGGTGTTCGCCGTACAAACTGTAGACGCGCAGGCCGGTCTTTTCGTCCACGGAGTCGCCGACCTTCTCGTCCAGCAACCCCCGAATTCCATGTTCGGGGCTGAACAGCGCCGCCAGTTTTACGTCCGGCGCTCCGTGCAGGAGATCGATCGTCGAATTCCGTTCGCGATCCGTGCCGGTGTGGTTGGTGATCAACCCGACGCGCAGCCCCTTCAGGGGTGCGAATTGCTGGCGCTTCAGCACGTCGATGCCGTTGAGCACGCGCGCCATTTTCGGCGCGGGAGGAGGCGTCTCGCGGCGGGCGAGCGCACCTGGCACGTAGGCGAAATTGAAGTCGGGGATCGACTCGGCCGCCAGCGTCGCGATGCGGGAGCGGAGCGGCACGACGTTGCCGTCCTCATTCGGATGGTTCCGGTTCGAGAGAAACACCACGAACGATTCCGAGAAGGGATCGATCCAGATGGAGGTGCCGGTCCAGCCGGACCTCCCGTACGAACCGACCGGGAAGAGGCGCCCCCGCATCCCGACGTAAGCAGAATCGATATCCCATCCCAGCCCGTGCCGCGTGGCGATCCGCGGCGGCGATTGCACCGAGGTCATGCGCGCCACCGTTTCCCGCCGCAAGAGCCGGACTCCATCCAGTTCCCCGCCTTGCAGCATCATCCGCGAGAAGCGCGCGAGGTCCGACACCGTCGAGAACACGCCGGCATGGCCGGCCACGCCACCCATCCGGCGGGCGACCGGATCATGCACCACGCCGCGCAAGACGTTGGTGCCGATCTGCTCGGTGGGAGCGATCCGGGCGAGCAGGGCCGGGGCGGGGCGAAAACCCGTATCCTTCATCCGGAGCGGACGGTAGATTTCCTTGGCGGCGAACTCATCCAGCGGCTGTCCCGTCACCCGGCGAACCACTTCGCCGAGCAGCATGAAGTTGATGTCACCATACCGAAACTCGGTGTCGGGTGGGGCGCTCGGCGGCTCGGCGCAAATCCGCGCGATGCCCTCGCTGTAGCCGTCGCCCAGCTTTGTCGGTGACAGCGCAGGACGAAGCCCCGAGGTATGGGTTAACAACTGGCGGATAGTGATGCGCTCCTTGCCGTGGGAGACAAACTCCGGCACGTAGCGCGCCGCCGGAGCTTCGAGTTCCACCTGGCCGCGCTCGACCAGCATCATGATGGCGGTAGTGGTGGCGAGGACCTTGGTGAGAGAGGCGGTATCGAAAATCGTGTCGAGCGTCATCGGTTCCGGCGTGGGAACCAGCGCGCGGGAACCATAAGCCTTGCTATAGACCTGCCCGCGATGCTCGAACCAGAGCGTGCCTCCTGGCAGATTCTTCTGCGCGATCGCCTCCTCGATCGCTCGATCGATCTCCGCCAGCTTTTCGGCGCGCAACCCGGGGCCGGCCACCGGACGAGGCGGGGTGGTCCGGCAAGAGGTCCCCACCAGCCAGCACGCCAGGAGGCAGGCTAAGGCCAAGCCGGTCAGCCGGGCACTTCCCGCCGCACGATGAATCCAGAACAGCATATCAACTCCTGACGCCACTATAGGCTGGAGTCATTTTTTTGGGAATGCCCATGCGGCCTGATCGGGTGCGATTAAAACGACCGGCCAGAAGTGGCGGGATATGTCGGCATTCGAGGCTGTCCAGCGAGGGCGCCGGACGCCCCCCGGCAGGGAATCAGTTCGAACTTTTTTTGAAAGAAATTCGACCCTGCCGACGTAATGAGGTCGTGATGAGATGATGAGAAGCGCATGCAATTTCTCGATGCCGAAACGAACGCGGATCTGCGATTAATATGCAGCCATTACAACACATCACTCAGTAAATTAACCAATGCTATGAATGCCAAGAATATATCAAGCAAGCGCCTGGCTGTGGTTTGCAGCCTGGCATTGACCTCCGGCGCGGTGCAGGCCGTGGGGGTGACCGGATTCGGCTCAGCTCAATGGGGCGCGACCGACGCCACCCTCGGCGTCGCTGGCTATGCGATCGAAGATTTCGAGGACGCTGCGCTGGCGGCCGGCCTGAACGTGCTGGTGCAGTCGCCTTCGCTCGGAGGTTATGGCCCCACCGCAACCCTTCCATGTACGTACAGCGCCGCTCAGGATTGTTGCTCAGGGGCCTTTAACGGCACCTTGATGTGGGACGGCACGAAGGGATTGGTAAACCGTCCATTCGTTCCGATTACGACATACGGGAATGACGGCGGGTGGTCGGATGTCTCTTTCCTGTTTCCGGGCGGAGTGAGTTCGCTCGGGTTCAGCTACGGGCAGGCGGAAATCAACATCATCATTACGCTCGACCTCGGCGGCGGGCAAACGGCCGCGTTCAATTCGACCACGTACGTGGGAGCCAGCGGCGGACGCAATGGCTACCTGCGTTTCGATGCCGGTGCCGGAGAAACCATCTACGGCATCAAGCTGGATAATCAGTCAAACAACCACGACGGCATCCTGTACGATCACCTGGCGTTCCTGCCGGTGCCGACGGGAGTGCCGGACGCGGGTTCGACGGCGGCGGCGCTGTCGCTCGCTTTCCTGGGTCTCGCGGTGTTCCGCCGATCCGGAGCGTAAGTTTGCAAGGGCGGCCATCTGCTGCCCGGTTCCTCCGCGCCCAGGCTTGCCGGTGATGGTGGGCTTGGGCCGGTGCCGGATAAGTTTCGGCCTTGGCCTCCGCTCCGCGCGCTCCGGTCGGACAAGCCCGCACTACGGGTTCGGGGTCGCCTGCGCGGCCTTCACGATCGATTCGGCGAGTTCTTCGGGCTTCCACTCGTTGCCGACGAAAATGTCCTGGATCTTTCCCGCGGCGTCGACGACCACGGTGCGGAGGTTGTGGTTGATGGTGTTCTGCTGAACGGTGAAGATGAGGCCCACTTGCTCGGTGATGGCATCGATATCGATCATGGCTCCCGTCACGAAATCCCATCGCGAAAGGTCCGGGGCGTAGGCTTTGGCATAGGCCGCCAGGCGTTTCGGGGTGTCCCACTCCGGATCGATGGTGATGCTGAAGAGATGCCAATTCGTTGGCCCGCCCGCCCGGGCAGTGACTTCGGCGTGGGCTTTCTGCAAATTCATGTTCATGCGCGGGCAGAAGGTCGGGAAGGGGCAGCGGGTGAAAATGAAGGTGAACACGATGGCGTGGCCCTTGAAATCGCTGAAGGAAACGACGTTTCCAAAACTATTGGTAAAGGAATAATTGGGCATGACATCGCCGACGGCGAGGGGCTCGACATCGCGGACTTGTCGGAACCGGGGCACGACGGACGCGGCGGCGTTGGTGGAGGTCCCGATCTTGCGGATGTTTTCGATCCAGCCGTCGTCTTCGGTCACGACCATGCGGAACAACACTTCATCCCCCTTCGCGATGCCGTTCAGCTCGGCGAGGTCCTTCACGTCCAGCGGCATGGTCATCGCGGGCATGTAATTGGGAATCTCCTCGTGCTTGACCACCACCCTTCGCTCCTGCGATTTGACCTCTTCGATGACGCCGCGCACCTCGAACTCCTGGCGATTGGTGCCGCCCACCGCGGAGACGGCGGCGGCGGACGGGTTGGAGGCGGTTTCATTGGGGCCGTTCGAGCTGCATCCCACGGCCAGCAACCCGCAGAGGGACAACACGGCGGACAGCACGTTCCTCCCAAGAGCCTGTCTGGAAAATGCGGCAGGGCTGACGGCGGGTCTTTTGGCCGCGGCCTTCGTTGGCCCGACCGTTACAGCCCGCTGCGGGGATGCGCCGGTCGCGCCGCCTCGGCCCCAGCCAAAATCCCTCGCCGCCAACCCCGCCGGAATTTCCGGACAGGCTCTAAGCCAATCGATTCGTTTCATCGCAAAGTTTTGTTCATTTTGACACACCGGCGGCACTGCCTATTCTAACGCGATGCGCACAGTGCCGGTGCCCCTGGGCACCCGTTCCTATTCCATCGAGATCGGACGCGGCTTGCTCCGCCAGCTCGGCCCCCGAGCCCGGGCTCTCAACCTGGGCCAGCGGTGCGCCATCCTGACCGACGACCAAGTCGGCCCGCTCTTCGCCGCCGAAGCCCGGCAAAGCCTCGAACGGGCCGGGTTCAGCCCGGCCCTCGTCACGATTCCGGCAGGAGAAACTGCCAAATCATTGCGGATAGTCCAGCGCTGCTACGAGGCGTGCGCGGCCCAGAAGCTCGAACGCAAGTCCTTCATCGTCGCCCTGGGCGGCGGGGTGGTGGGCGATCTGGCGGGATTCGTGGCGGCCACTTACTTGCGCGGCATTCCATTTATTCAAGTTCCGACCACCCTGCTCGCCCAGGTGGATAGCTCGGTGGGAGGCAAGGTGGGCGTCAACCTCGCGGCCGGGAAAAACCTGGTGGGAGCGTTCCATCAACCGCGCGCCGTGCTATGCGACTTGCAGACGCTGGACTCGCTGCCGGAGCGCGAATTCCGGGCCGGGCTCGCCGAGGTGATCAAGTACGGCATCATTTACGACGCACCGTTTTTCGCGCGGCTGGAAGCCTCCCTGCCCCGCCTGTTGCGGCGTTCGCCCGCGCTCCTCGCGGAAGTCGTAGCCCGCTGCTGCGAGATCAAGGCCGAGGTGGCCAGCCAGGACGAAACGGAAAGCGGCCTTCGCGCCATTCTCAATTACGGCCATACCATCGGCCACGGTCTCGAAGCCATCTCGCGCTACGGAAAATACCTGCACGGGGAAGCCATCTCGATCGGGCAGGTCGCCGCGGCGCATCTCTCCGCGCGGGTGCTCGGGCTTCCGGCGAGGGATGTGACGCGCATCCGCGAGATCTTTGCGGCGGCGGGGCTGCCGATCGGCCTCAAGCTGCGGCCGGCGCAGCGGGCCGCCTTGTTCGAAGCGATGCGCCTCGACAAGAAAGTCTCTGGCGGGGAGATCAAATTTGTCCTCGCCCGGCAGATCGGGCAGGTGGAGTTCGGCGTCAAAGTTCCCGCCGAAGCGATCCACGCCGCGCTGGATCTTATCGCGGATTGACCTCCTTTGCGCCTCCGGCTGGCCCGACCGCCCTGTCCGCCTCTGCAAATTCAGCCATGAGGTGGGCAAAATCGGGTGAGTCCGTTTTACGTTCCGGCCGCAGGTTCTCTGAGAATCAAACCGGAGAACCGTTATGACTGCGCTGCTGCCGAGACCGAAACTTCAGGATCATCCCTTCACCGCCGACCCGCCGCCGGGCTTTATCGACACGCTGGCGCAATTCGACTCCGAGGTCGAGTTCGCCCCCGGCCAGTTGATCTTTCGAGAGGGAACCTACGCCGATAAATTCTATCTTCTGCTGAGCGGCGAGGTGGCGATCGAGGCCACGCCCCGCTGCGGCGATGCGGCGGTGGCCATCCAGAAGATCGGCGGCGGGGATATCCTCGGCTGGTCGTGGCTCTACCCGCCCTTCTTTTGGAATTTCAGCGCCCGCGCCGTCACGCATTGTCATGCGATCGCGTTCAACGCCCCGGCGGTGATGATCCACTGCGAGGAGAATCCGATCTTCGGGTATCAACTGATGAAGCGCCTGACCCAGCACGTCATCCGCCGGCTCCAATGCACCCGCGAATTGCTCCTCCGCGCGCAGAACGAGCATGCGCACGCCCATGAGGAGGAGGGAGCGGGCTGCGGCTGCGGCGGGCGGGGCCGGCGGTGCGAATCGCCGGGACGGAGCCGGGCGGCTGGGGGCGATACGGCGGCGACCGTCCTGCCGGACATTTCCATTTAGAGCCAGAACTGCGAAGGCGCGCGTGGGCGGTGACAAGCCGCCACAATCTTCGACAACTGCTCGGGAGCGCGCGCGGCACTCATGCCGCGCAGGTCGGTCATCGCTTCTACCGCGTGCGCGGCGCGCCCCGCCAGCCGTAACGAATCTTCCCGAGATATATCAAGGCCGCGCGGAGCCCCCTCCTGCGGCCTTTCTGGTTAGAGCGTTTCAACAAACACTTTAGGTGGCTGGCATCAGTAGCGAGATGGCCTTGTTACCGTAGCGGCGGTAAATGCGGAAATCGGTGTCAAAGGTGAGAAGTTGGGACTTCCGATGTAATTCGGAGAGCCGAACCAGGGTGGCATCGGCCAGGGACATGGGGACGTCCCGATATTTGCGCATGAGGGAAGCCAACGCGGCGCGTTCCGGGTTGAATTCAATGCCGATGGTGATGACACCAGCTTCGGCGAGCGCAAAGATCTCACCCGCGTCGAATCCGTCCCTGGCCAAAAGAAAGGCGGCTTCAGCCAGAACGGGTTCGCTGGTAATCAGCGGGCCGGCCCAAGTCCGGGATTCTTCAAGCACCCAGCGATGTTCGCGGGCATCAGGATCGATGAGAGCGACCAACGGGCCGGTATCGACCAAGAGCGTCATTGCCCGAAGCCAGCGAGGTATTTCGAGTTGGTGGCGAGGTCCGAGAGGCTGCGGCCACGGCGAGCCCAAGCTTTTTTCAGAATGGGCTGGGCCAGGTCATAGACGGATGGCGCTGGGCGTGGAGAGGCAGCAGTAGTGGGCAGATTGGGAGATTTGAGCTGGTTCGGTAGTTGCTTTTCAAGGCATTCGCGGACGAGAGAGACGCGAGAAGCGCGACGGACGCGGCGGGCTTGATCAAGGCGCTTCAGAAGAGAAGCGGGAAGCTTGAGCGAGATGATCGTCATGGGAAAAGGGTAGCGGCAGGAGATTCGGATCGCAACTCGGAGAGGGCGAGGGCAGCAAAAAGGCGGAGCCGAGGGGCTCCGCCGTGCGGGGAAAGTTTTGAGGCCGGGGGCTACTTCTTCTGAGCCTTGGCTTCGGCTTCCTTGCGGGCTTGTTCCTTGGCGATTTCTTTTTGGACGTCCTCGGGCTTGAGGACTTCGATCTTGGCGCCCTTCTTCAAGTCGTCGGCGGAGGGCACTTTAATGATGTCGCTGGTGACAGGCTGGGTGGTGAGGCCGGTGGGCGGAGTGGGCGGCGGCGCGATGGTGTGGATATCGACGAGTTCGACGTTGAAAAGGAGGGTGGAGCCGCCCGGGATGTTGGGGCGTTGGGCGTCGCCGTAGGCGAGGTCGGCCGGGATGGCGAGTTCCCAAACGGCGCCTTTTTTCATTTTGAGGAGGGCTTCGGTCCAGCCTTTGATGACGCCGGTGACGCGGAATTTGGTGGGGGTGCCGCCGCGGCGGTCGGTGCTGTCGAAGACGGTGCCGTCGATCAGCTTGCCGGTGTATTTGACGGAAACTTCGTCGTTGGTGGAGGGGCTATCGCCGGCGCCGGCCTGGAGAATTTTGTATTGGAGGCCGCTGGGGAGCTTGACGATGCCTTCCTTGGAGGCGTTTTCGGCGAGGAATTTTTCGCCGGCAACCTTGTTTTCTTTGCGGCGTTCTTCCTGTTTGAGGGAGATCTGGGAACGGAGCGCGCTGAAAATTTCGCGCATTTCCTTGTCGTCGAGGGTGGACTTGTTGCCCTGGCCGTCCTGAATGCCCTTGAGGACCTGGTCGATATTCACCTCGACGCCTTGCTGGCGGAGGTTATTCCCGAAATTGACGCCCAGCGCGTAGCTGATCTTTTCGTTGGTGATGTTCGTGGCGCCCGCCTGAGGGGCGGCGACCGGGTCGGCAGCCTGGACGCGAAGGAGCGCGGCCAGAGAGAATGTCATCAATAAATAGAGCTTCATGTTGGTATCCAATCTGGATTGGGAGGGACTTTACACGTTGGGAAAGAGAAGTCGAGTTCGGGCTTGCGTAAAAAAATAAGGCGCGGGAAGATGAGAATTCATGAAAAGGCTGGCGATTATGGCGGTGGCGGTCGTGGGGGCTGGGCTGAGGGTGGCTTGGGCGGGCGAAGAGGCGACGGAGGTAGAACGGATCCAGGCGGTGTCCTATGTGAACACCACGCTGGTGCCGGGGCTGAATCTGATTTCGAACCCGCTGAATAACCGGGCGGAGCATGGGAATACGTTGGGGGGCTTGTTCAAAGCGGGTCTCTTGCCGGAAGGGTCGAGGATCTTTGTGCCGGGGCCGGAGGGTTTCGAGGTGGCGACCCTGGAGGGGGATGGCAGCGGGGGAGATTTCTGGACTCCGGCGGAAATGGAAACGCGGACGCTGGAGGCCGGGGCAGGGTTTTTCGTGGAACTGGCGGGAGCGGTGAATTGGACGGTGACGTTCGTGGGGCAGGTCGCGGAAGGGGTGCTGACGAATCGGTTGCCGGCGGGGTTATCGATCAAAAGTTCGATCGTGCCGCAGGAGGGATCGATGGCGGTGCTTGGGTTTGTGCCGATGCCGGGGGATATGATTTACCGGCTGGAGGCGGGGTCGGGCCGATACCGGATTTATACGTTCGACGATCTGACACTGAAATGGCTGCCGGAGGAGCCGAAGTTCGCGGTCGGTGAAGCATTCTGGGTGCGAACGCTGGTGGCGCGGGATTGGGTGCGGACTTTTCGTCTCAACGGGGGAGGCGGGGAATGAGCGGGGAAAATGGGCTTTACCGAGGATGGGAAGGTTGTACGTTCGGGGCGGAATGAAATTGAGGATTTTGGCGGGATGGACGGGGTTGGCGGCGATGGCGTTGCTGGGCAGCGGTTGCACGACGACGATCACGAATTTGACGCCGAGCCAGCTCCCGCGTAACGCGCAGAATGTGTATCAGTTCGAGGTGGCGTTCGACACGAAGCAGCACACGGTGAAGGAGCAGACGCTGGCACCCTCGGTGATGATCGGGCTGGAGAGTTACCCGATGCGGCCGGCGCCGGTGCTGAAGCACCGGTGGGAGGCCGCGGTGCCTATTTCGCCGACGAACAGCGCGGTGTACTACCGCTACAAATTCGATTACGACGTGGCGCGGATCCCGAAGGCGAAGGGGAACAGCCGGCTCTCGCCGACCTACCGGCTGGAATTGACCAATTAGGGCACAGGGAAATGGTGAGAATATGATTCAGACGGTGGAAGCCATCGTGGATGAGCTGGGGGGAGAGCGGTTATTGGAGGCGATCCGGCTGGATAGGCGTCATCGGGCGCTGGTGACGATTCTGGAGGAGGAGCCTCCGGACCTCATGGAGAACGCGCGGTTAAGCGAAGCGGCGCTGGCCAAGGACTGGAATCGTCCAGAGGAGGATGCGGCGTGGGCTCACCTGCAGAGGGCTCGATAATTCTGGTGCCGTTTCCGTTTTTGGATTTGTCGCGGTCGAAGCTGCGCCCGGCGGTGGTGCTGGCCGGGGCAGGACAAGGGGACTGGGTTCTCTGCCAAGTGACAAGCAAGGCGTACGCGGACGCACAAGCGGTGGAGATCGCGGACAGCGATTTTGGGGAAGGGGGCCTGCGAATGTTGAGTTACGCGCGGCCGGCGAAGCTGTTCACGGCACACGAGAGTCTTTTCGTCGCGGAGGCCGGGCGGCTTCGGTTCCAATCTCTCCAGCGAATCACGGACAGGGTGATCGCCCTGTTTGTGCGCAAGGCACCGTAAGGGAACGACACCCGTTCGGCGGCGCAGCACCACAACGCGGAAAAGGGTCAGGCTCCGACTTGTTCCTTGAGGGCGGTGGTGATGCGGGCGTTCCAGCGCTGGAGGGATTCGGCGTCGCGGCCTTCGAGGAGGAGGCGGGCCTTGGGCTCGGTGCCGCTGTAGCGGAGGAGGACGCGGCCGCCTTCGGCCTGGAGGGCGGTTTCGGCCTGGGCGACGAGGTCGAGGATGCCGTCGAGTTCGGCGAAGGGTTTTTTCTCGCGGACGCGGATGTTGGTGACGAGCTGGGGGAAGCGGGTCCAGCAGCGGGAGAGGTGGGAGAGCAGAGTCTGCTTGCTCTTCATGATGCGGAGAATCTGGAGGGCGGCGACAAGACCATCGCCGGTGCTGCTGTAATCGCGGAAGATGAGGTGGCCGCTTTGTTCGCCGCCGAGATTGTAGCCGCCGCGAAGCATTTCATCGATAACGTTCTTATCCCCGACGGCGGTGCGGATAACCTTGCCGCCGGCGGCGGTGATGGCGGCATCGAGACCGGCATTGCTCATGACGGTGGCGACGACGGTTTTTTCGAGAAGGGTTCCGGCGGCGAGCATTTCGAGAGAGGCGATGGCGAGGACATCGTCGCCATCGATGACATTTCCGGTTTCGTCGCAGAGGACGACGCGGTCGGCATCGCCATCGTGCGCGATGCCGAGCTGGGCACCGAGTTCGGTGACCTTGCGCGCGAGATGCTCAGGGTGCATCGAGCCGCAGGCGGCGTTGATGTTGGAGCCGTCGGGCGTGTTGGCGACGACGATGACGTCGGCTCCGAGTTCGCGGAGGACGCAGGGGCTCGACTTATAGGCGGCGCCATTGGCGCAATCGAGCACGACGCGCATGCCTTCGAGGGTGAGGCCGCGGGGGAAGGAGGATTTGGCGTATTCGATGTAGCGGCCGAGGGCGTCGTCGATGCGGACGGCCTTGCCGATGGCGGCGGCGGCGGGCCGGATGTTTTCGATGGCGCCGCTGAAGACGAGGTTTTCGATTTGGTCTTCGATATTCTCGTCGAGCTTGTAGCCGTCGGCGCGGAAGAATTTGATGCCGTTATCGTCGTACGGATTGTGGGAGGCGGTGATGACGATGCCGGCATCGGCGCGGAGGCTGCGGGTGACGTAAGCGACGCCCGGGGTGGGCAGCGGGCCGATGAACAGGACATCGACGCCCATCGAGAGGATGCCGGAGGAGAGGGCATTCTCGAGCATGTAGCCGGAGAGGCGGGTGTCCTTGCCGATGACGATTTTGTGTTTGCCGAAGCCGCGGGCGGTGGCCTCGATGTTTTTGAAGACGTGGGCGGCGGCGCGGCCAAGCTGGAGGGCGGTTTCGGCGGTAACGGGTTCGACATTGGCGGTGCCGCGGACCCCGTCGGTGCCGAAGATTTTTTTGCGACCGTTCTGGCTGCTCATGCGTGGCGGTGATTTATTCTTTGGTGATGAGTTCGACCTGGACCGTTTCGGGGACGACCCGCTGGAGTTTGATGCGGTTTTCGTCGGGAATCAGGACATGGACGGGGACGTTGTTGCTGCCGGGGCGGAAATCGCTGAGATCGACGGTGGCTCGGACTTCGCGGCTGCGCAGCTTGCGGAGGATTTCGGAGTCGCCGCTGACGGTGATATCGACCTGGGGTGGATCGACGGTGAACTCGCGGGTATCGGTGGCGGGTTTGGTGACGGCAATGGGATGGGCGACGAGGAGGCGGGTGGCGTAGCCCGGGCGGGCGGTGAATTCCGGAAGGTCGCCCGAGCGGGACTTGAGGCCGACGTAGGCTCCGACCGCGATGACGAAGGCGGAAACCTTCCACCAAAAGTTATGCACGATGATCTCGCGGAAAGGCATGGCGGGTTATTTGGCGGCGGGCTGGCCAATGGGTGGCGGGGCGGCGGTGGCCGGACGCGATTGCCACTTCGAACGGATCCATTTGGCGGCGCTGCGGCGGGTGCGGCGCACGAAGACGGAGGTGAGGAAGGCGCGAAGTTCCTCGAGAGTGACGCCGCGAACGAGGTGGCCCTTGTAGGCGTAGCCGATGGAGCCGGTCTCCTCGGAAATGACGACGACGACGGCATCGGTCTCCTCGGTGAGGCCGATGGCGGCGCGATGGCGGGTGCCGACGGATTTGGCGAGGTCCTGGCGCTGGGTGAGGGGGAAGATGCAGGCGGCGTAGGCGATGCGGTCGCCGACGAGGATGACGCCGCCATCGTGAATGGCGTTGTTCGGAAAGAAAATGGTTTCCAACATCTCGGGCGTGGCTTCGCAATCGACGACGATGCCGGACTCGACGACTTCCTGGAGCTGGATGGTTTGCTGGATGGCGATGATGGCTCCGATGCGGACTTCGGAAAGGCGCTCGGCGGTCTGGATGATGACCTCGATATTCTCGCGCTGTTCGCGGACGGCGCTGAAAAAGGGGAGGTTGCCGAGTTCGGCGAGCAGGCGGCGCAGCTCGGGCTGGAAGATGATGACGACGGCGAAGGCGGAGGCGGCAAAGAAGGTCTGGAGAAGGAGGGCCAGGACTTCGAGCTTGAGGCGGTCGCTCACGTAGGCGAGGACGAGCATGACGGCAAAGCCGACGACGACAGGCCAGGCGCGGGTGCCGCGCACGAACATCAGGATGTAGTAAATAGCGACGGTCAGCACGCTGATCTCGATCAGCGGCTTCCAAAGTTCGGCATAGTTGATCAGGTCGCTGTTCACTCAGGCCGCGGGCGTCGGCGGGTCGTCTTCTAATCGGCCATCGCAGGAGCGGATACACTCGAACATGCGGAGCGCCTGGCGCGTTTCCGACACATCGTGCGTGCGAAAGAATTGCACCCCTTGCGCCGCCGCCCAGAGGGTGCAGGCGAGAGAAGCCGGGAGACGATCCTTGGTCCCGGCCTCGACGAACCGTCCCATGAAGGACTTCCGCGAGACACCCAGCAGCAGAGGCCGATGGTGGATGGTAAAGCGGCGGAGGCCGGCGAGCAATTGCAAATTATGGTCGGGAGTCTTGCCGAAGCCGATGCCAGGGTCGAGGAGGATTTGCTCCGGGGGGAGGCCGGCCTGGCGGCAGCGGGCGAGGCGATCCGCGAAGAAGGCGGAGATCTCGGCGGCCACGTCGCGATAGGAGGGGGCCGTCTGCATGGTGGCCGGGGTGCCCTGCATGTGCATGAGGACGTAGCCGGCGCCGGCCGCGGCGGTGATTTCCCAGAGGGCGGGGTCGGTGCGGCAAGCGGCGATGTCATTAACGAGATGGGCTCCGGCGGCAAGGGCTTCGCGGGCGACGAGCGGCTTCTGGGTGTCGATCGAGAGGAGGAGATTCGGGTGCGCGGCGAGGGCCTGGAGGACGGGAAGGACGCGGCGCAATTCCTCCGTTTCAGTAACAGGCTCGGCCTGGGGGCGGGTGGATTCGCCGCCGATATCGATGATTTCGGCTCCCTGCGCGGCCATTTCGAGCGCGCGGTCGACGGCGCGAGAGGGATCGAGGTACGCGCCGCCATCGGAGAAGGAGTCGGGCGTGACGTTGAGGATGCCCATGAGCACCGGCGGGCGGGGGAAGCGAAACTCGAACTGGCGGGCGCGAAAGATCAAGGCAGCGGGGCTGGCATGGGCGGGAGGCCGGTCAGGCAGCGGACGAGGGGTTGGGGGCCGGAGGGGCAATCATGGCGGCCGCGGCTTCGACGAGCCGGTGGGCGATGGCGCGCACGACGCGGTCGGGAACGCCCATCGCCGGGTTGGAGGATTGGGAGAGCATGTGGCATTGGTCGTTCACGTAGTCGATGAGAATATCCTCGCCGTTCTCCGTTTGGGCAACTTCGCTCGAAAAGAAATTCATGCCGGAAAGGGCGGCGATGCGGGCGGCGAGCGGCGGGAGTCGGGCGAGGCCGAAGCGCTCGGTCTCTTCCGGCGTGGGCTCGGCGTAGCGGTCGGTAAAGCAATCCCACCAGCAGACCCAGGTGTTGCCAAAGACGTAAAAGACGCGCCAGTAAGCGGGGCGTCCCTCGAGCCGGCGGGGAGCGACCCGGTGCTGGAGGAGGTAGGAGGGGCTGGGCCACGCGGCGACGGAGCGGGCGAGGTCTTCTGCGTGCTGGGCGTCCAGGAGAACGCCGCGGCGGCCATAGCCGTGGCTGGGCTTAATGACGAAGGGCGTGCCGAGGGCGGCGCGCTGGTCGTCCGGAATCTGGAAGGAGGGGGCGGTATCGCGCGGAACGATGAGGGTGAACGGAACCCGCAGCCCGGCGGCGATGAGCTTGGCGTGCATCTGCGCTTTGTCGAACGCCGCCTGGGCGATGGGCGGGGGATCGATGACCCGCGTTCCCCGGCGATGGGCGAGCTCGACGAGGCGATGGTAGAGCTCGTCCGGCAGATGGTGCTCGCTGTGCATGTTGAGCAGCACGCGGCAAGCGACGCGGCCGTGGAGCAGGTGGTCGTGGAACGCCTCGGCCCAGAGCGGTTCGATGAGGAAAAAGTTGAGGCCCAGTTCGGCGGCGCGCTGCTGGATCCGATGGATGAAAAAATCATCGGCATCCAGCTTGTGCGTCATGGCCAGATCGTACGTCCGGCAGGCCGGGGCAGCAGGCTGGGAGGAGGGCACGGGGCTCAGGACTGGCCGAGCGCGGCCATGAAGGCGCCGGCTTTTTGCATGATCTCGATTTCGTACCCTTCCGGCGCATCCACGAAGGCGAAGCCGCTGCCATTCGGCTTCACATGCGGGCCGTCGGAATACTGGAGGCCGAGGGTGGCGAGGTGCTGGCCGAAGGTTTCGAGACTGTCCACTTCGAAAGCGAGATGGGTCAGATCGGCCTGGACCTGGACGGGGCCGCTGGCGGGAAAGTGGCAAATCTCGATCAGTTCCTCGCTGCCGGGAGCTTTGAGAAAGACCAGCTCCGAACCGCGCAGCGATTTATGGCGGCGGACTTCGGCGAGGCCGAGAACCTCCTTGTAAAAGCGAACGGTTTTCTCGAGGTCGTTCACCCGGTACCGCGTGTGCAAGAGCTTCTTGACCATACCCGCCGAGCATAGACCGCACGCGAACCCGGCACAACTCGCAGATCGAAGGAGTTGCGCCAGAAGCGCGGAATCGGGCAGGACAACAAAGTGACCGGCGGTTCTCGAAGGAGAACCGCCGGTCATTTCTTCAGGCAATTTTGCAATTACCTCCTTGGTCGAGGAAGACTAAACTGGATGGGAGGAAAACGGGAAAGCGGGTCTTGGCTGAATCAAATGTGAGGGAAACCCCGATGATGGACGGGCGGGCGATGGAGGATGGAGCGGAGGATGGGCCGCGGGAGCTGCCGATCGACGGCGTGCTGGACCTGCACACGTTCCGGCCGCAGGACGCGGGGGCGGTGACGCGGGAGTATCTGGAGGCATGCCGGCGGGAGGGGATTCTGGAAGTGCGGGTGATCCACGGGAAGGGGATCGGGAATTTGCGGCGGACGGTGCATGCGCTGCTCGTGAAGCTGCCGTGGGTGCGCTCGTTTGCCATCGCGCATCCATTATACGGCGGGGAGGGCGCGACGATGGTGGTTCTGGCCGCGGCCGAGGAGCGGACGGGCGAACCATAGCGATCAGGTTTTCGGCTGGGGGCGGGCGAGCCAGAAGAGGATGGCCAGGCCGATGGAGAGGGCGAGGACGACGCCCCAGACGTGGCTTTGGGAGGAGGCGGGAAAGGCGGTGAGGGAGAGGGCTCCGATGGCGGGGCCGCCGAAGATGCCGGCGCCGATGGCGGCTTCGTGCATGCCGCCGTGCTCGCCCTTCTGGTCGCCGGCATCCATCGAGTAGTAGAGGGAGGAGTAGTAGATCAAGCCGATGCACCAGCCGAAGGCGCATTGGAGAAAGGCGACCACCCAGAGGTTCGGGGCGAGGAAGATGCCGGCGAAGGTGGCGATCAGGCCGGCGTAGGCGATGACGAGATGCCGGAAGCGGTAATGCCAGCCGGGCCAGAGGGCGAGGATGACGAAGGCGAGGAACCGGGCGAAGAACCAGATGGAGCAGAAAAACCCGCCGGCTTGGGGGGTGAGCCCGAACTTGTCGGAGAGGTTGGGGAGGACGGGGACGAGGGTATTGATGGCGATGTAAGAAAAGGGGTTGGCGAGCCAGGCGAGGCGAAGAAAGCGGGCGGCCTGGGGATGGGCCGGGCGGGGAGCGGCGGCGACGGGAGGCCGGACGCGGAGTTCGCGCCAGGCGGGGAGAATGCAGACGGCGACCGCGAGTTGCAGGATATGGACGAGGGCGGGGAGCCAGAAGATGCGATCCCAGCGCAGGTCCGGGCCGAGGAGGGCTCCGCCCATGAAATTGCCGAGCGCGTGGCCGAGGGCCCAAACGCAATTGTAGACTCCGATGATGCGGGGGAGGCGGGGCGGGGATTCGTGATCGGAGGCGAGGGCTTCGAGATTGGGCCAGGTGAAGCAGACGCCGAAGGTCCAGAGGACCATCCAGAGGATCAGGCCGAGGGCTCCGCGGCAGGCGAGGCTCGCGAAGAGGGCGAGGATCATGATGACGGAGCCGAAGCAAAAGGCATTGAGGTAGCCGCGGCGCTGGCCGACCTTGCCGCCGAACCAGGCGAAAAAAATGTAGGCGAAGCCGTTGAGGGCGCAGACGAGGAGGTTGGCGCGGATGGAATAACCGAACTGGTCCTTGAGGAGATAGAAGAGATAATTAAAATAGACGGCGGTGCCGAGGGCATTAAGCGCCTCGAGGACAAACACCGCGCCTTTAAAACGAACGAGATTCATTCAACCCGGACTCAGGAACATGCCATTGTACGAATTTCACTGCGAAGATTGCGAACAGGACAGCGAGGTGCTGGTGCGCTCGGCCCGATGGAAGGGGACGCGCTGCCCGCATTGCGGGTCGGAAAAGTTGGAGAAGAAGTTGTCCGCATTTGCGGCTGGAGCGGCTCCGGAGAGCGCTCAAGCGGCGTGTTCCGGGAACCCGCAGTCTTGCGGGCGGTGCGGAACGAACTAGATCCCAGCCCCCGGCGAGGTTACCGGCGGAGGCGCCGCTTCACCTCCCAGGCGGGATAGATAAAGACGAAGTCCTGCCGCTCGAGTTCGAGCGGGCTGTAGTTGGGGTTCTGGCTGACGAGACGGATTTTGGCGCCTTCGGGGCCGGTGCGGTAGAAGAATTTGAAAAGGACGCGGCCGTCGGTGAGCTTGGCGACGACGGCATCGGCGTTGCGCGGTTCGAGATTCGGAGCGAAGACCACGCGGTCGCCAGCATAGAACTTCTCTTCCATGCTGTCGCCTTCCACAATGATGGAAAAGGCGTTGGGGTCCTTGCAATCGGTATCGACGTACTCCTCGATCTGGTTGGCGAGATCCTCGTAGGCGCGCGCGGCTCCCGCGGAGGCCCAACTGACGACCGGAACGCGGCGGGTGGCCGCTTCGGCGTGGGCCGCTTGCTGGCTGGCGGTGTTGACGCGAGCCCACAGGGCCGGGGCTCCGGCGTGCTGCTTTTCGGCCTTCTCCATGAATTCGAGAATGGCGCGTTCGAGGCGGGGAGAGGGGATTTTCTTGCCCTTCTCGATGAGCACGAGATAGGTGCGGTGGATATCGAGCAGATTGGCGAGTTCGGCCTGGGTGAGCCGGAGGCCTTTGCGAAGTTTGCGCAGCTTGGTCAGGTCCACCGCGAGGACTCTGGGGTCATCCATTGCGCTGCGGGGCATGGCGGGAGCGATGCTGGGCTGGGCATTCGGCTCTTGTTGTGTCTCCATATTTCAGCAAGTCGGGCTCGTTGTCGAAAAACTCACTTTCCCGCACCGTAGCATGTTGCCTGAAAGGAATCAAGTAGAATGTGCAAGGTCTTGGGAGCCGCCATTCCGGGAGCGATTTCGACGGAGCAACGGCGTGGAAGGCGGGGGAGGTTCGACGCGGGATGGAGCCGGCTCGACTTGAGGCGACTTGGCGTGGAGTCGGACAGGGGTTGAAATGGACATGGGCCGGTCGACTGACGACATTTTTCGCCCGGTGCGGGAAATGCGGGATTACGGGGAAAACAGCGCGATTTAGGGCGGGAAACCGCCGGAGCGGATCAAATGGAGTATTTCTCGAGTATCCAGGCAGGGATGCGTTCGGCGCGGCCGGTGGCCAGAGAAACCATTGTATACGTACAATAGCCGTCACAGGCAAGTTTGCGGGTGGCCATTTTTTGAATTTCGAAGTGGACTTTGACGCTCTCGGCGAAAACTTCGTCAACCCAAGTGGTCACCCCGATAACTTCGCCGAGCAGCAACGGGCGTTTGTACTCGGCATGCCAGGTCCGGACGAACCAGCCTAGGCCGATCTTGAGAAACTCTTCCATGGCCAGGCGGTAACAGCGCGCCATCTGGTCGTAACGGGCGGCAAGGACATAGTCGAAGTAGCGGCTGGCATGGACATGCTGGTTCATGTCGATGTCGTCGGGGCGCACCGGCATTTCGGTGGTGAACCGGGTGCGGCCCAGGACGGGCGTGGGCTGGAGAGGTTCCGGCATGCGTGGATCAAGGCGTGCCGGGATCGAGAAAGACTATGCGAGCCGGCTTGCGGTCGGAGGAGGTGAGGCTTTCGATCAAGTTTCCAGAAGCCGCCGGGGCGGTGGTTGGAGCGGGCAGAGCGGGTTCGGAGGAGCTGGGCTGCGTCAGCGCGGAACGCAGCGCGCCCTCGACCAACTGGCCGCAGTGGATTTTCATGGGGGGCAGAGGGCCGAGATCGGCGGCGAGTTGCTGGCCGGAGAGCTGGAGGGCTTCCTCCGGCGTCTTGCCGCGAATCAGTTCGGTGGCGAGGCTGGCCACGGCGATGGCCGTCTCGCAGCCGAAGGTTTGGAAGGTGGCGCGATCGATGACCTTTCGGCCCTGTTCCTCCTTGAACTTCACCCAAAGGCGCACCATATCGCCGCAGCCGGGGCTGCCGACGGTGCCGACCGCGTCGGCAGCCTCCATTTCGCCCATGTTCTTCGGATGGGCGATGGCTTCGGCAACTTTGCGTTGAAAATCCTCTTCGGGGTTCATTCCAATCGATAGCGGGGGACGGAGGGATCTATTTCGCGGGACCAGGCGTCGAGGCCGCCGCGAAGCGCACGGACATTTTGGAAGCCGTGGCCGAGGAAGTAGGCGGCGGCGTCCATGCTTTTCTGGCCGAGGTGATCGTAAATCGCGATGGGGAGATCGCGCGGCCAGCGCCCGAGCATCTCGGTCATCATGGCTTCGGTGAACAGAAGGGCCCCTTCGATGCGCGCAGCCTCCCATTCCTCGCGCGTGCGGATGTCGAGCAAGCGGAGAGTGCCGTTCTCCTGGCGCAGACGGGAGAGTTCAGCAGGAGAAATCAGGATGCGTTCGTCTTCGAGGTGGCTCTGTCGAAGAAAATCGAGGACTTGCGGACCATCGAGGTTGCCGTTGCGCGCGCAGACCTGGGCGAGCGTTTCGCCGGAGTCGAAGCCGCAGCTCGAACAGCCGCCGATGTGGTATTTGCGGAACAGGGCGCGCCGCGCGCCGGGAAATTCCTCAAGAACTTCCTGCATCGTGGAATGCAGTCCAATACCGGCGATGGCGGTGGCGGGTGCGCTCATGCGCCGAAGAATTTCTGGACTTCGCGCAGGACCTCGACGCAGCGATCGATCTCGGCGGTGGTGTTATAGAGGTAGAAACTGGCGCGGGCGGTCGATTCGACGCCGAGCTTGCGCATCAAGGGCTGGTTGCAGTGGTGGCCGCCGCGAAACGCGACGCCGCGCCGGTCGGCCATCGTCACGACATCGTGGGCATGGACATCCTTGAGGACGAAGCTGACGACGCCGGCGCGCCCTTCCAGGGGGCCGAGAACGCGAATGCCGTTGAGGCGGGCGAATTGTTCGTAAGCGTAAGCGCCGAGGGCCATGTCATGTTCCTGGATCTGGCGGCGGCCAACCCGGTCGAGGTAATCGAGGGCGGCCTGGAAAGCGATGACGCCCGCGATGTGGGGCGTGCCGGCTTCGAATTTATGGGGGACCTGGGCCCAGGTGCTGCGTTCGTATTCGACATTGGAGATCATGTCGCCGCCGCCCTGCCAGGGGTCCATCGCTTCGAGGAGTTCACGGCGGCCGTAGAGGACGCCGACACCGGTGGGGCCGCACATTTTGTGGGAGGACAAGGCGAGAAAATCGCAGCCGATCTCCTGGACATCGACCGGGCGGTGGCCGGCGCTTTGGGCGGCATCGACGAGCGTGACAATGCCGCGTTTGCGGGCTTCGGCGCAAAGTTCGGCGGCAGGATTGACGGTGCCGAGCGAGTTGGAGATATGGGTGAAGGCGAAGAGGCGGATGTCCTGCGTGAGCCACTCGTCGAGGCGGCTCAGTTCGAGCAGCCCGCGGTCGCCGGTGACGGGAAGGAAGACCAGTTGGACGCCGATGCGATCGGCCAGCAACTGCCAGGGCACGATGTTGCTGTGGTGCTCCATCTCGGTGAGCAGAATGCGGTCGCCGCGTTTGAGAAACTTCTGAGCCCACGCGTAAGCGACCAGATTGATCGATTCGGTGGTGCCGCGCGTGAAGACGATTTCCTCCGCGCTGCGGGCGTTCAGAAACTGCGCGACGCGGGCGCGGCTGGCTTCGTAGGCCGTACTGGCGCGGTGGCTCAGCTCATGAATGCCGCGGTGGACATTGGCGTTGTCGTGCTCGTAGTAATGGCGCAGGGCATCGATCACCACCCGCGGTTTTTGCGTGGTGGCCGCGTTATCGAAGTAAATCAGGTCGGCGCCATGCACCTTTTGGTGGAGGGCGGGAAAGTCCGCCCGGAGACCGGTCCAACGGCTGGATTCCTGGCGGATCGATTCGAGCGAGAGATTCATAACTCCGCGCACAACATAGCACGCGCAGGGCGGGTGCCAAATGCCGGAGGATCCGGCGGCGAGCGTGGATCAGGCGGATTGGGCGGCAAGATACCGTTCCGCCTCGATGGCGGCAGCGCAGCCTTGGCCAGCGGCAGTGACGGCCTGGCGGTAAACATGATCCGAACAATCGCCCGCGACAAAGACACCGGGGATGTTTGTTTGCGCGCCGCTCTTGGGGATCACATAGCCGTTCTCGTCGAGATCGATCACGCCCTGGAACAACGCGGTGTTGGGAACGTGGCCAATGGCGACAAACACGCCGGCACAATCCAACACGGATTCGGCTCCCGTGCCGACATCCTTGAGGCGGACGCCGGTGACCGTATCTTGCTTGACGTCGAGAACTTCGGTGACGACGGAATTCCAGATCGGCTTGATCTTGGGGTTCGCGAGCGTGCGCTCAGCCATGATGCGGGAGGCGCGGAGCGTATCGCGGCGATGAACGAGGTAGACGGTGGAGGCAAAGCGGGTGAGGTAAGTGGCCTCTTCGCAGGCGGAATCGCCACCGCCGACCACCACCAGCGGCTTATTGCGAAAGACCGGAAGAGCCCCATCGCAGGTGGCGCAATAGGTGACGCCCTTTTTCTCGAGGAGATGCTCGCTCTCCAGGCCGAGATGCCGATGGCTGGCGCCGGTCGCGATGATGACCGTCTCGGCCTCGACCCGTTCGCCGTCGACAGTCAGGATAAAGGGGCGTTGCTTGAGATCGACGGCTTCGACCGTGCCGAACTGGACGCGCGCTCCAAATCGCTCCGCCTGCTTTTGCATGCGGGTCATCAGTTCGTAGCCATCGATGCCTTCGGGAAACCCCGGGAAATTCTCGACGATGCTGGTGGTGGTGAGCAGGCCGCCGGGCATCACGCCGGTGAGAACCAGGGGCTTGAGGTTGGCGCGGGCGGTGTACAACGCCGCCGTCAGTCCGGCACACCCCGTTCCGATAATCACCACTTTTTCCATACGTCCGGCGAACCGTAAGGAACCGGAGCCCGCTTGGCAACCGCGCCAAAGCCGCCGGGTGCGATTATCCCCAAGGCCCCCGCAGACCGCCACTTTTCGACCACGCTTAATTCCCGTTGGAATGAGGCCCAGCCGTACGATAATATTCCTCTATGAATCTGACTGTGGAAGTTCACGCCGCCGCCCTCGAAAAAAAGAAGGCGCTGCTGGCCGAGCAACAACAGCTCCCGAACGGCCACCCGAAAGACTGGCGGCGCACCGTTGGCATTTTCGCGAACGATCCCGACTTCGAAGAAGCGGTCCGGCTCGGTCGCGAATATCGCGGGCGGCAAACATGGGAAAAAGAAGTTGCTGGTTCTTGACTCAGACCATTTCTCGGAGCTGGAGCGCAACCATGCCGCCGGCCAGCGGCTCACGGCTCGTCTTGAACGTTCCTCCGAAGAAAAAACCGTTACCGTCATAACGGCGGAAGAACAAATGCGCGGCTGGCTCGCGGCCATCAACAGGGAACCCGACCCGCATCGCCAGATCAGGCCGTACGAGAAACTGCGGCGGCAAATTGACACCTTCGCTCATTGGCTCATCCTTCCGCTGGACGAAGACTCTGCTCGCCTCTTTACCGCTTTTCGCCAGCAGGGCATCCGCATCGGCTCCATGGACCTCAAAATCGCCTGCATCGCCCTGGCCTACGACGTCACCTTGCTGACCCGGAACCGCGTCGATTTCGCTCAAGTCCCCGGCCTGAAATTCGAGAATTGGCTGGATTGACCAAGCGCTCCGGTCTCCTCCACGCGGTTCAGGCCATGAGTTCGGAAATGACGTGGCCGTGGACGTCCGTCAGGCGGCGGTCAATGCCATTGTGACGGATGACGAGTTTCTCGTGGTCGAGACCAAGGAGACGAAGGATCGTGGCGTGGATATCGTAGACGGTGGTGTGATTCGCCCGCTCGGCCGGTTTGTAACCCCATTCGTCGCTGGGGCCATAGGTGGCTCCGCCGCGAATGCCGCCGCCCGCCAGCCAGTTGGTGAAAACAAACGGGTTGTGGTCGCGCCCCTTGCCTCCCTGGGCACAGGGCATGCGGCCGAATTCGGTGGTCCAGAGAATGATCGTGTCGTCGAGGAGGCCGCGGTCGCGGAGGTCGGCAATCAAGGCGGCGGCTCCGCGCGCCATGCCGAGAGAGAGCGGTTTGTGGTCGCGCGCGATATCTTCGTGGGAATCCCAATTGCGGCGGGGAAAGCCATTGTCGTTCCCGGACCAGATCTGGACGAAGCGGACGCCGCGTTCGAGGAGGCGGCGCGCGGCGAGGCATTTGCGGCCGAAATAATCCTCCTCTTCCGGAACGTTAATCTCCTTGGGCCAATTTTTGGTGGATTGATCGATGCCGTACAGGCGGAGCATGTATTCCGGTTCGCGGGAAATGTCGAGCGCTTCCGGCGCGGCGAGCTGCATGCGGGCGGCGAGTTCGTAGGTGCGGATGCGGGCTTCGAGGCGGGAATCGCCCTCGCGTTCGGCGGCGTGCTCGCGATTAAGGCGGGCGAGGAGCGATTGGGTGGCGGTTTCGCTGCGAGAATCGATGAAGGAACCGGCGCGATGCGGGAAGAGATCGGCGATGGGCGTTTCGCGCTCGGGATACACCATGGCCCCGGCATGCTGGGCCGGCAGAAAGGCCGAGTCCCAATTTTTCGGGCCGTTCGAAGCGAAGCCACGGTGATCCGGGAGGACGACAAAGGCGGGAAGATTCTCGTTAATGCTTCCCAACCCGTAGCTGACCCAGGAGCCCATGCCGGGAAAGCCGGGGGATTGAAAACCGGTGGCTTGCAGATAGGTGGCCTGGCTATGGACGCCGGTCTTGCCGACCAGATTATGGACGAAGGCCATGTCGTCCACGACCGCGCCGAGCGGGGCGACTATGTCGTTCAGCCATTTGCCCGATTGGCCATACTGCCGCCAGGGCCACGGCGAGGCGAACACGGAACCGGGCTCGCTTTGAAAAAGTTCGACCGTCTCCCCGACATCCCACTTCTCCCCGTGTTTTTTCTCGAGCAGCGGTTTGTAATCGAACATGTCGACATGGCTGGCCGCGCCGGCCATGAACATTTGCACTACCCGTTTGGCGCGCGGCGGAAAATGGAGGCGTCCCGCGAAAAGCCCTTCGCTCGTGACGGCGGCCGAAGCATCGCGGGCGAGGAGCGAGGCGAGGGCGATGCCGCCGAGCCCGCCGCCGGAGCGCCAGAGAAACTCGCGCCGGGAAAGAGGGGCCGCCTGAGCCGCGAGCCGGTGATAGGGCGAGGGATGCGTTTTCACGATCAGTCGACGAACAGGAATTCGTTCAGGTTGAAAAGGAGGCGGCTCATGTTCGGCAGGCCGTGTTCGCGCGCGTACTCGATCAGCCCGGCCCGCTCGGCAAGGCTGGGGGCGCGGGCGAAGGCGAGTTGCATGGCCCGATCCACGCGAGCCGGGAGGTCCGGAGCTTCGGATTCGAGGCGTTGGGCGAAGGCCTGGGCCATCGTCAGCATGAAGCCATTGTTGAGCAGGGCGAGCGCCTGAAGCGGCGAGAGGCTTTGGTTCCGTTTTTCGACGAGCATGGACGGATCGGCACAGTCCAGGACCGTCATGAACGGTTGCTGTTGCGAGCGGACGATAAAACGGTAGATCGAGCGCCGGTGGGTTTTGGGATCGTTCGGATCGTGCAGATGATACTCGTAATGGGGCGAGTGCTCGGGCTTATCGATGACAAAATCGCGAAAGCCGGGGCCATACATGGCGGGATCGAGGCGGCCGCTCACCCAGAGGGCGGAATCGCGGACGGCTTCGGCTTCGAGCTTGCGGCGGTTCATGCGCCAGAGCCAGCGGTTGTCGACATCGCGCAGGGTGGCCTCGGCGTGTTCGGCCCCGATGGTCGAGACCTGCCGGTAGGTGCGGCTGGTCACCAGCAGGCGATGCAGTTTTTTGAACGACTGCCCGCCATCGCGAAACTCGGCCGCGAGCCAGTCGAGAAGCTCCGGGTGCGTGGGGAGAGCCCCCATGCGACCGAAATCGTTCGGCGTGTCGACCAGGCCGCGGCCGAAATGATACTGCCAGACGCGGTTGACGATGCTGCGCCAGGTGAGCGGGTTCTCGCGCGCGGCGATCCAGCGGGCGAGCGCGGCCCGGCGCGCGCCTTCGCCGCTTTCGGCGGGGAGGTCGAAACGGGCGGGGAGTTCCGGCAGGCACGAGAGCGCTCCGGGCGGAGCTTCCGCGCCCGGTTTGCGGACATCGCCGCGGTTGAGCACGAAAATAGGACGAGGCTTGCCGCCGTCAGGGCCGGTGCCGCGAAAGGCGCCGCTGCCATGATGAATCGCACCGACGAACGCCCGGTTCGGGATGGGCAGGGCGGCCAGTTGCCGGCGGATTTCGGCGAGCCGATTGGTCGTTTCGTGCCAAGCCGTGCGCGTCGGCGCGGCCACCAGGCGCTCGTAGGCCGCGAGGTATTCCTGCTGACGGCGGGCCTTGTCTGCCGGTGAGGTTGCCTCTGAGGCGCCCGGGAACAGGCCATCGACCAGATTGGATTTCGCCCAGCGTTCAGGGCTTTCGATGGAATCGAGCGCAGTCACCGTGGCCTGGCGCGCGAGATTCGTGCCCGCGGGGCCGAACGCCTCCAGCTCGGCGAGCGCGAAGATGAAGTCGTTCTGGCGCGGCGCGAGCTTGGTGGCGGTGACGCGCAGGTAGCGGGCGGGTGTGGCCGGGAATTCGAAGACCTGGGCCGTGAGTTTGGGGTTCGGCAAATCGGCGGAGGTGCGGTCGGCCACCCGCGTGACGCCTTCGCGGAAGTCAGGATGATGGGAGAGCTCGATCTTGAAGCGCGCGGGAAAACCAAAACCATCGCCGATGCTGGCAAAATCGTCCGAACACGGAGCCAGGAGAATCTTCTGAATCGGGACGGGAGCGCCGAAATCGACTTGAACCCATTTTTCGGTATCCGGCTGCGCCTCTACGGCGCTGTGATACCCGTAGGCGGCCGGCCGGTTCTTCTTCTCCGGGGCGGGTTCGGCGGCTTTTTTGAGTTCCGCGAGCGAGGTGCCGCCGGCTTTTTGAATGTCCGCCTCGAGCGCTTTGCGCGCGGATTCGAGCGAACGCTCCTCCTGGCGCAGCGCCCGGCGTCGGGCATTGACGGCGGGATCGCGGTCGTATTCCTGATCGGCGCGATCGACCGCCGCGAAGACCGCCTGCAAACTGTAGTAATCCTCGCTCGAGATCGGGTCGAACTTGTGATAGTGGCACTGGGCGCACTGCACGGTCAGGCTGTTAAACGTGTTGAGCGTGTTCGCGACCATGTCGTCGCGATCCAGGTGGCGCGCGATGCGTCCGTCGATCTTGGTTTCCGGCACCTCGGCATGGCCGATGAAATCCCACGGGCCGGCGGAGATGAAGCCGAGGGCTTCGAACGCGTCGGGATCGTCCGGGAAAAACACATCGCCCGCGAGCTGCTCCTGCACGAAACGCTCATAGGGCTTGTCGGCATTAAAGGCGCGGATGACATAGTCGCGATACGGCCAGGCATTCTCGCGCAATTTGTCCTTATCGTAACCGTGCGTGTCGCCGTAGTGGACGACATCGAGCCAGTGGCGGGCCCAGCGCTCGCCATAAGCGGGCGAATCGAGCAGGCGATCGACAAGCCGTTCGTAGGCCGACGGGGAGGAATCGTTCAGGAAGCGCTCGACTTCGGCAGGCGCAGGAGGCAGCCCGGTCAAATCGAACGACAGGCGGCGCAACAGCGTGCGGCGGCCGGCTTCGGGAGAGGGATCGAGGCCCTGTTCGCGCAGTTTGGCCTGAACCCAGATATCGACCGGATGCTCCGGGAGTGTGCCTGGAGCGGTTGAGGGCAAGGCCGGGCGCACCAGCGGACGGAGGGACCACCAACGTTCCTGGGGTTGGGTGTCCGCGGTGAAGGCGTTGACCGCGAGCCCCAGCAGCACGGTCCAGCAGAGCGCCCACGCCGCGCGGATCGTCCCGCCGACATGGAGAGGTCGGCACCGGAACCCGCCCGGCTCCGATGCGCGAACATGACTTGGGCGCAAGGGTTTCACAGACCCATTTCTACCGCATCGCGGAGACTTTGCCCAGCATCGAGAGTGTGATCGGTCGCATTTTTGCCACCGGCTCTCGGAGCAATTCTCAGATTTGCAATCCGGCGCGAGAACGCGGAGGCCGCTGGCGTTGCCGAAGGGCGGCGCCGGCCGGAAAAGAAGCCGGTCAAACGCGGGGCTGCGTGTCGCGGAAAAGAAAACGCTTCCGTGAGCAGCGGAAGCGTTTCGGATCAATCCTGAGAGCTAAAGCTTAGTAGCTATGCCCGTCTTCAGTACAGGTAGCCGTGGTGCCGATGGGCTGGAATTCGTACGTTCCGCCGCCCGGGCAACTGGGCTTGAATTTGATATAGGCATCGGACCCGATCAGATCGGCATCCGTGGGGGTATCCCCGTCCTTCTTGCCTGTT
The DNA here is from genome assembly GCA_964478815.1 of uncultured Verrucomicrobiota bacterium. GTDB lineage: Bacteria > Verrucomicrobiota > Verrucomicrobiia > Limisphaerales > SXQI01 > DASVNK01. Next base: position 32,968 of record CAYZKY010000042.1, read on the forward strand.
TCGACCCCCCAAATTTGCTTGGCGGATTCGATCTGGGCGAGATTCTCGATGCAGGTTTGCTTGCGTGCCTGCGTGCGGGATTTCATGAACGCCGGAAACGCCAGGCCAACGAGCATCCCGAGGATCGCGACCACGATGAGGATTTCCACAAGGGTGAACCCTCGCTGGCGCACTCGGTATTGGCTGGTTTGCATGTTCGAGATTCGTGCCCTTAAGCAAAACAGGCTTGAGGCGGAGCCCCAAGCCTGCGATTAAGCGCAAATTGGGCTCGGATTACAGCGTGTGGCCGGCGACGTCGCAGGTCGGGGCGGCGTCCACGTTGCCGTAGGTATAGGTGCCGCTGGCAGGGCATGTCGGGGCGGCGTTGCCCTTGATGTAGGCGTTCACTTCGGCATCGACGATCGCGTCGCCGGAGGCCTTCTTGTTCTCGAGCGCCCACTGTTCCTTCGCGCCGTCGATCTGGCGGAGGTTGTTGATGCACGCGTTCTTCTGGGCGGTTCCACGAGCCTTGACGAAGTTCGGGATGGCGATGGCGGCGAGGAGGCCGATGATCGCCACAACGATCATGATTTCGACGAGCGTGAAACCGGACTTACGGTTGGTCTTGATCTGCATATGCTTACGTACTTTTTTTGTTTCGTTTGGCCGGCGCGAACCAGGTATGCAGCGGTTATTTATAACTCCGACAATTTGTCCGCAAATTGCCGCATACCGACCGGCGAGAGCCTACGTAGCAGCCGGGATGCCACTGTCAAACCCGAGAATGCAACGCCGGCTCTCTTCTTTTATCTACCCGCGACGCGCCGATTTGTTGCGCGGAACCGCCCGGGGGAGGGTGGTTCCCCGTCTTGACCCCGCGGGGCGGGGCGTGCCAAGTTCGCCGCGACACTGAGGGGTAGCCCGTTGATCGATCGACTGCTGGATGGAGTATTGCGGACTCCGCCGATGCAGGATCTGCGCGCACGCGTGGAGGCCGGCGGGGCGGGGGTGGCCCCCGGTGTGCATGCAGCCGGACACGCGTTTCTGGCCGCCTGCCTGAAACGGCTTTTCCCAACCCGCCCCATCCTGCTGGTGACGGAGGGGCTCAAGACCCAGGAGGCGTTCGAGCAGGACTTATCGACCTGGCTGCGGGACACCGATCCTCCAAACGGTCCAGGGGCCAAGCCATTGTTTTTTCCCGCCTGGGATGTCCTGCCGCACGAAGCCCGGCTGCCGCATGCGGATACAATTAGCGAACGACTGGAGACGCTCGCGGCCGCGGCAGCTCCGGGATTCGCGCGCGCCGTGGTGGCGAGCGTGCCGGCCCTCCTGCAGCGAACCTTTCCGCCCGGCGAGTTCGAACGCCGGCTGCGGCGGCTGAAGCGCGGCGACCGGATCGAGCCGCTCGACCTGGTGGAATGGCTGGAGGACCAGGGGTACGAGCCGGAAGCGCAGGTGACGCAGAAGGGCGAACTGGCGTTGCGGGGCGGCATTCTGGATGTCTACCCCCTCCCCTCGCCCTGGCCGGTGCGGTTCGAGTTCTTCGGGGACGAGATCGAGTCGCTGCGGTATTTCGATCCGCAAACCCAGATCTCCCGCGAAGCGATCGAGGAGGTGGCGTTGCCGCCCGCCGGAGAACTGGCCTTCCTGAAAAAACAGGCGGACACGCCGGCCGAGGGGCCGGAGCTGGCGCTGTTGCTCGATCACCTCCCGGCCTCGACCATCCTCATCCTCGCCGACCCCGCCGCGTTGCTCAGAGCGGCGGAACAATACGAAGCGCAAATTCCCTCAGGGGACCGCTTGTCCTGCTCGTGGGTGGAGTTTTTGCGGGCGGCCGAGGAGCGCGGCTTGGCCACGGTGAGCCTCGCCGAAACGATCGACCCGGCAGAATTTGCCGGGTTCGAAGCCGGAGCGCCGCGCGCGCTGGCGGAGCTGGCCCTGGCGGAGCCGGAGCCGGCGGCCCCATTCGTGGAGAGCCTCGACGCGTTCCGGCCGAGCCTGGACCGCGCGGCCGATCCCGAAGTGGCGCAGGCGCAGCGGCGGGCCTTTTTCGACCAGATTCACCGTTGGCTGCGGCAGGAACGGCAAGTCCATGTCGTCTGTAACAACGAAGGCGAACGGCAGCGCTTCGAAGAAGTGTGGGCGGAGTACGGCTTGGATCGAACCGAACCGAAACTCGCCCCGACCTTCGAGATCGGGGCCTTGAGCCGGGGATTTCAGTGCGAGGCGGCGAGGGTCGTCGTCGTCACGGACGCGGAAGTCTTCGGCCGGTACAAGGTGGTCCGCCCGCGGCGGTTGAAATCGCCGCACGCCGCCGCGACCCGCTCGGCGCTGGACATCGATTTCGGCGATCTCAGCCCGGGCGATTTCGTCGTCCATTTGCAGCACGGCATCGGCCGGTACCAAGGGCTGGAAGCTTCGCCCGCGGGCCTGGGCCAAAAGCAAGGCGGCTCGCGCGACCTGACCGAAGGAGCGGAATGCCTCGTGATCGAATACGCGCCCGCGGACTCGGGGCAATCGCCGCCGCGCCTCTACGTGCCGGTGACGGAGGCGCACCTCGTCAGCAAATATGTCGGCGCGGGCAAGGCGCATCCGCCGTTGCACACGCTGGGGGGCACCCGCTGGCACAAGGCCAAAGCGCAGGCGGAGGAGGCGGTGCGCGATCTCGCGGCGGAATTGCTCTCGATGCAGGCAGCGCGCGAATCGCTGCCCGGGCATCCGTTCGGGGAGGACACGCCGTGGCAGCGGGAGTTCGAAGGCGCGTTCATTTACGAAGAGACGCCCGACCAGAAGCGCGCGATCGACCAGGCCAAGCTCGACATGGCCGCGCCGAAACCGATGGACCGCCTGATCTGCGGGGATGTCGGTTACGGGAAGACCGAAGTGGCGATTCGCGCCGCCTTCAAGGCGGTCATGGGCGGCAAGCAGGTCGCGTTTCTCGTTCCGACGACCATTCTCGCCCAGCAACATTTCAATACGCTGCGCGAGCGCATGGCGGATTATCCGGTTCGCGTCGAGCAATTGAGCCGGTTCCGCACCAAGGGAGAGCAGCGCCGCGTGCTGGCCGACCTCGCGGAGGGGGCCGTGGACATCGTGGTGGGCACGCATCGACTGGTGCAGGACGATGTGTCGTTCAAGGATCTGGGCCTGGTGGTGATCGACGAAGAGCAACGCTTCGGCGTGATGCACAAGGAGAAGCTCAAGCTGTTGCGCCAGCTCGTGGATGTCCTCACGCTCAGCGCCACGCCGATTCCCCGCACCCTGTACCTGGCGCTTGCTGGCGCGCGTGACATGAGCACGATCGAAACGCCGCCGCAAGACCGCCTGCCGGTCGAAACCGTGGTAAGCCAATACGACGAACGATTGATCCGCGATGCCATCCAGCGGGAATTGAATCGCGGCGGGCAGACCTACTTCCTGCATAACCGCGTCCTGGATATTTACGAAGTCGCGGCCCGTGTCCGTTCGCTCGTGCCGGCGGCGCGCGTCGTGGTGGGACACGGCCAGATGGACTCGGACGAACTGGAGGAAGTGATGGTGAAGTTCATTGATGGCGAGGCCGACGTCCTGGTCTCCACAACCATCATCGAGAGCGGGATCGATATTCCCAATGCCAACACCATCATCATCGATCGCGCGGATCGTTTCGGGCTGAGCGATCTGTATCAATTGCGCGGCCGGGTCGGGCGGTACAAGCACCAGGCCTACGCGTATCTGCTCCTGCCCCGGCACGCCTCTCTGCTCAGCGATGTCCGCAAACGGATCAGCGCGATCAAGCAGTACTCGAGCCTCGGGAGCGGGTTCAAGATTGCGATGCGCGATCTGGAAATTCGCGGCGCCGGCAATCTGCTGGGCGCGCAGCAGAGCGGCCACATTACGGCAGTCGGGTTCGATCTATACTGCCAACTGCTGAAGCAGAGCGTGGGCTCGCTCAAAGGAGAGAAAGTGCACCGGCGGGCCGATGTCCAGGTGCGCCTCGATTTTCTGGCGCTCAATCCAGGGGAAGAGTCCGCACGCCTACCTGCCACTAAAACGCGCCCGGCCGGGGGTGTTCCCTTCACGGAACCCGGGCCAGAAACGAAGGGCATCCGCGCGCCCGCCTACCTTCCGGTCAGTTACATCCCGGATGCCCAGCAACGCATCGGGATTTATCGCAAGCTCGCCCAGGCCGAAGACAAGGCGGCGCTGGATCGCATTCGCACCGAGTTGCGCGATCGTTTCGGCAAGCTCGCTCCCGCCGCCGAATTGCTGCTGCAGGTTACGGAGCTGAAGATCATCGCCGGCGCGCGCGGCGTGAGTGAAATCGAAAGCGAGGGCGACAAGCTCAAACTGACCCGGCATAACGACCTCGTAATGCAGGGCGGCAAATTCCCTCGCCTCGCCCGCAAGGAAGCCTCCGCGCGCTTGAACGAAATCAAGAAACTGCTCCTCGCCCTGCCGGAAGTGGATTGAAGCCGAAAGAAACGAGTTCGCGTTCGACCGCTTCAAGCGGCAGCCCAATGATATTGGATCGAGAGCCCTCAAACCGGCGCACGATCATCTCGCCGTGCTCCTGGATGGCGTATGCGCCCGCTTTGTCCAAAACATTCACCTTGGCGATATACGCGCGGGCCACCTCCGGCGAGAACGCCCGAAACTCAACCTCGGATCGAACCGCGAATTCGCGCTGCCGCGTCCCCTGCCTCAGGCACACGCCCGTCACGACCTCGTGCGTCTGGCCCGCCAGCTCCATCAGAAATCGCTCGGCCTCCGCCATGTCGCGCGGCTTGCCGAAAAGTTTGTTGCCGAGCGCCACCACCGTATCTGCGCCGAGCACGAGCGCATCGGGATGCGCCGCCGCCACCGCCTGCGCCTTCCGCCGCGCGTTCGCCAGTGCCACGCCGGATGGCCCAAGCGATTCGTCCTCCGTTTCCGGCACCGCGCTCGTCACCACCCGAAACGGATGCCCAAGCGTTCCTAGAAGTTCGGCGCGCCGGGGCGAAGCCGAAGCGAGAATCAATTGGGGCTGAGTCGTCACGAATCTCCGCTCACCGCCGCCTGGAAAGCCGCCAGTTTTGCCGCGAACGCCCGATCTTCCAGCACCGGTTGCGCGCCGTCGAGGGATGGTTCGACCGCGAGATCGATCCATGATTTGCAGCCGCCGTATTCCGGCAGATTGGGAAGCTCAACCGGTCGCGCCAGCCGCGAGACCCGCAGCGCGATCGCGAAGATGCCTTCCTCGCGGCCCCAGTCGAATCGCTCGCGGAGCACCTGGTTCCGCCAGACGTGCTGTCCGGCGAGCCGTTCCACCCGGTCAAAGCCCGTCAAGCGGTGCCATTCCGCCACCCGCGCGAAAAACGCGATCGAGACCCGCTCCGTCGAGAGCCGGGGAGCGAGCGCATCGAAACGCGCCTGGGCCGACGGTACGACGGATTCGCGCTGCTGATGGAACAGCGTGGGAAAGAAAAAGAATTCCGGGTGCTCCATCCGAAAGCCCCCCGCTCCTTCGTGGATGCCCCCTTTCCGCAGGATAAAAATCTGCTCCCCCCGCCCCAGGGCGTCGACCACCACCGCCCATTCTTTGAACGCCGCCTTCACCGCGCCGAAGCCGAGGCCGCGGCCAGCGTGAACGCTTCCTCCAATCCGGTGAGGCCCTGCTCGTGGCTTTCCGTGTCGAGCAGCTTGCGGAGATAATCCAGCGCATCCTCCACGCTCTGCACCGAGCGCGGGAGCGTCGCCCCGCATGCATTGGGATGCCCGCCCCCGTGGAGTTTCCCCGCGATGGGCAGCGCCTCCCCCTGCCGGCTGCGCAAGCTCACGACCATCGTGCCGTTGCCCTTCCGCAGCAGCGTGAGCAGCACGGGATATTCCGTGGCTTTCTCCTGCAACAGCCGGTGTACGATCAAATTGAGATTGCCGACCACCGCCTCCACATAACCCACCGTTCCGCAGATCCGTTGAATCCGGCTCTTGCTCCACTCGAAGCCGATGGGGTTTTCCACCCGGCGCTTCACCTCCATCACCTCCAGCAGGGGATGATCCACGAGCGTCTCCAGCGCGCCGTCGAGCACGGCATGCAGGTTCCAGAATCCGTATGCCTTGACGAGGTTCGCGTAATCCAGCGCGCGGTCGAAATCGGGCGACTCAGTGTGAAATAAATCCGAGATATCGCTGAGCCTCACCAGCCGGTCCAGCTTCTCGTTCGCCAGTCCGTGTTCGCGGCAGAGCTCGTACGCCAGCAGGCTGGCCGATTTGTTCACATCATGCACCAACTGCGCGAAACGCGGCGTCGCATCGATCGGATGATGGTCCACCACCAGCCAGTTCGGCTTGTCCAGACGCGCTTCGAAGGTCATGTCCGCCACCCAGGCCGCGCGCTCCTGCAACGGCCGCTGCCGCCAGCTCTGATTGTGAAACGCCAGCAACCGGGGCTTCTGGCCGAACAGCTTCTCGGCCAGCCGCTGCAGCAACAACCCGGAGACGAGACCATCCAGGTCGCTCTCGTGGGTGTAAATAACTTCCGGTTTGGAAAGACTCACCATCGGACAGCCAGTCTAGGCGAGGAGCGGCTGGCTGGCCAGTTCCATATGCGGCCCAAAGTGGCGCCCATCGTTCCAGGGTCGGACGGGCGCCCCGCCTGTCCCGTTCGGGCGCCTCGCCCGAACGTTCCCACGGCTAGTCGCGAGCCT